>NZ_CP034328.1:0-300000 GCF_003940805.1 Tabrizicola piscis
CGATCGACCGGGAGGCCAGCACATATTCACGTTCCTTCAGCGCCAGCACTTCTCCCCGCACGATCCGGGCGGCGTGCATCCAGCTGGTCACGCCGATGGCAAAGACGATCAGGACGAAGGCCCCCATCTCGGGCCCCATGGTGCGCGACAGGTCATCGCGGAACAGCATGACCATCACCAGCAGCAGCGGGATCAGCGGCAGGGCAAGGAACATGTCGGTCAGCCGCATCAAGGGGCCGTCCAGCCGCCGGAAATAGCCGGCCAGCACGCCGATCAGGGTGCCAAGGAAAATCGCGATGATCATCGCGACAAAGCCCACCGCAAGGCTGACCTTGCCCGCCGCCATCATCCTTTGCATCTGGTCACGGCCCAGCTGGTCGGTTCCCATGGGGTGCGTCAGGCTTGGGCCAAGGTTCTTGCTTTTCAGCGCCTCGACCACCGTCAGCTTTTCCGGCGCCCAGATCAGTGGGCCAAGGACCGAGAACAGGATCAAGAGGCCAAGCACGATCAGCCCGAAGACCGCGCCCTTGTGCTTGCGGAACTGGGCCCAGACGGCGGCGCGAAACGTCTCGGGGCGGGAGGCTGCCATGTTGGTGTCAGTCATAGCGGATCCTCGGGTCAAGCATGCCGTAGAGAAGGTCAGCGATCAGGTTGAACATCACGATCAGGATCGCGAAGATGAAGGCGAGCGTCTGCACCATGGGCAGGTCATTGCCCCGGATCGCCTGAATCAGCGCCGAACCAATGCCGTTCACCCCGAACAGGTTTTCGGTGATGATCGCGCCGCCGAAGATTGACGGAATGCCCAGCGCGATGACCGTGACCACCGGGATCAGCGAATTGCGCAGGACGTGTTTCAGCACCACGGTCCGTTCGTCCAAGCCCTTGGCGCGGGCGGTGCGGACGTAATCCTGGCTCATGTTCTCCAGCATGGAGGACCGCATGTAGCGGCTGATCGCGGCGGCGTTGGCAAGGCCCAGAACCATCACCGGCATCGCCATCTGGCGCAGCTGTTTCAGGAAACTTTCCCAATCGGTGACCGCCAGCGTCGTGTCGTACTTCGTCGGGAACCAGCCCAGCCAGACCGCGAAGATGATGATGAACAGCGTGCCGGTGAAGAAGGTCGGGACCGAAAAGCCGATCATCGCGAACATCGTGCCGAACTGGTCGAACAGGGAATATTGCTTGTAGGCCGAATAGATCCCGATCGGCAACGCGATCAGCACGCCCACCAGGTAGGCGGTGCCGATCACTGTCAGGGTCTGCGGCAGACGCTCACCAATCAGGGGGAACACCGGGCTGCGGCTTTGATAGCTGATGATCCGCTGCATGCCTTCGGCGTAGTTCGTGCCGAAGATCGCGTCGAAGCCGTTCAGCGGTTCGACCCAGAAGAACTGCTTCAGCCACAGCAGGTAGCGGATGTGGACGGGTTCATTGACGCCCAACGCCTCAAGGATCTTCATTCGCACTTCCGGCGGGACGGTCAGCGGAATCTCCGAGGCAGGGCTGCCGGGGGCAAGGTCCACCAGCAGGAAAATGACAAGACTGATCAGCAGAAGCGTCGGGATGGCCAATAACAGCCGTCTCAGCGTGAAGGTGAGCATGGGGCGGGCGCCTCTGATCAGCAGTCTGGTTGGAAGAAGGAAATGGCGGGAGCCTGTTGGCCCCCGCCTGCAGGGTGGGCAATGCCCACCCTGCGTGTCAGATCACTTCACGCGGAACCAGTCCTGGACGTTCCAAAGTTCGGTGTCCCAGGTGTTCAGCACAGCACCGCCAAGGGTGTTCGAGGCAGCCGACAGACGGCCACGGTCCACCAGCGGAACGACGACATAGCTGTCTTTCGTCAGCATCTCGTTCAGGCGGATCGCGATTTCACCGCGTTTGGCCATGTCGGCGGTCTTCGACAGTTCGTCGACCAGCGCGTCATAGGTCGGGTCGCAGAAGCGGTTGATGTTTTCGCCCTGCCACTGGTTGTCCGGGCCCGGGATCTTGTCGCACTTGTACTGCGCAAGGTAGGGTTCCGGGTCGGTGCCGTCGAAGTTGTTGGCGTACATTTCCACGTCGGCATAGAACTTCTGGAAGGTGTCGGGCGAACCCGCATCCCCGCCGAAGAAGACCGAAGCGTCGATGTTTTTCAGTTCCACTTCGACGCCCAGTTCGGTCCACCAATCCTTGATCACCGCCTGGAAGTCCTGACGGACCGGGTTGGTCGAGGTCTGGTAGACGATCTTCAGCGGCATGCCGTCCTTTTCGCGGACGCCGTCGCCGTCAGCATCAACCCAGCCGGACGACTCCAGCAGGGCCTTGGCGCCTTCCATGTCCTGCGCGATGCAGTCCGTGTTGGGCGAGGCGAACATCTCTGGCGCAGGCACCAGGTTGCAGGTCGCACGACCGGCCGAGCCATAGCCGATGTCCACCAGGATCTGCCGGTCGATCGCCATCGACAGCGCCTTGCGGACGTTGATGTCGCTCAGGAACGGGTGCGGATGCTTGACGGTCGACCGTTCGCCTTCCGGCAGGTCCGGCGACGGGTTGGTCATGTTCATCTCGATCCGCTCGACCAGCGTGCCGAAACCGTTCAGAAGCACGCCCTTGCCAGCGGCTGCCATCTGCATCTGCTGTTCGGGGTTGATCTGGGTGTTCCAGGCATAGTCGAATTCGCCGGTTTCCAGCACGGCGCGGGCTGCGGCTGCAGCGTCGCCGCCGCCCTTGACCGTCATGGTGGCGAAGGCAGGCTTGGCCGGGTCACGGTAGTTCGGGTTCGCGGCAAGGGTAACCACGTCATTCACCTTGAAGTCGGTGACGACGAAGGGACCGGTGCCGATCGGCTTGAAGTTCTGCTCGGTGCAGGTAGAGGCCGCAGCGCCAAGGCAGTTGGCGAATTGTGCCGCCTGCAGGATCGGCGAGGTGCCGCCGACAAAGGCGGTGTATGGGTTCGGCTTCGGTGCAGAGAAGTTGATGACGACGGTCAGCTCATCCGGCGTCTCGATCGAGGAGATGCCTTCGTACCGCGCCGCCTGGGCGCAGCCGCCTTCGGGGTGGGTGCAGTATTCATAGGTGAACTTCGCATCGGCCGAGGTGACCGGAGTGCCGTCCGACCACAGCAGGCCCGGCTTCAGTTTCCAGGTGATCTGGGTCAGTTCGGCATTGATGCCGCCGTTTTCCACGGTCGGAACCGATTCCGCCAGGCGCGGGAAGACCACGCCCTTTTCGTCAAAGCCTGCCAGACCCTCAAGGATCAGCGAGGCGGTTTCCACGTCCTTGGTGCCCGAGGACAGGTAGGGGTTGAGGATCGACGGCGCCTGCCAGTAAAGCACGTTCACGTTGCCATCGGCCCCGCGCTCGGCAAAGGCCGCGGGCGCAAAGGCCAGCGCGGCGGCAGCGCCCAGAAGGGCGGTTTTCAGTTTCATCGGGTTACTCCTTGTTGGTTACGCTCTGTTGCCTCGGACGCGCCGGTTGATCCGGCGGCAAGATTTGTTGGGTAGAGATGACAGGCGACGAAGCGGTTGGCCTCAACCTCGATCAGGTCGGGTTTCACGGTCCGGCAGATGTCCATCACCTTGGGGCAGCGGGTGCAGAAGTTGCACCCTTGTGGCGGGTTCGCGGGCGACGGGACATCGCCCTTCAGAATGATCCGGCGGCGCTTGGCGGCAATCACCGGGTCGGGTTCGTTCACGGCCGACAGCAGCGCCTCGGCGTAAGGGTGCAGGGGGCGCGAATAAAGGTCATCGCGCGGGGAAAGTTCGGCGATCTTGCCCAGATACATCACGGCCACCCGGTCGGCGATGTGGCGCACCATCGACAGGTCATGGCTGATGAACAGATAGGTCAGGCCCAGCTTTTCCTGCATATCCTCCAGCAGGTTCACGACCTGCGCCTGAATGGACACGTCAAGGGCGGCAATCGGTTCATCGCAGACGATGAACTTGGGGTTCAGCGCCAAGGCGCGGGCGATCCCGATCCGCTGGCGCTGGCCGCCAGAGAATTCATGCGGAAAGCGGTTGGCAAAGCGACGGTTCAGGCCGACCGAATCCATCAACTCATGGACCCAGTCCTGCTTTTTCGCCTCGGTCCAGTCGGTGTGTTCGTCCAAAGGCTCGCTGATGATGCGTGACAGCGTCATCCTTGGGTTCAGACTGGCCTGCGGGTCCTGAAACACCATCTGCATCATTGGGCGCTTCTTGCGCAGGTCTTCAGGCGCAAGGCTTGCGACATCCTGACCGTCGATGATGACCCGCCCCGCCGTCGGTTCATAAAGCCGCAGCAGCGCCCGGCCGACGGTGGATTTGCCACAGCCGCTTTCGCCGACCAGACCAAGGGTTTCCCCGGCCTTGATGCTGAAGGAGACCCCGTCCACCGCCTTAACGTCGCCGGTATGGCGGCGCAGAACCCCGCTGTAGATCGGGAAATGCATCTTCAGCCCATCCACCTGAACCAGCGGTGCCGCAGTTGAGGGGACAGCGTGCGCTTCAAGCATGGGCAACCTCCTGCGTGGCGGGGGCTGTCCAATGGCAGGCGACGTCATGGCCCCGGCCCACCGGTTGCCCGTCAATGGCGCGGCGCGCGGGGTTGATGCTGTCGCAAGGCGCATGGCGATACTCGCACCGCTCACGGAACGGGCAGGCCACCGGCACGCCGCCCATGATCGGCGGCTGCCCCTCGATCACCTTGAGCCGCGCATCCCGCGCGCCGCTGATCTTGGGGATCGTCTTGAGCAAGGCCCGCGTGTAGGGGTGCTGCGGATTGGCAAACAACTCGCGCACCGGGGCCTGTTCGACCACTTGTCCGCCATACATCACCATCACCCTGTCGGCGATTCCCGCAATGACGCCAAGGTCATGCGTGATCCAGATGATCGACATGCCCAGCTTCTGGCGCAGGTCCTTCACCAGCTCCAGGATCTGCGCCTGAATGGTCACGTCCAGCGCCGTTGTGGGTTCGTCCGCAATCAGCACATCGGGGTCGCAGGCAAGGGCGATGGCAATCATCACCCGCTGCCGCATGCCGCCGGAAAACTGGTGCGGATAGGCCTTCAGCCGCTTGCGCGCATCCGGGATACCCACAAGCTCCAGCAGTTCCACCGCCCGCGTCTCGGCCTGTGCCTTGGTCATCCCCATATGGGCGCGCAGGGGTTCCATGATCTGGCTGCCGATGTTGAACACCGGGTTCAAGCTGGTCATCGGGTCCTGGAACACGAAGCCGACCTTGGCCCCGCGCACCTGGCGCAGCGACTCGGCGTCCATCTTCAGCAGGTCCTTGCCGTTCAGCAGAACCTCACCCCCGCGGATGTCCGCAGGTGGCGACGGCAGCAGCCGGATCAGCGACATCATCGTCACCGACTTTCCTGACCCGCTTTCCCCGACAACGCCCAAAAGTTCACCACGTTCAAGATGAAAGCTGACGTCGTTGACGGCGTGAATCTCGCCTCCGCGGGTGCGGAATACGGTTTTGAGGCCCCTGACTTCAAGGACAGGCAAGGCCTGATCGGCCATATGTACTCCCCGCGACGTTTCTTAGTTCTTGTTATTCTTGGGTCTTTTTGACCCTGTCAACCAAGGGTTGCCCCCTGACTTCTTAACTGTTTCCCATTTTCATTTCTCTATCAATCCCGATTTGCAGCGCGATTCTACAGCCTTCCACCGGCAGATTGACCGAAGTCATAGGCATTTCGCCAGATATTGACAGTCCGGGGTCCAGCCGACAGTCTGACCACAACATCTGGGATATCGCAAAGTGACACCTTCGACGGCGCTGACGCCACGTCAGATCCTTGACCGGCTGGTCAGTTTTCCAACGGTCAGCCGCGGCTCGAATCTCAACCTGATCGACTGGGTAGAGGGGTATCTGGCCAGCCATGGCATCCCTGCCCACCGCCATTGGAATGAGGATCGTCAGAAGGCTGCGCTTTTTGCCCATGTCGGCCCGTGGGAACCCGGCGCGGTGGTTCTGTCGGGCCATTCCGACGTCGTGCCGGTGGATGGCCAGACCTGGACCACCGACCCCTGGACGGTGACAGAACGGGATGGCCGCCTCTACGGGCGCGGCACCTGCGACATGAAGGGATTCGTTGCCCTGTCGATCTGGGCGCTGGTCGAAGGCCAGCGCCGGGGCCTGACCACGCCCCTGCAACTGGCGCTGTCCTATGACGAGGAGGTCGGCTGCACCGGCGCCCCCCCGATGATCGCCGCCATGCAGCCCGTCCTGCCCAAGGGCAGTGCCGTCATCGTGGGTGAGCCGTCGAACATGGCGGTCATCACCGGCCACAAGGGCGGCACCGGCTATCACGTCCATATGAAGGGGTTCGAGGTCCACTCCTCGCTTTTGCCCTATGGCGTGTCGGCGATCATGGAGGGGGCGCGGCTGATCGGCTGGGTCAATGACCAGAACGCCGCCATCCAGTCCCGCACGCCCGGCCCGGTTGGCGCGCAATTCGTGCCGCCCTTCACCACCCTGCACGTCGGGATGATCGAAGGGGGCACCGCCCATAACATCACCGCCGCCGACTGCCGCTTTGCCGTGGAAATGCGCGTCGTTCCGGGTGAGGACATTACCGCCTATGAAGCCGCGTTTCAGGCCGAAGCCGCCCGCCTTGACGCCGCGATGAAGCAGGTACGACCCGAGGCCGGGGTCATCCTTGACCGCTTCTTCGGCGTGCCCGCCCTTGTCCCCGAAACCGATGGCCCCGCCGAAGTGCTGGCCCGCCGCCTGACCGGTGCGAATACGACCGGCGTCGTCAGCTACGGCACCGAAGCCGGCCAGTTTCAGGAGGCCGGGTATTCCGCTGTCGTCTGCGGCCCGGGTGACATTGCCCAGGCGCATCAGCCGGACGAATTCCTTGAGATCAGCGAATTTCAGGCGGGGCACCGTTTCATGGAAGGCTTGCTGGGCGCGTTGGCATGACCTTTCCGATCCACGACCGCAGCCCGATCCGCTTCAACGCCCCGCTTCCGGCGCGGTCGGATGTGGTCATCATCGGGGGCGGCGTCATCGGGGTGATGACGGCGTGGTTCCTGCGGCAGAAGGGCTTGTCCGTAACCCTGTGCGAAAAGGGCCGCATCGCGGGCGAACAGTCGGGCCGCAACTGGGGCTGGGTGCGCCAGCAGGGCAGGGACCCGGGCGAGTTGCCGATCATGGTGGAAAGCCTTGCCATCTGGAAACAGCTGGCCGCCGAATTTGGCGATGGCCTTGGGTTCCGGCAGACCGGCGTCCTCTATCTGGCCAAGACCGACCGTGAGATGCAGGGGTTTGAGGACTGGACCGAACATTCCCGCGCCCATCAGATTGACACGCGCCTGCTGACCGCCGCCGAAACCGCCGCCATGTTGAAAGGGGCCGTCGCCCCGTGGAAGGGCGCGCTCTACACCGCCTCGGACGCGCGGGCCGAACCCTGGCTGGCCGTGCCCACCCTTGCGGCGGCTGTGGAAGACCGGGGCGCGATCCTGCGCGAAGCCTGTGCCGTCCGTGCGCTCGACATTGCCGCTGGCCGAGCGATCGGCGTGGTCACCGAACATGGCCGCATCGCCTGCGACCATGTGGTGCTGGCGGCGGGGGCATGGTCGCGCCTGTTTCTGGCCCGGCACGGGATATCGATCCCGCAGCTTTCCGTCCTCGCCTCGGTCGCCGCAACTGAACCGATGCCCGAGATTTTTCCCGGCAATGCCGCCGACGATGACTTTGCCTTCCGCCGCCGCGCCGATGGCGGCTATTCCATCGCCCCCGGCGGGTCGGAGCATGACTTTTTCCTTGGCCCCGACGCTTTCCGGTCCTTAGGCACATACCTGAGCATCCTGAAGAAAGAATGGCGTTCCTCCACCTTCCGCCCCATGGCCCCAAAGGGCTTCCCCGACGCATGGAGCACCAAGCGCCGCTGGTCCGAGGATGAGGCAACCCCGTTCGAAGCCGCCCGCATCCTAAACCCCGCGCCGAACCTGAAGGCGCTTGGCAAGGTGCAGGATGCCTTCGCCAAAGCCTTCCCCAGTCTTGGCCGCCCGAAACTGAAAACCGCCTGGGGCGGGATGATCGACACGCTGCCCGATGTCGTCCCCATCGTCGATCACGCGCCGATCTCTGGCCTGACCATCGCCACGGGGATGAGCGGGCATGGCTTCGGCATCGGTCCCGGCATGGGCCGCGTGATTGCCGACCTTGTGACCGGCGGCCATGTCGGCCACGACCTTGGCCGGTTCCGCTTTGCCCGCTTTACCGATGGCACGAAAATCGCGCCGGGCCCCAGTCTTTAGCGCCCCGGACTTTACATCCCCGGACTTTACATCCCGCTGCCGCCCCGCTACCCGTGCCGCCCGTCCAGCGGAGCGCCCCCATGACCCCTGCCACTGGCATCGACTTCGGCACTTCGAACTCCACCGTAGGCCTTGCCGACACCACCGGCGCGCGGCTGCTGACGCTGGAGGAAGGCTCGCCCACGCTGCCCTCTGCCGTCTTCTGGCAGACCGAGGGGGCGCCGCCCCTGTTCGGCCGCGCCGCCATCGCCGCCTATCTGGAGGGTGAGGAAGGCCGCCTGATGCGCGGCCTGAAATCCACCCTGGGTTCGGGTCTGATCCACGAGAAAACCTCAGTCGGGGGCAGGGCGGTGTCGTTCCGTGAGGTGCTGTCGCGCTTCATCGGTCACCTCAGGTCCGCCCAGCAGACCGCCGCGCCCGGCACCTCCGTCGTCCTCGGCCGCCCGGTGCATTTCGTGGACGACGATCCCCAGGCTGACGCGGCTGCCGAGGCGACGCTGGCCGAGATCGCCAAGGACTGCGGCTGGCAGCAGGTCGCCTTCCAGTACGAACCCATCGCCGCCGCCCTGCACTACGAACAGACCGCCGCGCGGGAAGAACTGGTGCTGATCGTCGACATCGGCGGTGGCACGTCGGATGTGTCAGTGGTCCGTGTCGGCCCCGGCCGGGCAAGCCTGCCGGACCGCAGCGCCGATATCCTTGCCAATGACGGCATCCGCGCGGGTGGCACCGATTTCGACCGCCTGCTCAGCCTGGCCGAGGCGCTGCCGCATCTGGGCTATCTTGCCCCCACCAAAGGCGGCGGCACGATGCCCCGGCATTACTACCTGGACCTTGCCACCTGGCACCGGATCAACGCGCTGTACACCGCCCGCACCGCAAGCGACCTGAAGGCGCTGCGGCTGCTGGCCGATGACCCCGCGCAGATCGACCGGATGATCCGCGTCGTTCAGGGCCGCCACGGCCACGCGCTTGCCATGCGGGTAGAGGCGGCGAAGGTCGCCCTTTCCGACGATGCGGCCACCCGCCTGCCAATGTCCGACCTGACCGGCGGCCCGAACCCGATGCTGCGGCGTGACGGCTTCGAAGCGGCGGTTGAGGGCCCCATCGCCCGGATCCGAACGCTCCTCCAGCGGGTGCTCGATGGCGCGGGCCTGACCCCCGATCGGATCGGCACGGCGTTCCTGACCGGCGGGTCTAGCCAACTGCCGATCCTGCACGCCACGGTCCGCTCCATCGTCCCGGACGCAACGATTGCCACGGGCGACATGCTCGGTTCGGTCGGGACCGGCCTTGCGCTTGAGGCGCGGCGCCGCTTTGGCTGACCCTTGCGAAGCCCCCGGTTTCGGATCAGGCTTGCCAGCAAAAGGAGTCACCCCATGCCCCCCAAGAACCGTTTCGCCGAACTTCTGCCCGAAATCACCGCATGGCGTCGCGATTTCCACGAACACCCCGAGCTGTTGTTCGAGGTTCACCGCACCGCTGCCAAGGTGGCCGACCTCTGCCGCAGCTTCGGCTGCGATGAGGTGACGGAAGGGATCGGCCGCACCGGCGTGGTGGCGGTGATCAAGGGCAAGACGGATACCAAGGGCCGTACCATCGGCCTGCGCGCCGATATGGACGCGCTGCCGATCAAGGAACAGACCGGGGTCCCCTATGCCTCCAAGACCCCCGGCAAGATGCATGCCTGCGGGCATGACGGGCATACGGCGATGCTGCTGGGGGCGGCGAAGTATCTGGCCGAGACGCGGAATTTCGACGGCACCGTCGTCTGCATCTTCCAGCCCGCCGAAGAAGGCGGCGGCGGCGGGCGTGAGATGGTTGAAGATGGCCTGATAAGCCGTTGGAAAATCGACGAAGTTTACGGAATGCACAACATGCCCGGCATCCCCGTCGGCCAATTCGCCATCCGCCCCGGCGCGATGATGGCGGCGGCGGACCAGTTCGAGATCGTGGTGACGGGCAAGGGCGGCCATGCCGCCAAGCCGCATGACTGCGTGGATACCACGGTCGTCAGCGCCCATATCGTTCTGGCCCTGCAGACCATCGCCAGTCGCAACGTGGACCCGTTGAAACAGGTCGTGGTCAGTGTCTGCACGGTGGAAACCGACTCGACCGCGCATAATGTGATCCCGCAGGTGATCAAGATGAAGGGCACCGTCCGCACGATGGATGCAGCGGTGCAGGACTACGTCGAGGAACGGATCGGCCAGATCGTCGAAGGCACCGCCCTCGCCTTGGGTGCCCGGGCCGACGTGCATTATCATCGCGGCTACCCGGTCACGGTGAACGCGCCGGAGAATACGGACTTCGCGGCAGAGGTCGCCATGGCAGTCTCGGGCAAGGTCGATACCGACACCGCACCGCTGATGGGGGCCGAGGATTTCAGCTTCATGCTGAACGAACGTCCTGGCGCTTATATCTTCCTTGGCAATGGCGATACGGCGATGGTGCACCACCCCGCCTACAACTTTGACGATGCGGCCATCCCGTTCGGGTCAAGCTGGTACGCTGGCATGGCCGAGGCGCGGATGCCGGCAGCGTGATCGGGGCGGCGTCTGTCGCCCTTCTGCCGGTCTAGCGGCAGAATATCGCTTTTCACTTTGCACTTCGGTGCTACCGTCCCGTCAATTCGTTGGGGAGGAGCGACCGATGACCGAACACCGCAGCCCGCTGCCCGATGTCGCGTTGCGCGACGTCAGCATTACCGAGCGTCTGTTCGAAGGGCTGACGCAGGCGGGGGACCGGGTTGTCCTGACCGATGGCCCCTCGGGTGAGGGGTGGACGGGCGATGCCCTGATCGACCGGATTTGCCGCTTGGCGGGCGGTTTGCAGGCCCGGGGGATCGGGCCGGGCAGCGTCATCGCCCTGATGGCGCCGAACATGCCCGACTATGCGGTGGTCTTCCACGCAGTCGCCATGGCCGGGGCGACGATCACCACGATCAACCCCACCTACACCGCGCCCGAGGTTGGCCACCAGCTGCGCGACAGCGGCGCCACGGTTCTGGTCACGATCGAGGCGTTTCTGCCGGTGGCGCTGGCGGCACTTGAGGGCAGCGCCGTGGCCGAGGTGGTGACGATGGCCCCAAGCCCCGGCCACCGCAGCATCGCCGATCTGATGGGCCAGCCCTTGGCCGCGCAAGTGCCGGTGGACCTTGATGGCCATGTGCTGGTGCTGCCCTATTCCTCGGGCACCACGGGCTTGCCCAAGGGTGTCATGCTCAGCCATCGCAACATGGTGGTGAACGTCGATCAGGCCTTGCCGTTGCTGGACGTGCGGGCGGGCGAAACCACGGTGGCCTTCCTGCCGTTCTTCCACATCTACGGCATGAACGTGTTGATGAACGCCTTCCTTGCCCGCGGTGCCGGACTGGTCACCATGCCGCGCTTTGATCTTGAGGCGCTGTTGGGCCATATCCAGCGCCACCGGGTGGAAAAGCTGTACATCGCGCCGCCCGTGGCGATCGCGCTGGCCAAGCATCCGCTGGTGGATCAATTCGATCTGTCGTCCCTGAAAATCATCATGTCGGCCGCGGCACCACTTGGCCCCGAAGTCGCGGGGGCGGTGGGACAGCGGCTTGGCTGCGCGGTGATCCAGGGCTATGGGATGACGGAGCTTAGCCCGCTGACGCATGTCGTACCGCACCGCGCCCCGAAATCCGGCGCGGTGGGGGTCAGCGCGCCGAACACCATCACCCGGATTGTCGATGCCGAAACCGGGCTGGACTGCGCACCCGGTGAACCGGGCGAGGTCTGGGTCAAGGGCCCGCAAGTGATGATTGGCTATCACAACCGTCCCGAGGCGACGGCGGCGATGATCACGGACGGCTGGCTGCGCACGGGCGATCTGGGGGTCGTCGATGCTGACGGTTACCTTTTCATCCGTGACCGGCTGAAGGAGCTGATCAAGGTCAAGGGCTTTCAGGTCGCCCCGGCCGAGGTTGAGGCGGAACTGCTGGGCCTGCCCGGCGTGGCCGATGCCGCCGTGATCGGCGTGCCGGATGACGAGGCGGGGGAACGCCCGCTGGCCTTTGTCGTGCGTCAGCCGGGGTCGGATGCAACCGCGCAGTCGATCCTTGAGGCGTTACGCCCGCGCCTTGCCAGCTACAAGCTGCCGCTCCGCGTGGAATTCATCGAGGCCGTTCCGAAATCCGCCTCAGGCAAGATCCTGCGGCGTATGCTGCGCGACAAGCTGGCCGGCGGGTAAAGCGCCCGGCGCTCGGCTATCCATCTGCCCCGGTTTGCGTCCAACCCTCAGGTGCTTGATGGCCCGACAGCCCTCATGCGCGCAAGGGTTGCAGGGGCCGGGCATCTGGCAGATACTTGCCGTGATATCACGCGCAGGGAATTGATGGGACGCACGGACCAGCTTGACCCCACCTTGGCCCGCCCGGTGCGGATCGAGCTTCTGGTCATCGACCTGATGAACCGGCTGCTGGACCCCGGCCCGGAAGGGATTGACGCCGCGTTTGACGCAGCCCTTGCCCGTCTGGGTGAGGCTTGCGGTCTGGATCGTACCTTCCTGTTTCGGATCAGGACGGACGGCACCTTGCATGGCCGCCATGAATGGGTTGCCCCCGGTGTGCCGGTCCTGAACGACCGGATCAGTGCGATCGACCCCGACGACCACCCGACCTGGCAAAGCGCGTTCCGGGCGGGCAAGACCGTTGCCATCACCAACCGCGGCGACCTGCCCGAAGACATGCCGGAGCGGGCGTTCATGGAGGCGATCGGGGTCCACTCCTCGCTGATGCTGCCGCTGCGCGATGGGGATCGGCTTGTTGGCATCATCGGGTTTGACAGCGAAGCGCCCAACCGCATCTGGAGCGAGACCGAGCTTTACCTGCTGACATCGGTCGGGCGGGCCGTGTCTTCGGTCCTGCTGCGGCTGGAGGCGGCACAGGCCGAAGCCGATTCCCGCTACCATCTTGAGGCGACCCTGCGCGCCTTGCCCGATCTGGTGATCGAACTGGGCCCAGACGGGACCATCGCCGCCTGCCACAGCGACAAGCTGCCCTGGCTCTCCGGCCTTGTGCGTGCCGGGATCGGGCGGAGTATCCGCGATGTCCTGCCCGAACCGCTCGCCCTGGTGCTGTGCGACCTGATGCGCGATCCACCGGCCGCGCGCACGGCCCGCAGCCGCCGTGTGGGTGTGCCCAGCCTCGTGGCACCGCATTGGTACGAAGTGTCGGTCGCCCCCTTGCAGATCGACGCCTCGAAGGACGAAGCCGGGGTCGTCGCGGTGATCCGCGATCTTTCCTCGGCCCACGCGCCCAGTGAAATGGCATCCTACCGCGAAGGCCAGTTCACCGCCTTTTTCGAGATGTGCCCGCATCCGATCCTGCTGAACGACTATGACACGGGCGAACTTCTGGACGGTAACCGGGCCTTCAAGCAAGTGTTCGGCATTGATCCAAAGGAAAACGGCGGCCGCGACGTCCGCCAGATCCTGCCCTCAGACGCGTCCCATGTGATCGACCTGGCCGTCGAATCGCTGCGCGTCCGGCAAAGCTATGGCCCGGTCGAGGCGCTGCTGCGCCGGGCCGATGGCAGCCGCTTTCCTGCCGTCCTGCGCGGCTTCATGAGCATTGATCCCAATGGGCGCCGGCTGGTCTGGGCCCTGATCGAGGATGTCACCGAGATCCGCGCCAAAGAGGCTGCGCTGCGCGACGAACAGCAGGCGCTGGAAGCCACGCGCACCCGCCTTGTCACCGCGATCGAGGCGCTGGATGACGGGTTTGCTATCTGGGATGCGGATGACCGGCTTGTCCTGTGGAACACTCAGTACACGCGGGTCTTTGCCGGCATTGCCGACCAGATCAAGGTCGGCGCGCTATATGACGATCTTCTGCGCGCGGCGATTGCCGCTGGCATCTTCGGGCCAGAGGGCGAAAGGGACGACGCCAGCCTGCAGCGCCGTCTGGACCGGCCGCTGACCGAAATCTGGGATGGTGAGGACGCGCTGGCCGATGGCCGCATCATCTGGGTGCGCGAACGGGCCACGCCGTCACGCGAAACCGTCGGGCTATACGAAGACGTGACCGCCCGCCGTCTGGCCGACCGGCGTCTGCAGCAAGTGATCGAGGGCGGCGAGATCGGGGTCTGGGACTGGGCGGCCGAGACCGGGCTAAGCGCGATGAACGACAGCCTCAGAAAGATCCTGGGTCTGACGGATGGCCCTGCCGATCTGCCGGAACTGTTTGCCCGGGCCCATCATGACGACAGAAAAGCCGCCGAAGAAGTCCGCGACGCGCTGTTTTACAAGGGACATGAGGATTTTGACATCCTCAGTCGCTTCCGTCATCAGGCCGGGCATTGGGTCTGGATCCTTGCGCGGGGCAGGGTGGTCGCCCGCCGCGCAGACGGTACGGCCCGCCGGATTTCCGGGGTCATTCTGGATGTCTCGGCCCGGATCGAGGCGGAACAGCGTCTGACCCGGCTGATCGACGGCGCGCGGGTGGGCACATGGGAATATGATGCGTTGCGCCAAGTGACCTTGGTGAACGACCAATATGCCGCGATCATTGGCTATCGCGCGGTGGACCTCAATCCCTTCCCGCTGGCGCGGTGGCTGGACATCGTCCACCCCGATGACGCCGCAGAAGTGTACGATCATGTGTCCACGTCCTTTGTCGACCGGGAATGGACGATGGAACATGAGTTCCGCTTGCGCCATCGGGACGGGCACTGGGTCTGGGTTCTGTCACGCGGTCAGGTCACGGCATGGGACGCGGACGGTCGTCCCACGCATATGAGCGGCATCTATCTTGATATCTCGGCGGCCAAGGCGCTTGAGGCAGCCCTTGCCCGCGAACGCGACACGCTGGCGCGGATCATGGAAACCTCGATCTCGGGGATTGTCGCACTCGATGGTACCGGCCGGGTGGTCTTTGCCAATGCCGCGGTCGAGACTGTGCTTGGCCGCCCCGTCGCCGCCGGTGATGACCTGCCTCGGATCCTTGCCGTGGCCCATGTGACCGACCGGTTTGGCAACGCCATCGCCGCCCGGGACTTTCCGGTGAACCGGGTCCTGGCGGGCGATCCGGTGCAGCAGGATGTGCGCCTCTGCGTCACCTGGCCCTGCGGCACGCGCCGGGTGCTGACCGTGAACGCTGCCCGCCCGTCGGCGCCGGGGACGGATGTTGCTGTGCTGTGCGCGCTGACCGACATTACCGAAGTGGTCGACAGCGAAGACCGCCTGCGCGCAGCGATGACCGCCGCCGAGGCGGCAAACCGCGCCAAGTCCGATTTCCTAGCGGCGATGAGCCATGAGATGCGCACCCCGCTGAACGGCGTGCTGGGCATGGTCGAGATTCTGGACAAGGACCTGCAGGACCAGAAGCATCAATCCATGCTGCGGATCATCCGCGATTCGGGCGAACATCTTCTGTCGGTGATCAACGACATCCTTGACCTTGCCAAGATCGAGGCCGGTCATCTGATGCTTGACCCCGGCCCCCTGAACCTGTCCGAGCTTGTGGAAAGGGTGATCGCCGTTCACCGCTTTGGCGCCCGCGACAAGGGGATCAGGCTGACCTCAACCTGCACCGGCCCCTACCGCGACGCCTTGCGCTTTGGCGACGAAAAGCGGCTGACCCAGATCCTGCACAACCTTGTCGGCAATGCCGTGAAATTCACTGAAAACGGGTCCGTCACGGTCGAGGTGCAGGCGGAATCGCCCGTGCGCTTGGTGATTTCCGTGACAGACACCGGCATAGGCATGTCCCAAGACGAAATGTCGCGTGTGTTTGAAGAATTCACCCAAGGTCAGGGCGGCATTGCCCGGCGCTATGGTGGCACCGGGCTTGGGCTGGCCATCGTGCGGCGGCTGGCGCGGCTGATGCAGGGCGAGGTGACGCTGGCCAGCGCGCCGGGCCGGGGGCTGGTGGCGCGTGTGACGCTGGAGATGCCGGTTCTGCCCGGCGCCTCCACACCCTTCCGCGAAGCGCCGCTGCCGCAATTGCCGCCGATGACCGTGCTCGCGGCGGAAGACAACGCAACCAACCGCATCATCCTCGCCAGCCTGCTGCAGGCGCTTGGCATCACGGCCGAGATCGTGGCCAGCGGGGACGAGGTGGTGAACCTGTGGCATCCCGACCGCCATGCCGCCGTGCTTCTGGACATCGCCATGCCCGGTCGCGACGGGCTTGCCACGCTGGACGCCTTGCGGGAACTGGCGGCGGCCCGAGGCCATCCCGCGCCCCATGCGATTGCTGTGACGGCCAATGCCATGACGCATCAGGTGCAGGAATATCTGGCGCGTGGCTTTGCCGGGGTCGTCGCCAAACCCTTGCGCGTCGAACGTCTGGCCGAAGCGCTGTGGACCTGTCACGTCCGTCAAACCCTGGCGACCTGAACGGCGCTGCTTCTGTCGGCACATTCCCTTTGACAGGGCGTCACGTCCTGACCACTCTTTCCGCAAGGGGGGCAGGGCGCTGCTCCTGCACTCAAGCCACAGAAAGGACACCCGTGCGTCAGCCCCAAAGCCAACTCTGCCGGGTGACCCGATGACCGAGCCGGTCGATCCGATCGCGCGCGCACTGGCGCTTCCGCTCTGGTCGCAGAAGGCGACGGCCGTGCCGCTGGGTGGGGGGATCACCAACCTCAACGTGCTGGTCACGGATGGCCCACGCCGCGCCGTCGTGCGGATCGGCGATGACATTCCGGTCCACCAGATCATGCGGTTCAACGAACTCGCCGCCAGCCGCGCCGCGCATGCCGCAGGAATCTCGCCTGCCGTGATCCACCATGAACCGGGGGCGCTGGTGATCGACTTTGTCGAAGGCCGGACGATGACCGCCAGCGACCTGCAGGATCAGGACCTGCTGGAACAGGCGCTTGCCCTTGTCATGCATGCCCACCGTGACATTCCGCTGCACCTGCGCGGTCCAGCCTTGGCCTTCTGGGTGTTCCAGACCCTGCGCGACTATGCCGCCACGCTGGAAGAAGGGCGGTCCCGGCATGTGCCGATCCTGACCGCCCTGCTGGAAGAAGCTGGCATGCTGGAACGGGCGGTCGGCCGGATCGAACTGGTCTTTGGCCACAACGACCTCTTGCCCGCCAACTTCCTGCATGACGGTCGCCGGATGTGGCTGATCGACTGGGACTATGCTGGCTGGAATTCCCCCCTGTTCGACCTTGGGGGCCTTGCCGCCAACAACAGCCTTGGCCCCGCACAAGAGGAATGGCTGCTGACCGCCTATTACGGCACCCCCCCCGATGCCGACCTCTGGCGCCGCTACCGCGCGATGAAAGCCGCCGCCGCGCTGCGTGAGGCGATGTGGTCCATGGTGCAGGAAATCCATTCCGAGCTGGACTTCGACTATGCCGCCTACACGGCGGATTACCTTGCAACCTACCGTGCCGCGCTGGCCGCCTTCAGGACCTCTTCATGACCGACCTACCCACCACTGCCCGCGCCGTCATCATCGGTGGCGGTATCGTCGGCTGTTCCGTGGCCTACCACCTTGGCAAGCTTGGCTGGACCGACACCGTCCTGCTGGAGCGCAAGAAGCTCACCTCCGGCACCACGTTCCACGCTGCAGGCCTCGTCGGCCAGCTGCGCACCTCGGCCAACATCACCCAGCTTCTGGGCCACTCGGTCGCCCTTTACAAAACGCTGGAGGCTGAGACGGGCCTGCAAACCGGCTGGAAGATGAATGGGGGCCTCCGCCTTGCCTGCAACGCCGAACGCTGGACGGAAGTGAAGCGCCAGGCCACCACCGCGCACAGCTTCGGGCTGGAGATGCACCTCCTGACCCCGAAAGAGGCGCAAGAGATGTGGCCCCTGATGACCATCGACGATCTGGTAGGCGCTGCCTATCTGCCGACCGACGGGCAGGCGAACCCCTCTGACATCACGCAATCCCTCGCCCGTGGCGCGCGGATGGCTGGGGTGAAGATCTTCGAAGACACGCCGGTGACGCGGGTCATCGTCGAAGACGGCCGCATCAGGGGGGTCGAGACCCCCTTCGGCACCATCGAATGCGAAAAGGTGGTCTGCTGCGCCGGCCAATGGACCCGGACCCTCGCGGCAACCGTAGGTGTCAACGTCCCTCTCGTGTCGGTGGAACACCAATACATGGTGACCGAAAAGATCGAGGGCGTGACGACCACCCTTCCCACCCTCCGCGACCCCGACCGCCTGACCTACTGGAAGGAAGAGGTTGGTGGGCTGGTCTGGGGCGGGTATGAGCCGAACCCGAAACCCTGGGCGCAGAACGGCATCCCCGAGGGGTTTCATTTCGAGCTGCTGACCAGCGACTTCGACCACTATTCCCAGTTCATGGAGGATGCCATCGCCCGCGTCCCGGCGCTGGCCACGGCAGGCGTCAAGCAACTGATCAACGGCCCGGAAAGCTTTACCCCCGACGGCAACTTCATCCTTGGCGAAGCCCCGGAATTGCGGAACTTCTTCGTCGGCGCCGGCTTCAACGCCTTTGGCATCGCATCCGGTGGCGGGGCAGGGATGGCGCTGGCCGAATGGGTCGCCACGGGTGCTGCGCCCTACGATCTCTGGCCCGTCGACATCCGTCGCTTCGGCCCCGCCCACCGCTCCACCGATTACGTCCGCACCCGCACGATGGAGGCTTATGCCAAGCACTACACCATCGCCTGGCCGTCCGAGGAGATGAAGTCCGCCAGACCCACCCGCCGCTCCCCCCTTTACGCCCACCTCAAGGCGGCAGGGGCCTGTTTTGGCGAAAAACTCGGCTGGGAACGCCCGAACTGGTTCGCCGCACCGGGGGAGGAGCCGGTGGACCGCTACTCCTACCAGCGCCCCGGCTGGTTCGACGCCGTGGGCCGCGAACATCGGGCCGCACGGGAGGGCTGCGTCCTGATCGACCAGACCTCCTTCGCCAAGTTCACCCTGAAAGGCCCGGACGCGGCCAAGGCGTTGAACTGGATCGCCGCGGGGAATGTGGATCGGGCGGTAGGGTCGCTGACCTATACCCAGATGCTGAACGCCAAAGGTGGCATCGAATGTGACCTCACCGTCGTCCGCCGCGCCGCCGATGAGTTCTACATCACCACCGGCACCGGCTTTGCGACGCATGATTTCGACTGGATTTCCCGCAACTTGTGCGGCGATGCTCACCTGATCGACGTCACCTCCGGCTCCGCCGTCCTGTCGCTGATGGGCCCCAAATCGCGGGACATCCTGCAACCCCTCACCGAAGGTGACCTGTCCAACAGTGGCTTCCCCTTCGGCACCGCCAAGACCATCTTCATCGCTGGCTGCCCCGTCCTCGCCCTGCGTGTCACTTACGTCGGCGAGCTTGGGTGGGAACTTCACATGCCCACCGAAGTCGCCGTGACGGTGTACGAGGCCCTCTTGGCCACCGGCCAGATCACCAACGCAGGCTATCGCGCCATCGAAACCCTGCGGCTGGAGAAAGGCTATCGGGCCTGGGGCTCCGACATCGGCCCCGACCACACCCCGGTCGAGGCGGGCCTGTCCTGGGCGGTCAAGATGAAATCCGGCCTGCCGTTCCTTGGCCGCGATGCCATCGCCGCGCAACTCGAAAACGGCGTGAGGAAGCGCCTGGCCACCTTCACCGCTGCGCCCGACACCATCCTTCTGGGGCGTGAGACGATCTACCGGAACGGCCAGCGCGTCGGCTGGCTGTCCTCGGGCGGCTACGGTCACACGGTAGGCCAGGCCATCGGCATAGGCTACGTCCGCCACCCGGAGGGGGTGACGGAAGACTTCATCCTGTCAGGCAGTTACGAGCTGGAAGTCGCCTCAGATCGCGTCCCCGCAACGGTCCACCTCGCGCCGCTCCATGACCCGCAGAATCTCCGCGTAAAGTCCTGATTTTCTGTCCAAAAATATCCCACGGGGGTGCGGGGGTGTGAAACCCCCGCTGCTACCCATCAAACCGCGTCGCGCCCCTGCGTTTCTCATCCACCGGCTGCGTCAGGATCGTCGCCTGATGCGCCCGCTGGTCACAGTTGGCGCGCGGACAGACCCGGCAGTTGATGCCAATCGGCACCATCCGCGCCCCGGCGACCGAGAACGCCTCGGCATAGCCGATCTCGCCCGCGTGTTCGATCATGCAGCCCATCGCCACGGCAAGCCGGTTGTCCTGCGCATGCCGGATCCAGGTTGGCCGGTCCACCGTGCGCGAAAAGACGAAGTATTGCGATTTATCCGGCATTTCAACGAATTGCGGCACGATCTTCCCCGGCGTGCGAAAGCTGGTATGCACATCCAGCCGCGGGCAGGCCCCGCCATATTCGGCCAGATGGAAATCCGTCGCATTGAAGCGCTTGGTCACGTTGCCGCCCTTGTCGATCCGCAGAAAGAAGAACGGCACCCCTTGCGCCCCCTCGCGCTGCAGCGTCGTTGCCCGGTGGCAGGCCTGTTCAAAACTGACCCCGAACCGCGTGGCGATGTGGTCAAGGTCGTATTTCGTCGCCCGCGCTTCGGCCAGAAAGGCCGCGTAGGGCATCAGGACAGCGGCGGCGAAGTAATTCGCCAACTCCACCCGCAAGCGCGCCACCCCCCGCGGGTCGGCAATCCCCGCCCGGTCGATCAACCCGTCCAGAAGCTCGCGCTGCTCCAGCAAGCCGCACATATGGACAAGCTGGAAGGTGCGGTTGGTGTGGTCCAAAGCCTCGGACAAAAGAATTTCCCGCCGCCCCTCATCATACTGCCGCAGGGTGCCCGGCAGATCCTCGACCCGCGCCAGACGCACCGAAATCCCCAGCTGATCCCGCAGCCGCCGCTTGAGCGCGACATAGACCTCATCCCGTTCCACCGGGGCGGTCCAGAACGCTTCGGCCGCTTCCTCCAGATCGCGGAAGTGATTGCGCTGGCGGCGAAAGACGTTGTGCACGGCCGCCTCAGGCGTGGCGCTGATCGCCCGCACGTCGCCTTCGTTCAGTGACAAAAGCTGGTCGGTCGCCGCCTGCCACGACCGGTGCAGCCGCAAGAAGGCGCTGGCAAGGTCCGGCGCATGGACCAGCGCCGCGCGAAGCTGCGTCAGGTCCGGTCGCGCTTCGGCGAAAAGCGGGTCCTGCAGCGCCGCCCGCAGATCGGCCAGCGCGCCGGAACCGTCTTCCTCGGCAATCTCGCGCCAGTCGACGCCGTAAGCCTCGAACAGCTTCAGCATCACCTGAACCGAAACCGACCGTTCGTTATTCTCCAGCAGGTTGACGTAGGACGGGCTGATCCCAAGCACCCGCGCCATTGCGCCTTGGGTCTCTCCCCGCTCCAGCCGCAAGCGCCGCAAGTGCGGACCGATAAAGGTTTTCTGCATACCGTCGCACACCTGTCAGGTTTTGTGGTCTTTACAATATTACAGAAAATCCATTGTGTAAACTTTCGCATTTACAGCGCGACCCAGATTGCTTTTGCACATCCCGAAATTGGTGACAGGAGAGCTTAACCAAACGGGAGGACAGCATGCGCACCGGAACCAATCACCTTTTCATCCCCGGCCCGACCAACGTGCCGGAAGACGTGCGCATGGCGATGAACGTGCCGATGCAAGATCAGCGCGGGCCGGATTTCGGGGCTTTCACCCTGTCCATCCTTGCCGACCTGAAGAAGGTGTTCCGCACCACCACTGGTCAGGTGATGCTCTTCCCCGGTTCCGGCACTGGCGCCTGGGAAGCGGCGATCACCAACACCCTCAACCCCGGTGACCGGGTGCTGATGGCGCGGCACGGCCAGTTTTCCACCCTCTGGGCCGAGATGGCGACGCGTCTGGGCCTGACCGTCGACGTGATCGACATCGCCTGGGGGGCAGGGGCGCCGGTCAACGAATTCATGCGCAAACTGGCCGCGGACCGGAAGGGTGAGATCAAGGCCGTGTTCGTCACCCACAATGAAACCGCAACCGGCGTCACCAGTGACATCGCCGCCGTCCGCCGCGCCTTGGACGACTGCTTCCACGACGCGCTGCTCTTCGTTGATGGGGTGTCCTCGGTCGGCTCCATCGACTTCCGGATGGATGACTGGGGCGTCGATCTGGCCGTCACCGGCAGCCAGAAGGGCCTGATGTGCCCCGCTGGCCTTGGCATCCTTGGCGTGTCGCAAAAGGCCATGAAGGCCTCGGAAACCTCGACCATGCGCCGCGCCTATTTCGAATTCCGTGACTTCAAGCAGACGGTCGAGACGGGCTATTTCCCCTACACCCCGCCGACACAGATCCTGCACGGCATGCGCCGCGCCTTGGACCGGATCAATGCTGAAGGCCTCGACAACGTCCTCGCCCGGCACGCCCGCCTTGCCGAAGGCGTCCGTCGCGCCGTCGCTGCCTGGGGCCTTTCCCCCTGCGCCGAGCACCCCTCGCTTGCCTCGAACACCGTCACGGCTATCCGCGTGCCGGACGGAGTCGACGCCCGCGATGTGATCCGCATCGGGTATGAGCGGTACAACACCTCCTTCGGTTCGGGCCTCTCGCGTCTGGCGGGCAAGGTGTTCCGCATTGGCCACTTGGGCGATCTGAACGAAGGCATGTGCCTGACCGCCATCGCCGTGGCCGAAATGGCGCTGGTCGAGGCGGGGGCGGATATCGAATTCGGCTCGGGTGTCGCTGCCGCCCAAGCCTGGTACGCCCAAGGCCGCACCGCCGAAGCCGCCCTGCGCATGGCTGCTGAATAATCCATTAGGAACAGATAGATGAGCCATACTCTTTACCCGCTGCGCAAGCAGCGGCTCCAGCGGTCTGAACTCGCGGTCCCTGCGTCGAACCCCGGCATGATCGACAAGGCCGCCGAAGGCCCCGCCGATTACGTCTTCCTCGACCTTGAGGATGCGGTGGCCCCGCCTGAAAAGGAACAGGCCCGCAAGAACTGCATCCAGGCGCTGAATGACATCGACTGGGCCGCGAAGGGCAAGACCGTTTCGGTGCGCATCAACGGGTTGGATACCCATTACATGTACCGCGATGTGGTGGATGTGATGGAACAGGCCGGAAGCCGCGTCCACACCCTGCTGGTGCCGAAAGTCGGCGTCCGTGACGACCTTTACATGGTCGAAGCCATGGTCAACCAGATTGAACAGGCCAAGGGCTATACCACCCGTGTGGGGCTTGAGGCGCTGATCGAAACCGCCCTTGGCATGGCCAATGTCGAAACCATCGCCCAGTTCGGCGGCCGGCTGGAGGCGCTGCACTTCGGCGTTGCCGACTACGCCGCCAGCATGCGCGCCCGCACTACCAATATCGGTGGTCTCAACCCGATGTATCCGGGCGATCAGTGGCATGCCGCGATCTCGCGCATGGTCATCGCCTGCCGCGCCTATGGGCTGCGTGCCATCGACGGCCCCTTTGGCGATTTCTCCGACCCCGAGGGTTACAGGGACGGCGCCCGCCGTGCTGCCGCTTTGGGGTGTGAGGGGAAATGGGCGATTCACCCCTCACAAGTGGCACTGGCAAATGAGGTCTTCAGCCCGACCGAGGCCGAAGTCACCAAGGCCCGCCGCATCCTGGAAGAGTTGAAGCTCGCCGAGGCGCAGGGCAAGGGTGCCGCAAGCCTTGACGGCAAGATGATCGATGCCGCGTCGGAAAAGATGGCACGCAACTTGCTGGCCGTCGCGGAAGCGATCGCCGGACGATAGTCGAAACATGAGTTTTCTGCGAAAACTCGCGCAATCATAGAACGAATTTTCGCAGAAAATTCGTCCCGTTGAGGGGAGTTTCTGATGGATATCCACGAATATCAGGCCAAGGAAATCCTCGCCCGCTTCGGCGTGCCGGTTCCCCGCGGCGGCCTCGCCTATAGCCCCGAACAGGCCGGCTACCGCGCGCGCGAGCTTGGCGGCAGCGCCTGGGTGGTCAAGGCCCAGATCCACTCCGGTGGCCGGGGTGCCGCAGGCGGCGTGAAGCTCTGCCGCGACGAACATGAGGTCAGCGCGTTCGCCGCCACGCTTTTCGGCAAGCAACTGGTGACGAAGCAGACCGACGCCAACGGCAAGGGTGTCTACCGCCTCTGGGTCGAAGCCGCCTCGGATATCGCCCGCGAGATGTACCTCGGCTTCGTCCTCGACCGCAAATCCGAACGCATCATGATCGTAGCCTCCGCCCATGGCGGGATGGAGATCGAGGAACTGGCCGAGACCGACCCCGGCTCCTTGCGCCGAATGACCATCGACCCCGCCGTCGGCCTGTCCGAATTCCAGGCCCGCGAACTGGCCTTCCAGCTTGGCCTCAAAGGCGGCCAGATCGCCCAGATGGTCACGATCCTGAAAGCCTGCTACCGCGCCTACCGCGACCTTGACGCCGTGATGGTCGAGATCAACCCGCTGGTCATCACCGGCGCGGGTGACCTTGTGGCACTTGATGCCAAAATGTCCTTCGACACCAACGCCTTGTTCCGCCGTCCTCAAGTCGCGGAACTCCGCGACCGCAGCCAGGAAGACCCCCGCGAATCCACCGCCGGCGACCACGGCCTCGCCTATGTGGGGCTGGAGGGGGACATCGGCTGCATCATCAACGGCGCGGGCCTTGCGATGGCGACGATGGACATGATCAAGCTGGCCGGGGGCGAACCCGCCAACTTCCTCGACATCGGCGGCGGCGCCAGCCCTGAGCGTGTCGTCCGCGCCTTCCGCACGGTCCTTGCCGACCGCAACGTCAGCGTCATCCTCGTGAACATCTTCGCCGGGATCAACCGCTGCGACTGGGTCGCCGAAGGGGTTGTGAAAGCCTATCAAGAGGTTGGCCTGACCATCCCCGTCGTCGTCCGCCTCGCCGGAACCAATGTCGAGGAGGGCAAGCGCATTATTGAGACCTCCGGCCTTCCCCTCATCTCCGCCGATACCCTCGCCGAGGCCGCCGCCAAAGCGGTCGCCGCCAAAGCTGCTTGAGGAGCCCAAAATGGCCATCCTGATCACCGAACACACGAAAGTCATCGTCCAGGGCATGTCCGGCCGCATCGGCGCTTTCCACGCCGCCGACATGATCAAGCACGGCACCAATGTCGTGGGCGGCGTCACCCCGGGCCGGGGCGGCGAAACCCACCTCGACCGCCCGCTGTTCAACACCGTCCGCGAAGCCGTTGAAGCCACCGGCGCCGAGGCCAGCCTCGTCTTCGTCCCGCCCCCCTTCGCCGCCGACGCGATCATGGAGGCGGCGGATGCAGGCATCAAAACCGCCGTCTGCGTCACCGACGGCATCCCGTCGCAGGACATGATGAAGGTCAAACGCTTCCTGAAACGCTACCCCGAGGAACGCAAGATGCGCCTCGTCGGCCCGAACTGCGCCGGGATCATCTCGCCCGGCAAGGGCTTCATGGGCATCATGCCGCCGCACATCTACATGCCGGGCCGGATCGGCATCGTCGGTCGCTCGGGCACGCTGGGGTATGAGGCTGCAAGCCAGATGAAGGCCCTTGGCATTGGCGTCTCGACCAGTGTCGGCATCGGTGGCGATCCGATCAATGGCAGCAGTTTCAAGGACATACTCGCCCTTTTTGAAGCTGATCCTGACACCGACGCCGTGATGATGATCGGCGAAATCGGTGGCCCACAGGAAGCCGAGGCCGCCGCCTACGCCCGCGACCACATGACCAAACCCGTCGTCGCCTATATCGCCGGTCTTTCCGCGCCGAAGGGCCGCAAGATGGGCCATGCGGGGGCGATCATCAGCGCCTTCGGCGAATCCGCGCAGGAAAAGGTCGAGATTCTGGAGGCCGCCGGTATCACCGTCGCCCCCAACCCCTCCGCCATGGGCGAGACCATGGCCCGCGTCCTCGCGAAACGTCAGGCTGCTTGAAAGACCCCGCCCCGGGTCAAGCCCGGGGCAGGGCCTCGTTCTGTCCCGCCACCGCCCGCGCCAGCGCGCAGAACTGCTCCAGCCCTATCTCCTCGGCCCGGGCGGTGGGCGGGATGCCCACGCTTTCCAGCAGCCCTTCGATCCCCGGCCCCATGCCCTTCAAGGATGACCGCAGCATCTTGCGGCGCTGGCCGAAAGCCATGGCCGTTACCCGCTGCAACACCCCGAAATCGCAGGGAAAACGGGGTTCAGCGAGAGCCGTCAACTGCACCACCGCCGAATGGACCTTGGGCGCGGGGGTAAAGGCCTCGGGCGGCAACACCATCACGATGGCCACATTGCACCGCCACTGCGCCAGCAGCGCCAGCCGCCCGTAATGGTCGGTCCGGGGCTTTGCCACGATCCGCTCGGCCACCTCTTTCTGAAACATCAGCGTCAGCGATGACCAATAGGGCGGCCAGGGCGCCGACAGCCAGCGGATCAGCAGTTCCGTTCCCACATTGTAGGGCAGGTTGGCCACCACCTTGATCGGCGGGGTCAGGTGCGCCAGCACGTCCACCTCCAGCGCATCGCCAAGCAGCACCTCCAGCCGACCGGGGGCCGAGGCGGCAATCTCCTCCAGCGCCGGAATGCACCTCGCGTCCTTCTCCACCGCCAGCACCCGCCGCGCGCCCTCGGCCAGCAGGCCACGGGTCAGCCCTCCGGGGCCGGGTCCAACCTCCAGCACATCGCAGCCCGAAAGATCACCGGCGGAACGTGCGATCTTTGCCGTAAGGTTCAGATCCAGCAGGAAATTCTGGCCCAGCTGCCGCTTGGCCACCAGATCATGCGCCCGGATCACCTCACGCAGCGGTGGCAGCCCGTCAATCGTTCCCACCCAAACAGCCTTTCATTCTGGCACAAATATCCCGGGGGTGCGGGGGCTGGCCCCCGCTTCCACGCCTACCGCCGCGCCGCCATCTCCCGCGCCATCCGCAACGCCGCAACCAGACTCGTCGCATCCGCCACCCCGCGCCCGGCAATGTCATAGGCCGTGCCATGATCGGGCGAGGTGCGCACAAAGGGCAAGCCCAGCGTCACATTCACCCCGCCGGCAAAGTCGATCGTCTTGATCGGGATCAGCGCCTGATCGTGATACATGCAGACCGCCGCGTCATAGCCCGCCCGGGCCGCCGCATGGAACATCGTATCGGCCGACAAGGGCCCCCAGATCGCCATCCCCTCGGCCGCCAGCCGGGCCACCAGCGGGCGGATCAGCCGTTCATCCTCCCAGCCCATCGCCCCGCCTTCGCCAGCATGCGGGTTCAACCCCGCCACCGCCAGCCGGGGTGCGGCGATCCCGAAATCACGGATCAGCCCGGCATGGGTGATGCGGATGGTCTCCTCTAGCAAGGCTTCGGTCAGCGCTACGGGCACTTCGGATAGCGGAATGTGGATCGTCGTGGGCACCACGCGCAGGTCCGGGCAGGCCAGCATCATCACCACGCGCGACACCCCGGCCAGATGCGCCAGAAACTCGGTATGGCCCGGAAACGCGAATGCGGCCCCGTCTTTCAGCGCCTTCTTGTGGATGGGTGCAGTACAGATGGCCGAAACCTCGCCCGCAAGCACCAGCTTGACCGCGCGCTCGATGACCGCGATCACCCCTGCCGCATTGGCCGGATCAGGCTGGCCGGGCAGGGCAGGGGCCGCGAAATCGTGACGCAGCACCGGCAGCACCCGCTGCGGGACCAATTCGGCCAGATCGGTCACTTCCCGAAAGGCGGTGCCTTTGGGCAAATGGCGCGGATCGCCCAGCCAGACGAAGCGTTCGCCTGCCAGACAGGCCTTCACCGCGATTTCCGGCCCGATGCCGGACGGATCGCCCGAGGTCAGAAGGATCGGCCGCAGGCTCACGGCTCGCGGATGATGGCGGCCGCGCGCAGCTCTTCCAGATAGCCTTCCGCCATGCCTTCCAGCTTCTGGTTGATCACCTGTTCCCGCACCGCGGTGCGGTCGATCGGTTCTGCCTGCGTCACCTCACGGCCGCACAGCATCAAAAGCCGCCGGAACCCGCCCCGGGTCAGCGCGATGCTGCTTTCGCCCGGGTCCAGCTGCGCCAGTTCCAGACCGACGTCGCCCGGCACTTCGCCGGCGGGCTGGGTTGTCACCGTCAGCCGATTTTCCGGCAGACCGTTCGCCTGACCGTAAAGGTCCATGCAATTGTCCGCCTCGGCGCGGATGCGGGCGATTTCGGCGGCATCGTCAGGCACCAGAAACTCAGCCCATTCCACGGTTACCGCAATCGGCTCGGCGCTTTCGTCCCGCGCCACGTCGCGCAGCTGGAAGAGAACCACGGCACCGGGCACCACGACCGGGTCAGACACTTCGCCGGGACCTAGCGCCAGCACCGCTGACCCGATTGCCGCAGGCAGGTTTGCCAGTGGCACCCAGTCCAGCCGCCCGCCATTGTCCGCCGTCGGTGCCGCCGAATACTGCCGCGCCGCCGAGGCAAAGGCGCCTTCGCTGCTGATCTCATCCGACAACCGGCTCGCCAGCGCCAGCGCCCCCTCATCCTCGCCCTCGGGGGCAGGGATCACCAGTTCCGACACCAGAACCCGCAAGGCCCGGGGCCGGGTCATGGCTTCCAGCGCCATGTCGACGTCATTCTCGCTGACCGGTACCTGGCCCAGGAACTTGCCCCGCACCGCCTTGCGCCACAGAAGGCCGGCCGAGACGAAATCCCGGAACGTCTCCGCCGCGATGCCGACCTTGGCCAGTTCGGCCACCAGACCCTCACCCGTCAGATTGGCGCGGCTGGCGAATTCGTTCATGCCCTGCAGCACTTCCTCATCCGTCAGAGTCAGGCCCAGACGGTCCGCCTCGGACTGGCGCAGCCGGTCCTCGATCAGGCCCTTCAGGGCTTCATCCTCGGGGTTGCCCGGTGCCTGCAGCACTTGCAGGAACATCGCCCGCTGCTCCACCTCATAGCCGGTGATCACCCGGTTGTTCACGGTCATCCGTGGAGCAAACAGATCCTGCGCCACGCCCAAGCCGGGGTGCCCGGCCATAAGCGCCACACTGCACAGCAGAACCGCCGCCTGCCGTTTTACAAAGGAAAATGCCATCGCCTCAGCCGCTCTTTCCTGCTTCCCTCGGGTCTCTGCCCGCCGATTCCGCCACCATCCGGTCATTGCCGACACGTCCGTGCCGGGCCGCCGGTCACCCCGCTGCCGAACCCGACCAGATCCAGCGACAGGGCGAAATCCGTTGTCGGCGTTACACTAGTGGATGACGTGAACCGACGCGAGAGGGAAACATCAAGCCGCACGCACTCATTCAGGAACTCCAGACCCAGACCGGCCACCGTGCCCTGATCGGCGACAAAGTCATAGCGCCCGGACACCTTGCCGGTCCAGTTGCCGGTCAGCTTGCGCCTTGCGTCAAAGGTGACTTCCTGCGTCGGATCGGGGCGGTTCTCCAAAGGATCAGCCACCGCCCAGATCACGCTGGTCGCCAGCGCCATGCGGGTCCCGTTCAGCGCCAGACGCGCTTCGCCCTTGGTCAGGTCCAGATCGTCGTCCATGACAACCCGCGCCGTGATCGCAATGCCGTTGGCCAGATCGAAATTCACCGCAGCCAGCCAGTCCGACCGCTGGCCGTCCAGACCGGACCCCGGGCCGAACTGGCCCAGATCCGCCTCGCGGTAGACACGGCCCAGCGTTGCCCCCATGGTCCAGCCTGCGGGGTCATGCCGGGTCCAGCTGATCCCCAGGTTGGCGCGCGGCCCGCGCTCCACCGCGTCCGACCCCGGAAACCGGTCCAGTGAGAACAGGTTGCCCTCATCGAATTCGACCAGCACCGAATCCTCATTCGGCAGGCTTTCCGCGTCAGACGACGACCAGATCAACTGCACGACAGGTTCGATCACATGGGTGGCACCGCTTGATCCGACCTTCAGCCATGGCCAGCGCAACTCGACCCCGGCGCTGCCATGGGTGCGAGTGGTCTGCTGCTCAAACAGCGCATCCTGCGCCACGGTATAGGCATCCGCCGTCGCCTCGCCCAGCACGGTCGCTTCTATCCCCATCGGCAGAAAGAAGCTGCGTCGCCAGTCGATCCGGGCCGAAATGCGGCCCATGTCGCGGCCATCGGCGATGTCGTCGCTGTCGGCCCCGTCCAGCGGATTGGTCGAGCTGCGATAGTGGTTGTGGGTCTGCAGCCGCAGCCCGCCTTCGCCCCCCAGCGGGCCAAGCGAGAAGCGGCGGTGAAAGGTCAGATCGGCAATGATCGACGGGATCGTCGTGTTGTCCTCGCCATCGCGCAGCGTCTGAAAGCTGATGATCCGGGCCGAGATATGTTCGTTCCGCCGGGTCCGGCTGGCCTCGATCCGGCTGTCCAGACGGTCAAGGTTGGCAATGCCATAGTCCAGAAGATAGGCCGGGTCGGTCACGGTCTGGCCCTTGATCGTCAGGCCGAAGTTCATGGGCAGGTTGAATTTCCCGTCCACGAACAGATAGCCGCGCGTATCGCCGGGCATCAGATCATCGCGGGTGATCGCGCCATTCACCTCGATCTGGCCGGTGGCGAAGGCCTGCCGGTAGCGCAGCCCCAGCGTCTGGCTGTTGCGCGCCGTAATGTAGGGCTCGAACGTCAGGTCGGCCGATTTTCCAAGCACGACGAAATAGGGAACCTTGATCCCCGTCCCCAGATCGGAGGTCGTGCGGATCGACGGCATCAGGAACCCGGTCGCGCGGTCCAGCGTCGGGTCTGGCATCCGCAGGCGCGGGATGTAGAACACCGGGACCCCGGCCAGCCGGAACTGCGCATTGTCGAAATAGATCTGCCGCTGCTCCTGGTCATGGACAACGCGGCTGGCGCGGATTTCCCACAATGGGGTGGGGCTGCCTTCGCACACCTTGCAGGAGGAGGCGACGACCTGTTCCAGCGTGGTCTCGCGCCCTGCGACGGTCGTGATCCGGTTGGCCGCCAGCTGCAGCTGCCGGTTCAGCACCAGCCGGGCGCTGGTCAGAATGCCCTCGCTCAGGTCGGCGGCAAGCTCGGCTTGCGAGGCAAGGATCAGCACATCGCCACTGTCTTCGGTCAGCACGATCGGGCCGACAATCTCCAGCCGGTCGGTGGACTGGTCATAGACGATGCGCTCGGCGCTCAGCCTGCGGCCTTTGAAGAACACCTCAACATTGCCATCGGCGATCAGCCGCGTGTCGCCCGTGATCTGGATGCTGTCCGAAATCAGCGTGGCCTTGTCCTGTGCCATGGCGGGCAAGGACAGGGTCACAAGCACGAAGGTCACGGCCAGCAGGCGGGCAAGGGAACGGGCCAGAGAATGGGCCATCAGCCATCCTCCAGATGCAGCAAAAGGCCAAGCGACATCAGACAGGCCGCAAGCGGTGGGGACCATGCCGCCACCACGATCGGGATCTGCCCGGTTTCACCCAGGGCCTGCGCGAAGTTGCGCAGAAAGAAGATGCCAAAGCCCGCCACCATCGCATAGATCACCATCCGTCCGGTGCCGCCAAAGCGGACATGCCGCATGGTGAACCCGGCGGCCACCAGCACCATCGCCGCCAGCAACAGCGGCTGGGCCAACTCCATCTGGAACCAAAGCCGATAGGCCTGCGCCGAAAAGCCCGCCCGTTCCAGATCGCTGATATAACCGGGCAGGTCCCAGAAGGCGATGGCGCTTGGCGTGCCGAAACTGTCACGGATCCGCTCCGCCGTAAGGTCCGACGCCAGCAAGACCTCGGCCGTCGCCGCCTCGGCCGCAACTTCCGGGTTCGGCTTGGCCAGGTCCCACGTCTTGGTGCCGGAAAGGACCCATGCCCCATCCGTCAACTTCGCTGTATCGGCTTCAATCCGAGTGGTGGGCTGGCCAGAGGCATCAAATCCCAGAAAGGTGACATCAAACAGCTCGGTTCCATCGAGATTGGACCGCGCCGCCTGAATGACCGTCTGGCCCTCGTCCGACCCCTGCCGCAGCCAAAGCCCGGTGTCCGCGACCGACAGGACCGACCCGCCCCCCCGTGACAGGGCCGACCGCTCGGCGTCATAGGCCTTGGACGTCGCCGCAACCAGCGGGTTCAGGAACGCCACCGTCAGCAACCCCAAAGCCACCGCCACCAGCAAGGGCGTCAGCAGGAACCGCAACCCCGACCGCCCCGCCGCGCGCACCACCACCAGTTCCGATGACCGCGCCAGCCCAAGGAAATTCGCAATCGCCCCCATGATCAGGATCAGCGGCAGGATCCGGTACAGCGTCTCGGGCACGCTCATCAACGACAGCCGCGCCGCATCGGCCAGCCCGACGCCTGCGTCGGAAAACCGGCGCAGCTGTTCGATCATGTCGACCAGCATCAGGATGGCGAAGAAGATCAGGAACACCCGCCCCACTGTCCCCAGAAACCGCCGCGCGATGTAAAGGCTCAGCGTCACGCCCGCACCCCCCGCAGCCGCCGCGGCATCTGCGCCACCACCAGCATCCCCACCGCCACCAGCACGCCAAGCGCCGGAGCAAGATACAGGGCCATCCACCCCCCCGCCGTGCGGATGGCAACGGCGCTGCCCCAGGTCCAGGCCAGCTGCAGCCCGATGATCAGCCCCACCGCCAGCGCCATCTGCCGCCAAAGCCCAAAGCGCGAGAAGCCCCCCAGCATCAACGCTGCAAAGCCGATCAGCGGCGCCGCAACCCCCAGCAACGGCCCGGCAAGCCGCGAATGGCCTTCCTCCAGCATCTCCGCCGCGCTGACCCCCAGCGCCGCCTGCACCTCCGGGTCGGCCCCCAGAAGCTCCCGCGTCGGCAAGGCGTTCAGCGGCAGCTGGGCGACCCCGTTCACGGACACCAGCCCCGCAAGGTCCAGCGTGAAGTCCGAAAAATGCGTCACCGCCAGCCGCCCGTCGGCCCGCGTCAGCTGCTGGGTCGATCCTTCCAGCATCACCAGCTTCGGCGCCACCTCACCCCGGACCAGAAACGCCTTCTGCGCGGTGTGGATCAGCCGTTCCCCCTCGCCACGCTCATCGGCGAGGAACAGGTCGATCAGCTCGCCCGTCGGGGTGATCTCGCGGATGTATAGCGTGATTCCCTTGGCCGGATGCATGAACTGCCCGGCATTCAGAAACCTTGCGGTGATGTTCTGCGAAATCTCGGCACTCCGCGCGCTCAGGACCCGCTGACTGGCCGGGACCAGCACATTGGTCAGCACCAGCTGCATCAGCATCACGCACAGCCCGAAATAGATCACCGGCCGCGCTAGCCGAAAGGCGGAAAACCCCGTGGCCTGCATCACCACCAGCTCGCTTTCCTGCATCAGGCGGTTCACGACATAGACGCTTGCCGCGAAGGCCGCCACCGGAAGCACCAGCCGGATCGCGTTCGGCAGGGTCAGGATCGTGAACTCCAGAAACACCAGCGCCGACTGGCCATCGCCGATCAACTGGTCAAACAGCCCGACCGCCCGGTTGACCCAATAGACCGCCACCAGCACCAGCGCAAAAAAGCCAAACAACTGAAGCAGTTGCGACAGCAGATATCTGTCGAATCTAGACACGCTGACTTCAGTCCCCACAATATGTTGCGCTGACCCTAGCGGAATTCGCCGGCGGCGAAAACTCATATCTGGCCATTCCCGATGCCTGACTGTAGCCTTCCGGCGTAGGCTCGCCCAGTCCGGGCTTCCCCCCCTTTTTGACAAAGATGCCGCCCATGTCCCAACCGCTTGCGATCCAGTTCCAGACCACCGATCTTGAGGGTCTTGCCTCTGCAAAAGGCCGCATTGCCGTACTTGCCGATGCGGGTGCCCCGCTCAGCCCCGGCGCCAGACGGCTTGACCGGCTGACCAAGGGGGCGCTGGCCCGCGCGGTTGCGTCAGACGCCTTTGCCAAGCTCAAACCGGGCGAAGGGATGGATCTTGCCTACCCCGCTGGCATCGCTGCCGATGCGCTGCATCTTCTGCGCCTGCCCAAACGTTGCGAAGTGGCGCAGGCCCGCAAGGCCGGGGCCGCCGTGGGCCGGGCCCATGGGGCAGGGGGCACGCTGGTGCTGGCCGAAAGTCACGCCCGGGCGGCTGAGGTCGCCTTTGGTCTGGCCATGCGTGCCTATGACTTCAACGCTCACAAAAGCGGTGAAAAATCCACCCCGGGTCCAGTGACCATGATGGTTGCCAATGCCGAAGCCATCGCCCGCGCTGCAGCCCCGATGGCCGCCGTTGCCGAAGGCGTGTTCTTCACCCGGGATCTGGTGAATGAACCGGCCAATATCCTCACGACGCATGATTTTGCCGCCCGGCTTGCGGCGATGCAGGAACTGGGCCTGCATGTCGAGATTCTGGAAGAAGACCAGTTGATGAAACTTGGGATGCGCGCGCTGTTGGGCGTGGGGCAGGGGTCTGAAAGCCCCTCCAAGGTCGTAGTCATGCAATGGCACGGCGGCCCCAAGGATGAGGCGCCTTTTGCCCTCGTCGGCAAGGGCGTGGTGTTTGACACCGGCGGCATCTCGATCAAGCCCGCCGGCGGCATGGAAGACATGACGATGGACATGGGCGGCGCGGGTGTCGTCGCTGGCGTGATGCGGACCCTTGCCCTGCGCAAGGCCAAGGCGAATGTCGTGGGGCTGGTCGGGCTGGTGGAAAACATGCCCGACGGTCGCGCGCAGCGCCCGGGCGATGTGGTCCGCTCGATGAAGGGCGACACGATTGAGGTGATCAACACCGATGCCGAAGGCCGCCTCGTGCTGGCCGATGTGCTTTGGTACGCGCAGGAACGCTTCAAACCCACCGGCATGATCAACCTTGCCACCCTGACCGGCGCGATCATCGTGGCCTTGGGCCATGAAAACACCGGCGTGTTTTCCAACAACGATGATCTGTGCAACGCCTTCCTCAAGGCCGCTGCCGCCGAAGGCGAAGGCGCATGGCGCATGCCGATGGGTGATGCCTATGACGCCAAGCTGAAATCCCGGGTCGCCGACATCGTCAATTCCTGCGGGCGTGACGCCGGGGCGGTGACGGCGGCGCAGTTCCTCGCCCGGTTCGTCAAGCCCGACATGCCGTGGTGCCACCTCGATATTGCCGGGACCGCGCTGTTGAAATCCGACTCCACCCTTGCGCCCAAGGGGGCGACGGGGTGGGGCGTCATGGCGCTGGATCGGCTGATCCGCGACAAGTTCGAAAGGTGACGCTCCTCCCTCGCTTCGCGTCGCTCCTCGCAGCAGTACGCCCGGCGAAGAGCGGTCGAAGACAAGCGATGAGCGGGTTGAGCAAGAGGCACATCCCATGGGCACGGTGATGTTCTACCACCAGACTCGCACCACGGCGGCTGACACGCTGGCTGTGAACCTGCCCCGCGCGCTGCGTCAGGGCTGGCGGGCCATGATCCGCAGCCCTGATCCCGCCACCCTTGACCGTCTTGACGCCGAACTTTGGCTGAAGGGCGGCGAGGAAAGCTTCCTGCCGCATGGCCGCGAAGGCGGTCCGCAGGATGCTGATCAGCCGGTCCTCCTGGGCGCAGGCGCGCCCGTCAATGGCGCCAAAGTGCTGGCGCTCATCGACGGGGCAGGGGCCGAGGATGCCGAAATCGCCGTCATGGAACGGGTCTGGGTCCTGTTCGACGGCAATGACGACATCCGCCTGCAAGCCGCCCGCGCCCAGTGGAAAGCCGTGACTGCCGCAGGCCATGCCGCCCAATACTGGTCCGAGGAGGGCGGCCGCTGGGAAAAGAAGGCCGAAAGCCCCGCGCGCTAGAGCGTGGCCAGCGCCAAGAAGGCCGTTGTCAGAGAACGAGATTCCTTCAGGAAATCTTGGTCAACGTTGTCTGAACGCGACCCCGCAACCCGTTGAATTGCTTTGAATCCGACCTCTGTCCCTGCCCGGGACACTACTGCCGCAGGATCAACTGTCCGTCGGCAAACTCCATCCGGAACTGCCCCAGATAGTCCATCCCCAAAAGCGACCCCGGCATCTCCCCCTCGGTCACATAGGCCCGGAACCCTTCGTTGCGAAACGGCCCAAGCTCCACGACCGGCAGCGACACCTGCGCCGTCCGGACCACCCCATTGGCCGTCATCGCCTCGCCACGAAAGTCCAGACTGTCAGGGTCGATACCCAGCCGCGCCGCGTCATCGACCCCCAGCACCATGCCCGAGGCGCCGGTATCCACCATGAACGGCACCGCCGTCCCGTTGATCTGCAGCGTCAGGTAATAGTGCCCATCCGGCGCGATCGGCACCTCGACGACGCCAGCCTCGGTGACCATCTGGCGGGGCATCACGTCGTGCCGGATGTCGGACCACAAGCCATAGCCCGCCATCATCCCGATGAAGATCAGCCCCCAGGCCATCCCCATCCGCAGGGCCTGACCCATGCGCTGGCGGAACTCGACCATCACCCAGCCGCCAAGGGCCACCAGGATGACGCCAAGATAGGCGACACGGGCAAGGGTTTCTCCGTCCATCAGAACCTCCGGTTTCCGATGATATGGGGGCAGGGGGGCGATATGGAAAGGTCAGCCGATCAACCCGGTGCCCCGCACCCCGTCAATCACGAACTGCACCGACAGCGCCGCCAGCAACATTCCCAGAAGCCGGGTGATGACAATCACCCCCGTCCGGCCCAGCATCCGCTCCAAGGGTGGCGAGGCCAGCAGGAAGCCATAGGTCACCACCATCATGCCAAGCAGCAGGCCCATCACCCAGAGCGTGCCCGACCAGTCCGGCCCGGCCTGACCGACCAGAAGGATCATGGTCGCAATGGCCCCCGGCCCGGCGATCAGGGGGGTGGCAAGGGGAAAGACCGACGGGTCATGGTCCGGTTCAGCCTGCTGCCCCTCACGCCGTTGGGTACGGCGTTCGAAAAGCATGTCCAGCGCGGTGAGGAACAGAAGAATACCGCCCGCAATCCGGAACGCCGGCATAGAGATGCCGATGAAGCCAAGGATCGCCTCCCCCGCCAGCCCGAACAGCAGGAGAAGGACGGAGGCAATAATACAAGCCCGCCGCGCCATGGCCCGGCGCTTTTCCGGGCCCATGCCACGGGTCAAGGCGATGAACAGCGGCACCAGACCGGGTGGGTCAATCACCACGAAAAGCGTGGCGAAAGCGGTGACGAGGAAGGCGGTTTCGGGCATCGGACCTCCGGTTGGCGAAGGGTAGCCCGGCTTTCCGGGCTTTGGAAAGCGGAACCTGCGGGCCGGGGCGCTGCCCCGGACCCCGGGTATTTGGGAAGAAAGACTGTCAGCCTTGTGGGGCAAGGGGCGGAAGGTGCCGGGGGGCGCGGGATTGCCTGTGGGGGGCTGCTTAAGCTGCTGCTTCCTCAAGTTTTTCTTGAGCGGACAGCCACATCGCCTCGGCCTTGTCGAGGGCTTGCATCAACTCGGCATACTTCGCGTTCCAGGTGGCGAGTTCGCCCTTGCGGCTGCCTTCGTACAACTCCGGGTCTGCCAGTTTCTTAGCCAGCTTGTCGCGCATGTCGTTCAGTTTGGCCAAGCGGTCTTCGCATTTGCGCACCTCGGCCTTCAGGGCGAGAAGTTCGTCGCGCGATGCTTTGGGTTTCTTTTCAACAGGTTTGGGGGCAACCTTGACGTCATCTTCACCAGCCAGAAGCTGGCGGCGATAGGCCTCCAGATCTTCGGTGTAGGGCGTGACAGCGCCGCCCTTGACCAGCCAAAGACGGTCCGCCACGAGGCCCAGAAGGTGCATGTCGTGGCTGACAAGGATCACGGCGCCGGAATAGGCGGTCAGCGCCTCGACCAAAGCCTCGCGGGATTCGATGTCGAGGTGGTTGGTCGGTTCGTCAAGGATCAGCAGATGCGGTGCGTCGATGGTGGCAAGCAGCAGCGACAGCCGCGCCTTTTGTCCGCCCGAAAGGCGACCGACGACAGTGTCCGCCTGATCAGCCATCAGTCCGAAGCCCGCCAACCGGGCGCGCAGGCGGGCCTGCATCTCGGCCGGGCGCAGGCGCTGGATGTGTTGCAGCGGCGTCTCGTCGATGTGCAGTTCATCCACCTGATGCTGGGCAAAATAACCGATCCGCAGTTTGGAGGACCGCGCCAGCTTGCCTTCGCTGGCTTGAAGTTTCCCGGCCAACAGCTTGGAAAGCGTGGATTTTCCTTCACCATTCCGGCCAAGCAGGGCAATCCGGTCATCCTGATCAATGCGCAGGTTCAGTTTGCGCAGGATCGGCGGGCCGCCATAGCCCACGGCTGCGCCATCAAGGTTGATGATCGGCGGGGCAAGCTCTTCCGGTTCGGGGAAGGTGAAGACCACCTTCTTGGCATCCTCGGGCGCGGTGATCGGGGTCAGCTTTTCCAGCATCTTGACGCGGGACTGCGCCTGAACGGCCTTTGATGCCTTGGCCTTGAACCGGTCAACGAAGCTTTGCAGATGCGCGCGGCGCAGTTCGACCTTCTTCGCCTCGGCTTGCAGGACCGCGCGGCGTTCGGCCATCTGCCGGGCGAACTGGTCGTAAGGGCCGGTCCAGTAGGTCAGCTTCTTTGCGTCCAGATGCAGGATGCCTTGCACGGCGCGGTTCAGAAGGCCGCGGTCGTGGGAGATGATGAGCACTGTATGCGGATACTTCTGGAGGTAGGATTCCAGCCAGAGCGCGCCTTCCAGATCAAGGTAGTTGGTCGGTTCGTCCAAAAGCAGATAGTCGGGTTGGGCAAACAGCACCCCGGCAAGGGCCACGCGCATCCGCCAGCCGCCCGAAAAGGCCGAGCAGGGCATCAGCTGCTGTGCGGCGTCAAAACCCAGACCTTTCAGGATGTTGGAGGCGCGACCCTCCGCGGACCAGGCGTCAATGTCGGCCAGACGGGCCTGGATTTCGGCTATCCGGTGCGGGTCGGTTGCCGTCTCTGCCTCGGCCAGAAGGCCCGCGCGTTCGGTATCGGCCTGCAGCACGGTATCGAGAAGCGAGGTTTCCGACGACGGCACCTCTTGCGCGACTCCGCCGATGCGGGCGCGCTGGGGCAGGGTGATCGTGCCACCCTCCAGCGCCAGTTCGCCCCGGATCAGGCGGAACAGCGTGGTCTTGCCCGCGCCGTTGCGCCCGACGATGCCGACCTTGTGGCCCGTGGGAATGGTGGCCGTGGCCCCCTCGAACAAGGGGCGGCCTTCGACGTTGTAGGTGATGTCTTCAATCTTGAGCATGGCCGGGGGATTGCCCGAAGCCGGGGGCGGCGTCAATGCCGCGACACCTTTTCAACGCGGGCAGAGCGTGATAGCTGCCGCGCGTCCCATTCCGGCACAAGTTGTGCCCAAAATCAGCTGGAGAATCCCATGGCCGTTGAACGCACCTTGTCGATCATCAAACCCGACGCCACCAAGCGCAACCTGACCGGCAAGATCGTTGCCAAGTTCGAAGAGGCGGGCCTGCGGGTTGTCGCCTCGAAGCGCATTCACCTGACCGCAGCCCAGGCCGGCGCGTTCTACGCCGAGCACAAGGAGCGCGGCTTTTACGGTGAGCTGGTCGCCTACATGGCGTCCGAGCCAGTGGTCGTGCAGGTTCTGGAAGGCGAAGGCGCCATCCTGAAGAACCGCGAAGTGATGGGCGCGACCGATCCGGCTGCTGCGGCCGCTGGCACGATCCGCAAGGAGTTTGCGCTGTCCAAGGGCGAAAACTCGGTCCACGGGTCGGATAGCGAGGCTGCTGCCGCGCGTGAGATCGCGTTCTTCTTCTCGGGGCTTGAACTGGTTGGCTGATTGCCAGCCGTGATCTATGAAAGGCCCGGCCATCGTGCCGGGCCTTTTTCATTGAAGACTGGTGGCGGGGGAGAGGCGCTTTGTCTGGTCTGAATAACGTATAATCAGTATTATGTCATGTAAACGGGGCTGGAAAGGCTGGAACTGCCGGGATATGAGGCGCTGACTGCGAAAGGATGCCATTTTGCCCTTCAATCGTTCGATCAAGATCGCCCCCTCCATCCTTGCCGCCGACTTTGCCAATTTTGGCGCGGAATGTCGCGCGATTGAAGCTGAGGGCGCGGATTGGGTGCATGTCGATGTGATGGACGGCCACTTTGTGCCGAACCTGACCTTCGGCCCGGCGATGTGCGCGGCCTTGCGTCCGCATATCAAGGGCGTGATGGATGTCCACCTGATGATCGCGCCGGTGGACCCCTATCTTGAGGCTTTCGCCAACGCAGGTGCCGATATCCTGACTGCCCATGTCGAGGCTGGGCCGCACATTCACCGCACGCTGCAAGCCATTCGCGGGCTTGGGAAAAAGGCCGGTGTCGCGCTGAACCCCGGCACCCCGGTGGGTGCTGTGGCGGGTTTGCTGGACATGGTGGATCTGGTGTGTGTGATGACGGTGAACCCTGGCTTTGGCGGTCAGGGCTTCATCGACAGCCAGCTGCCGAAGATCGCTGAGTTGCGCCGCCTGATCGGTGACCGCCCAGTCCATATCGAGGTGGACGGCGGCGTGACGGTGACGACAGCGCCCCTGGTGGCCAAGGCCGGGGCTGATGCGCTGGTTGCAGGCTCGGCCGTGTTCAAGGGCGGTTCGGTGGCGAACCCGGGCGGCTATGGCACCAATATCCGCGCCATCCGCGCCGCGGCTGAGGCGGCCCTTGGCTGATACCCTGAACCTGATCTTCGACCTTGACGGCACGTTGATCGACTCCGCGCCGGATATCCATGCTGCGGCCAATAAGGTGTTTCAGGCCAAAGGGTTGGAGCCCTTTCCTTTCGCGGTGGTCAAGGGGTTTATCGGCAATGGCGTCGGGGTGCTGGTCAGCCGGTTGCTGGCAGCGCAGGGGCTGGAGCCGACCGGGCCGTTGCATCAGGACCTGGTGGCAAGTTTCATCTCGCTTTATGAAGAAGCCTTTGATCTGACTGCGGTTTATCCCGGCGTTTGCGATGCTTTGCAGGCCTTGTCGGCGCAGGGTCACCGGTTGGGGATCTGCACGAACAAGCCCGAAGGCCCTGCCCGCGCCGCGTTGCGTCATTTCGGGCTGGACCGCGACATGCGGGTACTGATCGGCGGAGACACCCTGCCCGAGCGCAAACCCGACCCGGCGCCGCTCCTCGCTGCATTGGCGGCCCTTGGCCCCGGTCCGGCGCTGTTTCTGGGCGACAGTGAGGTGGACGCTGAAACGGCGCATGCGGCGAATGTGCCGCTGGCCCTGTTCACCGAAGGCTATCGCAAGACCCCGGCCGAGGCGATGGGCGCGAAGCTGATCTTCAGCGATTTCACCGCCCTGCCCGGCCTGATCAGCCATATCGCCCGCAGGCTTTAGCCTGACAGGCAGGTTTTCCCCGGATTTGGTGACATCTTCCGTCATTTCTCCGTCAATGCCCGTTTTCGGGGCATCTTTTCTCGACAGAGCGGAAAAGCAGTCTTATCACTCGCCGCACGGCAAGGGTGACCTTGCGGCAATACCTGCAACTATGGGTATGGCCGATGCATTAAGGACTATTGGAATGACCGATATGACGCTTCTGACCCTGTTGAACCGGATTGCCGCCGCATCGAGCATTGACGATGCCTGGGGCATTGCCACCGACCATTTTGCGACGCTGGGCTTTCAACGGGTAAACTACGGCTTTACCCGTTTTCGCCATCTGAAGACGATCGGCGACCCGGATGACGCGCTGTTCCTGTCCACCTGTGAACCGGAGTATGTGAAGCGATACTTCCGTGGCGGCTTTTATGCCAAAACCCCGGTGTTCCGCTGGGCCGAACGCTCGGCGGGCGCCTGCACCTGGACGTGGGTGAAAGAGGCATTCGAAGCCGGCAAACTGTCAGCGGAAGAGGCAGAGGCCGTGCGCCACAATGCGAGCATGGGTGTCACTGCAGGGATCTCTGTCAGTTTTCCTGAGGTTTCCTTGCGGTCAAAGGGGGCGTTGGGGCTGATTGCCGACGTGGGGCTAAGCCATGCCGATGTGGACCGGATCTTTGCAGCCCGTCAGGAAGAGATTCTGGCGGTGGCGAACATGATGCACCTGACCATTGTGCACCTGCCCCAACTGTCCCGCCATCGTGCCCTGTCCCCCCGCCAACGCGAGGCGCTGGAATGGGTGGCCGATGGCAAGACGACGCAGGATGTAGCTTTGCTGATGGGGGTTAGCCCGGCGATGGTGGAAAAGCACCTGCGTCTGGCGCGCGAGGCGCTGGCGGTAGAAACGACGGCGCAGGCGGTGGCCAAGGGTGCGCTTCTGAACATGATCTTCCAGCGCCTGCCGGATGCTGCCCATGCCGCACGCTAAGCCCGGAAGTTGACGTTGGGTAAGGTTTTCCCTACTCGCCTGATCCGGCACGAACGGGGCACAAATAAGCCTCGGGCACGGTAGAGTTTATCCGTGTTCCGCTTTTTGTGACCCTGTTCGGGTTTAGTTTGTTCAGCCATTTTTCCCCTTTGGCTGGTGTCAGTTCTGCCTCTCCCGTCCTTATCCCCAGTGGGATGGCAGGACCGTGCGGCGCGGCCCTTTACTGGGTCGCGCCGAATGTTTTGGTGACAGCCTTTCAGTAGCCCAAATGCCCGGTTAAAAAGGAAAGGGCCGACGCATCGCTGCGCCGGCCCCCTGCCCCGTTCTGTCGAAAGCTTAGCCCTGAAGCGCCTTGGCGACTTCGGCGGCGAAATCTTCCGACTTCTTCTCGATCCCTTCGCCGACGGCGACGCGGGCATAGCCGGTGATTTCCACGCCAGCTTCCTTGGCCGCCGCTTCCACGGTCAGGTCAGGGTTGATGACGAAGGCCTGGCCGAGAAGCGTGTTTTCCGCAAGAAAGCGCTTCATCCGGCCCGGGATGATGTTGTTGTGGATCACGGCGTCCGGCTTCGGCTTGGCCGAGGCGGCGTTTTCTTCCAGCGCCTTGGCGGTCTGCACGGCCAGTTCCCGCTCCAGCACTTCGGGGTGCAGCGTCGCTTCGGACAGAGACAGCGGTGCCGTCGCCGCGATGTGCATCGCGAACTGCTTGCCGATCTCTTCCGCCTTGGCCTTGTCGCCCTTCAGCGCCACAAGGACGCCGATCTTGCCCATGCCCGCCGATGCGGCGTTATGGACGTAGGACACGACCGTTTCACCCTCCAGCACATGCATGCGGCGGAAGGTCATGTTTTCCCCAATGCGGGAAATCGCTTCCTGCACCACGGTGTCCACGGTCTTGCCGTTCAGATGGGCTGCCTTGACCACCTCGATCTCATCGCCCGCCGTCAGGGCGATGTTCGCCACGTCGCGGACCAGCGCCTGGAAATCGGCGTTCTTGGCGACGAAGTCGGTTTCCGAGTTGATCTCGACCGCAACGCCACGGCCGTTGCTGACGGCAACGCCGATCAGACCTTCGGCGGCGACGCGGTCGGCCTTCTTGGCCGCTTTCGCAAGGCCCTTGGTCCGCAGCCAGTCAACCGCGGCGTCCATGTCGCCATTGACCTCGGTCAGCGCCTTTTTCACATCCATCATGCCTGCGCCGGTGGCTTCGCGCAGTTCCTTCACCATCTGGGCGGTGATCGTCATTTTTCCCACTCCTCAGAAATCATGGTCCCGGCGGGGGTAGCCCCGCCGGGTGACAAGCTTGTGACGCGACAGCCGATCAGGCTTCGGCTTCGGCGACGGCTTCTTCTTCCGGGGCAGCCTCAAGCGCGCCAAGGTCAACGCCAGCGGCGCCCATCTGGGCCGACATGCCGTCAAGCGCGGCGCGGCTGATCAGGTCGCAGTAGAGCTGGATCGCGCGGGCCGCGTCGTCGTTGCCGGGGATGACATGCGTCACGCCCTTGGGCGAGCAGTTGGTGTCGACGATGCCGACGACCGGGATGCCCAGCTTCTGCGCTTCCAGAACGGCAAGGTCTTCCTTGCCCACGTCCACGATGAAGATCAGGTCCGGGGTGCCGCCCATTTCGCGGATCCCGCCAAGCGAGGCTTGCAGCTTGGCCTGGTCACGTTCCATGCCAAGGCGTTCCTTCTTGGTCAGACCTTCGCCGCCTGCGCCAAGCACTTCGTCCAGCTGCTTCAGGCGCTGGATCGACTGGGACACGGTTTTCCAGTTGGTCAGCGTGCCGCCCAGCCAGCGGTGGTTCATGTAGAACTGCGCGCAACGTTCAGCCGCTTCGGCGACGGGCTTTTGTGCCTGGCGCTTGGTGCCGACGAACAGGATGCGGCCGCCCTTGGCAACCGTGTCGCGCACGATCTTAAGCGCCTGGTCCAGAAGCGGAACAGTCTGCGTCAGGTCGATGATGTGAATGCCGTTGCGGTCACCGTAGATATACTCGCCCATCTTGGGGTTCCAGCGAGCGGTCTGGTGGCCATAGTGAACGCCAGCTTCCAAAAGCTGACGCATGGAGAACTCAGGAAGAGCCATGCCTTATCCTTTTCCGGTTTGATCCTCGGTGCCGCCGTCTTCACCCCCGGATGGGGGCAACCGGTGGACCTCACGGGATTTCTCCCCGCAAAAGCCCCAGCGACACCTGTGAAGTGGCGCGGCATTACCCTGCCCCATCTGCTGGCGCAAGGGCAAATCGCCTGCAAAACCGGGCAAACCCGCAGGAAAACGGTCAAAACCGGCCCGGCAGTGTCGTTGCCCGTAGTGCAGGCATGGGGTGCGCGGCTAACCTGCCGCCCATCTGCGCGCAGAGCAAGGGGTTGTCCGTGAAGATCAGATCCATCACCGCCCTGCCGGTGAACATCCCGTTCCATGCGCCCTACCGGTTCAGTTATGGCGCGATTGCGTCGCTGACCAAGACGGTGATCCGGCTGGTGACCGAGGATGGCGTGGTGGGCCTTGGCGAATGTGCCGATGGTGACCGGGCCGCCGATGTGATCGCCGCCGGCGCGCGGCTGGTGGGCATGGACCTGCGCGACATTCATGCCGCCGAGGCGAAGCTGGTCCCGGGGATGCGCTACACGCCTTGGGGCAATGTGCTGGCCGCGCGGCGGGTCTTCGGCGGGATCGAGATGGCGATGTGGGATGCGCGGGGCAAGACGGAAGGCGTGCCTCTGTTCCAGCTGCTTGGCGGGGCGGTTCGGACTGAAATTCCGCTGACCGAGTATTTCAGCTATCGCTGGCCCGGCGCGAACCACCCCGGCGAAAGCACTCCGCTAGAGGTCGCGCGCTATTGTGCTGCGATGATCGAACGCCACGGATCGGTGATCTTTGAAGGCAAGGTCGGCGCGGTGGCGCTGGATGAGGAAGTGCAGATGGTCCGCGAAGTCCGCGCCGCCATCGGCGACCGGCCCCTGCAGCTTGATGCCAATGGCGGCTGGACAGTGCCCACGGCGCGGGATGCCCTGCGCCGGCTGGCCCCGTACAATATCAGCTGGTTCGAGGAACCGGTGGAAACCTATGAGGAAATGGCTGACCTGCGTCACCATTGCGATATCCCGTTTTCGGCCCATGCGATCGACCTGCCCAAGGCTGTCGCGCTGCGCTGCCCGGATTGCATCGTGACCAATGTGAATGAACATGGCGGAGTCGCTCGCACCCGCGACTTCATTCGCGCTTGTGAGGCGATGGGCGTGGGGTTCCGCTTTCATTCCGGCGAAACCGGGATCGCATCGGCGGCATATCTGCACCTGACCGCGGCGTTGGAACATGTCCGGGGGGCCAGTCAGACTTTGTTCCACTGGTATGCAGACGATGTCATCGAAGGCGGCCCGTTCGCCCTTGAAGGCGGGATCACCCGCGTGCCTGATGGCCCCGGCCTTGGCGTCACGCTGGACGAAAAGGCGTTGGGCCGCTGTCACGACCGCTATCTGGCCGAAGGTGCCTTTCCCGATGGGCGCAGCGGCGGCTACGGCAGTGCCTTCCGAAAACGCTGAAACCCCGTCCCGGGCTTGACCCGGGACCTCTGTCCACGGCCCCCCCTGACTGGACAATGAGGCCCCGGGTCAAGCCCGGGGCGAGCCCCCCTTGCACCGGCGCGGCGCTTCCCGCAATAAACCACATATGACGCCAGACATCCTTTGCATCGGGTCCACCCTTTGGGACATCATCGGCCGCTCGCCCACCTCGATGCGGTTGGGGTCGGATGTGCCGGGCCGGATCAGCCGCCTGCCGGGCGGTGTCGCGATGAACATCGCGATGACGCTGCGCCGCTTTGGCATGACCCCGGCGCTGCTGACCGCGATTGGCCGCGATGCCGAGGGCGAAGAGCTGATCGCCGCCTGTGACCGGATGGGCCTTGTGACCGCCCATGTCTACCGGTCCGACGATCTGCCGACCGACCGCTACATGGCGATTGAGGGCGCGAACGGGCTGATTGCGGCCATAGCCGATGCTCATTCGCTGGAAGCGGCGGGCAACAAGATCCTGCGCCCGCTGGAGGATGGCCGTCTGGGAACCGAAGCCAGCCCATGGCCCGGTCTGATCGCGCTGGACGGCAACCTGACTGAGGCGCTGCTATCCGACATTGCCACTTCGCCGCTGTTTGCTGCGGCCGACCTGCGCGTCGCCCCCGCTTCGCCGGGCAAGGCAGAGCGGCTTTTGCCGCTGCTGACGCATCCCACCGCCACGCTTTATGTGAACCTGGAAGAGGCGAATATTCTGGCCAAGGCACAGTCAAGCACTGCGCCACAGGCTGCTGCCGCGCTTTTGGCGCGGGGGGCCAGCCGGGTGTTGGTGACCAATGGTGGTGCCGTGTCCGCCGAAGGCAGCCGCGACGGCGGTGTGATCGAAGGCGCGCCGCCACCCGTTCTGGTGACCCGCGTCACCGGCGCTGGCGACACGTTCATGGCCGCCCATATCGTTGCCGAAGCGCAGGGTGCTGCCCGACAGGCCGCGCTTGATGCAGCGCTGCGCGCGGCGGCCAGCTATGTTTCAGGAGAGATCGGATCATGATCGCACCACTGCTCATGTCGCCCGAAGTGGCCGAGGCTGTTGCCAACAACACCCCGATTGTCGCGCTTGAAAGCACAATCATCACCCATGGCATGCCATACCCGCAGAATGTGGAAACGGCACGCCGGGTTGAGGCTGAAGTCCGCGCCCAAGGGGCCGTGCCGGCGACCATCGCCGTCATGGACCGGCGCATCCACATCGGTCTGACGGAAGATCAACTGCAATCCCTGGGTCAGGCGCAGAACGTGGCCAAGCTGTCGCGCGCCGATCTTGCCGCCTGTCTGGCCAGCGGCGGAACCGGGGCCACGACGGTGGCGGCGACCATGATCTGCGCAAAGCTGGCCGGAATTTCGGTCTTTGCCACGGGCGGCATCGGCGGTGTGCATCGTGGGGCGGAAACGACGTTCGACATCTCGGCCGATTTGCGGGAACTGGCGGAAACGTCCGTGACTGTGGTCGCGGCGGGGGCGAAGGCCATTCTGGATCTGCCGAAAACGCTGGAGTATCTGGAAACCCTTGGTGTTCCGGTCATCGCCTATGGGCAGGACGCGTTTCCCGCCTTCTGGTCGCGCGATTCGGGCCTTAAATCCCCGCTGCGGATGGACAGCGCCCGTGACATCGCCGCTGCCCATCTCCTGCGGGGGCAGCTTGGTCTGCCGGGCGGCCAACTGGTCGCCAATCCGATTCCCGCAGGCGACGAGATCGCGCGCGGCGAAATCACCCCGCATATCGAAGCCGCCCTGTCCGAGGCTGCGGCGCGGGGCATCGCTGCCAAGGCCGTGACGCCTTTCCTGCTGCAGCGCATCTTTGAGTTGACGGCAGGCCGGTCTTTGCACGCGAATATCGCCCTTGTGCTGAGCAACGCCCGGCTGGCGTCCGAGATCGCGACGGAAATCGCGCGGCAGCGCACGGAAAGCTGACTGGAAAACCGATTGGGGCCATTGGCAAGGCCGGGTGGCACCCATAGGTTAAGGCGTCTTCCTTGCACCCGCCGGAGTCTTGATGTCCGAACCCCACCAATCCCGCCGCCGCAGCATTCTTGCCAGCCTGCGGGCAAGCTTTCTGACCGGTCTGGTGGTGGTCTTGCCCATTGGCCTGACGATTTACTTCGTCTGGACGCTGATCGGCTGGATTGACGGCTGGATCCTGCCCTTGATCCCGTCGGCCTACCAGCCCGAGGCGCTGGTTGAACGCTACATCGGCCCCGGTGCCAATTTCCCGGTCCGGGGTGTGGGCGTGCTGGTGTTTCTGGTCTTTACCATCATCATCGGCTGGATGGCCAAGGGGCTGTTCGGCCGGTCGGTCATCCGCTGGGGCGAAGATGCGGTGGACCGGATGCCGATCATCCGGTCGGTCTATGGCGCGATCAAGCAAGTGGCTGAAACCTTCTTCAACAAGAAGGAGCAAAGCTTCGATCAGGTCTGCCTGCTGGAGTTTCCGCGCGCGGGATCCTATGCGCTTGGCTTCATCTCGACCCGGCCAAAGGGTGAGGTGGCCAATCGGCTGGCCCTGCTGGGGCCGGACTTCTCGGCCGTGTTCGTGGGGCTGACGCCGTTTACGTCGGGCATGTTGCTGTTCGTGCCGACCAAGGATCTGACCATCCTTGACATGAAGATCGACGACGCGGCCAAGTTGATCGTGTCGGGCGGGTTGGTCTATCCCTTGACGAAGGACCCTGTCTGAGCACGGGCCTATTCCCGCGCCAGCAGGCCTTGCAGGTTGACGCCCGGTTCCTGCCCGATGTGCCGGGCATCTTCCGCCAGAAACCGGTCTGCCGCCGCCCGTCCCGCCTGTTTCAGCCGATCCAGAAGCTGGGGTGAGGGGGCAAGTTTGGTGCTGGCGCTGAGGTCGTTCATCAGGCCGTCATCGGCGATCATGTGCACGCGGACCTCTTTCATCACGCCTTTGTCCATCCGGCCTTCGGCGATCAGGCGACGGACAAAGTTGATCGCCCGCAATTCGCCAAGCAGGCTTGCGTTGAAGCTGATCTCGTTGATCCGGTTCTGGATATCCAGCGGGGTTTCGGGCACGGCCTCGCGCCGCATCGGGTTGATGGAGACGACGAGCACGTCTTCGGGCAGTTCAGGTTCATAAAGCGGGAAGAGTGCCGGGTTTCCGGCATAGCCGCCATCCCAATAAGCTTCACCGCCGATCTCGACCGCCTGAAACACCGTTGGCACACAGGCCGAGGCCATCAGCGCCTCGGGCGTGATCGCGCTGCCTTCGAAGACCTTGATCTTGCCGGTTCGTACATTCGTGGCGCTGACGAACAGGCGCGGGCCATCGCCTGCGCAGACTTTGGCAAAATCCAGATCGCGAACGACCGGCTCCAGCGGGTTTTGCCAGCCTGTCCCCCAGGAATAGGGCGAATAAAGCGCGGCCGTCAGACTTTGGGGCGAGACCGGCATCAGCGTTTCCGCCGCTTCCTGCCAGAGCCGGACGGCGGGCAGGAACGGTTGCAGCCAGGGCAGCAAACGGAAATCACCGACCGCACCGACCTGGGTCCACAGCCGGTCCAGCCGCTTTTTCGCCGCCCCACGACCGCCCGCGATCAACCCGGCTTTCAGCGCGGCCCCGTTCAGCGCCCCTGCCGATGTGCCAGAGATCGCGGCGATTTCAATGTCGTCTTCGTCCAAGAGACGGTCCAGAACGCCCCAAGTGAAGGCGCCATGCGCGCCCCCACCTTGCAGCGCCAGATTGACCCGCCGCTTGCCAGTTGGCGTCTCGGCAGGCGTCACAGGGCCGTCCATCCGCCATCAACGGAAATGCTGGTCCCGGTCACCTGATCGGCCGACGACGAGCACAGGTAGACAGCCGTTCCGCCGATCTGTTCGACCGTCGCAAACTGGCGTGAGGGTTGGCGGTCCAGCATCACTTCGCGGATCACGGTTTCACGGTCCATCTTGTGTGCCTTCATCTGGTCGGGGATCTGCGCCTCGACCAAGGGGGTCAGCACATAGCCCGGGCAGATCGCGTTGCAGGTGATCCCCTGCCCCGCCACTTCCAGCGCCACGGTCTTGGTCAGGCCAAGGACACCGTGCTTGGCCGCGACATAGGCCGATTTGAACGGGCTTGCCGTCAAGCCATGGGCGCTGGCCACGTTGACGATCCGGCCCCAGCCCTTGGCCTTCATCCCCGGCAGGGCGGCAGCGGTGGTGTGGAAGGCCGAGGACAGGTTGATCGCCAGAATCGCATCCCATTTCTCCACCGGGAAATCCTCGACCGGGGACACGAACTGGATACCGGCGTTGTTCACCAGAATGTCGCAACCGCCCGCCTTTTCGATCAAGGCGCGGCACTCCGCGCCCTTCGACATGTCGGCGGCGATGTAGCGCGCGACTACGCCATGCCGGGCACCAAGATCGCGGGCCATGTCATGATCTTCGGGCCGGTCGGTGAAGCTGTTCAGCACCACCTCGGCCCCGGCGGCGGCCAAAGCCTCGGCCACGCCCAGACCGATTCCCGAATTTGACCCGGTGATGACGGCGCGCTTGCCTGAAAGTGTCATGTTCTGCCCCTCATGCTGCAACTGCGAAACCATGCCATGCTGCGGCGCGAAGGGGAAGCGCTGGCACACCTTTGTGAAACGCACAAAAAAAACGCCGGCACGAAGCCGGCGTTAAGTCTTTGAGGCAGGTTTCATACAGGCAAGAAACCTATCGAGCAGTAAGGACTGTATAATCCGCTCTCTGCCGATGGCCAAGCTAAAAGTTTGAATTGCCACGATGACGGTCCTAATCTGGCCGCGACCGACAGCCTTGCAGACAGGAAAACCTTGCCCATGTTCGCCGTCCTTCGCGCGACCCTTCACCGTATTGCCGCGCCCACGGTCCTCGCCCTGACGATCGGCGCAGCCGTCGCCGAACCGCAGCATGGCATAGCTATGTATGGCGCACCTGCCCTGCCCCCGGATTTTGTGTCCTTGCCTCAAGCCAACCCTGATGCGCCGAAGGGCGGCAGCATCACGCTTGCGGTCAATGGCGGCTTCGACACGCTGAACCCCTTCATCACCAACGGCTCTCCGGCCGAGGGCGTGTCGGCCCTGACGTTCGAGACGTTGATGGCCCGCAGCTTCGATGAACCCTTCACGCTTTACGGTCTTCTGGCCGAATCGATCACCACGGATGACGCCCGGACCTATGTGGAATTCACCCTGCGCGAAGGGGCCCGATTCTCGGACGGGACCCCGGTGACCGTCGATGACGTGCTGTGGAGCTATGAGACTCTGGGCACCCTTGGCCACCCGCGCTACCACACCGCGTGGGACAAGATCGCCTTGGCCAAGGCGACCGGGCCGCGCAGCGTGCGGTTTGATTTCAACACCGAAGACCGAGAACTGCCGCTGATCCTGGGCCTGCGCCCGATCCTGAAAAAGGCTGACTTTGACGGAAAGGTCTTTGATGCAACGACCCTGGACCGGCTGACCGGGTCGGGGCCCTATGTCGTTGATACCGTCGACCCCGGTGTCGGCATAACCTATCGCCGCAACCCCGATTGGTGGGGCAAGGACCTGCCCTTCAACCGCGGCCAGTGGAACTTTGACACCATCCGGTATGAATACTTCGCCAACCCGGTCGCCGTCTTTGAATCGGTGAAGTCGGGCGCCATCTCCGCCTACCGCGAAGACAACCTTGCCCGCTGGGCCAGCCGCTATGACTTTCCCGCCATCACCAATGGCGAGATGTTGAAACTTGAAGTTCCGCATGACCGCCCCTCGGGCATCATCGGGTTGGTGATGAACACCCGCCGCCCGCAGTTCGCTGACTGGCGCGTGCGCGAGGCGATGATCCAGATGTTCAACTTCGACTTCATCAACCAGACGATGACCGGGGGGCAGCGCCCCGCATCACCTCCTACTTCTCCAACAGCCCCTTCGCGATGGTCCCCGGCACCCCGGCTGAGGGGGAGGTTCTGGCATTGCTGGAACCGTTCCGCGCCGACCTTCTGCCCGGCACGCTTGAGGGGTACGCCTTTCCCGAAAGCGATGGGTCACCGGTCAATCGCCCGGGCCTGCGCAAGGCCCTGGCCCTGCTGGAAGAGGCGGGATGGACGATTGGCGATGACGGCATCCTGCGCGGGGTGGACGGACAACCCTTCACCTTTGAAATCCTGCTGACCATCGGTCAGGACGAAGCCGCCAGCATTGCCGCGATCTATGTCGAGGCGCTGAAGACCGTGGGCATCGCGGCCCGCGTCACCATGCTGGACAGCGCGCAGATGAAGACCCGCACCGACAGCTTTGATTTCGACATGACCTACATCATCCGCACCATGTCGCTGTCACCCGGCAACGAGCAGACCCTGTACTGGAGCGTTGCCGCCGCAGACACCGAAGGGTCACGCAACTGGATGGGCGCGCGGTCCCCGGCGATCGACGCGATGATCGCGGCCATGCTGTCGGCCCGCGATGTGGAAGGCTTTACGACTGCGGCGCAGGCGCTGGACCGGCTGCTGACCGCCGGGCGCTATGTGGTGCCGTTCTGGTTTGCCGACCGGAACCTGATTGTCCATGCACGCGAATTGAAGCACCCCGAAACGGTACAGCTTTACGGGGACTGGGGAAATTCATATCTTCCGGCCCTGTGGTGGTTCGAAGAATGACCGCCCTCGATCAAGCAAGAGGCATGAGCATGCGCAAACTGGCACTGACCCTTCTGGCACTTCTGGCCCTGTCGGCCTGCAACACCATCGGCGGCGTGGGACAGGACATTACGGCAGGGGCCGATACCGTCGCGGACATGTTTTAAGGTCGCCTCAGACCAAGGACGTTACCCACAGGATCGTCGCATCCTCATCTGACAGGCTGATCACGTTGTGGCCCATGGCTGCATCGTAATAGGCGCTGTCGCCCCGGCGCAGGTCGACGGGTTCATAGAACTCGGTGTAAAGGCGGATCACGCCGGTCAGGACGAACAGGAACTCTTCCCCGTCATGGCGGACCCAGCCGCTGAATTCGTCAAGGCTGCGGGCGCGGATCGTGGCGCGATAGGGCAGCATCTGTTTCTTCGACAGGCTTCCGGCCAGAAGCTCATGTTCATAGGTAGCGGTCGCCTGCGCTTGCCCGTCGCCTGACTTGGTGACGGCCATCCGCCCGTTGACCTGTGCCTTGGACGGCGGCGTGAACAGCTGCGGGACCGAGATGGACAAGCCCCCCGCCAGCTTTTTCAGCGCGTCATAGGTCGGGCTCATCTGCCCGTTTTCGATCTTTGACAGGGTGGACCGCGCCAGACCCGCACGCGTGGCCGCCTCTTCCAAGGTCCAGCCAAGGGACCGGCGCAACTCACGCACTCGCAGGCCCAGATTGAGCGGCTCGACATGGGTGTCGCCCCCCGCCTCACGGGCGACGCGGATCATGGTCTTGGGATCGGTCGTCTGCATGGCCACCCGGATAGTGCAGCGCACCTGTCCTTGCAACTGCGATGCAGGCTTCTTAGGCATGGTGCGATGCTGTCATTGATCGACACCCGCCCGTTCCCCGCCCTGCCCGCCGCCTTCAACATGGCCGGGCATGTGCTGGCGGCTGGCCAGAGCAATCCGGGAAAACCGGCGCTGGTGATTCTGCACCCGGAGCGGGATGAGGTTCTTTGCTTCGCAGACGTAAGCGCCCGGGTCAGGGGCTGCGCCACCGCGCTGTTGGGTATTGGGCTGCAGCCCGGCGACCGCGTGCTGATGCGGCTGGCCAATGGTCCGGCGTTTCCCATCGTGTTCCTTGGCGCCCTCTTTGCCGGTCTGGTGCCCGTCGCCACCTCCGCCGCGCTGACCGAGGGCGAGATTACGCGGCTGGCGCTACGCGCGGACCCAAAGCTTGTCATCGCCAACCCGGGCATTCCCCTGCCCCGCCACCCTGCCCCGGTGATCGCCCCTGATTGCGCCGCTTGGGCCAGCCTGCCCCCGGCACCGCTGCATATGGGTGATCCGCACCGTGAGGGGTACATCGTCTTCACCTCAGGCTCATCGGGCGAGCCCGAGGCCGTGTCCCATGCCCATCGCGCCATCCTTGCGCGTCAGGCGATGCACGCCGCTTGGGAGGGCCTGATCCCGGATGACCGCCTGTTACACGCAGGCGCGCTCAACTGGACCTACACGCTGGGCACAGGCCTTTTGGACCCCTGGACGCTGGGTGCCACCGCCGTGATCCCCGCTGCCGGAACGCAGCCTACCGCCCTGCCCACGCTTTTGGCGCGGTCGCAGGCCACCATCTTCGCCGCCGCCCCGGGTGTCTTTCGCCAGATGCTGCGCGCGGGTCTTCCGGCCCTGCCCCACCTGCGCCATGCGCTGTCGGCGGGTGAGGCGCTGCCCCCCGCCTTGCGCGATGACTGGCAGCGCCAGACCGGAACTGCGGTGCATGAGGCGCTGGGGATGTCGGAGTTGTCCACCTACATCTCGGGCGCGCCCCATCGCCCTGCGCCGCCCGGCACAGCCGGCTATGTCCAGCCCGGCCGCCTTGTCGCCTGCCTTGATGACAGCGGAAACCCCGTCCCCCGCAACACCCCCGGCGAACTTGCCGTCTCCACCGCCGATCCCGGTTTCATGCGGGGCTACCTCGGCCGCCCTCCACCGGAAGGCCCTTGGTTTCGCACGGGCGACGTCGTCACGATGTCGGACACCGGCGCAATCACCCACCTCGGCCGCAAGGATGACCTGATGAACGCGGGCGGCTTCCGCGTCTCACCGCTGGACATCGAGGCCGCCTTTCACGACCTTCCCGGTCTCACCACCTGCGCCGCAGCCGAGGTTGAGGTTGCCCCCGGCACAAGGATCATCGCGCTGTTTTACGAAGGATCGTGCAGGATCGACGCCACCCTTCTGCACCAGCGCGCCGAACTTGCCCTTGCCCGCTGGAAGCAGCCAAGGCACTACCAGCACCTTGACTCGTTGCCGCGGACGGCCAATGGCAAACTGATCCGCCGCGCCCTTGGCCCGCTATTCCAGAGACCTGACCCATGATCCGCCTTGATATCTTTTCAGATCCCGTCTGCCCGTGGTGCTTCATCGGCAAGGCCAATCTTGACCGCGCCCTGCAGGATCACCCGGTGAATCCCTTCGCGATCCAGTGGCATCCGTTCCAGCTGAACCCCGACCTGCCCCCGGAAGGCGTGGCCAAGCGCGCCTATCTTGAGGCGAAGTTTGGCGGTCCGGCCAAGGTCGATGCGATCCATGACCGCCTGCGCGAAGTTGCCCGCGCCGCTGGTGTGGACATGGACCCTGACATTCCCCAGCGGATGCCGAACACCCTGAACGCTCACCGCCTCATCCACTGGGCCGGGATCGAAGGTCTGCAGCCCGACATGGTCCACCGCCTGATGCGCGCCTACTGGACCGAAGGCCGCGATATCGGGGCGTTGGAAACCTTGGCCGACATCGCGGGTGAGGCTGGGATGGACCGGGCCGCCACCTTGCGCCTTCTGTCCTCGGACGCGGATGCCGAGGATATCGCCGCCCGCGACGCCGATGCCCGCGCCAAGGGGGTCAGCGCCGTGCCCACTTTCCTTGTGGCACAGCAATACGTCGTCTCGGGCGCGCAACCCCCTGACCTTTGGGCCAAGGTCATCACCGAACTGACGCCGCCTGCCGAGGGTCTGGTGAATTGACCGACACATCCGTTGTCCAAAAGCCGATCTCGCAGACGGAGTTCGTCGCGATCATCGCGATGCTGTTTGCCACCATCGCCATTTCTATTGACGCAATGCTGCCGGCCCTGCCCGACATCGCCGCCGCCCTGTCACCTGACGCCCCCAATGCCGCACAGCTGGTGGTGACAAGCTTTGTCTTCGGCATGGGCATCGGCACCCTGTTCGCCGGGCCGTTGTCCGACGCCTTTGGCCGCAAGCGGGTGATCATGTTCGGGTCGGCCCTCTATGCCCTCGCCGCCTTGGCCTGCTATTTCGCCCCGACGCTGGAGCTTCTTCTGATCGCCCGCGTCGTGCAGGGGATCGGCTCTGCCGCCCCCAGAACCGTCTCCATCGCCATGGTGCGTGATCTGTTCAGCGGGCGCGACATGGCCCGGATCATGTCCTTTGCGATGCTGATCTTCACGGTCATTCCGGCCATCGCGCCACTGATGGGCCAAGGCATCATCGCCATTGCCGACTGGCATGCGATTTTCCTTGCCTATATCGCCTTCTCGGCCATCACGATGCTTTGGATGGGCCTGCGCCAGCCTGAAACCTTGCCCGTCACGTCCCGCCGCCCCTTGCGGATGGCGACCCTGTGGTCCGCCACGAAAGAGCTTGGCCGCCACCGCGTCATCGTCATCTCCACCCTCGTGCAGGCGCTGACGCTGGGCGCGCTGTTTGCCACGCTGTCGTCGATGCATGGGATTTTCGAGCTGCGCTTTGACCGCGCCGAAACCTTCCCCCTCTGGTTTGCCTTCATCGCGGTCGGCTCCATGTCCGGCAGCCTGCTCAACAGCCGCATCGTGATGACCCTTGGCATGCGTCGGGTGATTACCGGCACCCTTGCCGCCCAGCTTGGGCTGACGGTGATCTGCCTTTTGACCATCGCAAGCGGCCTGATGCCTGAGGCGCTGGCTTTCCCGGCCCATCTGCTGTGGTCGATCGGGCTGTTCAGCATGATGGGCCTGACGATGGGCAACCTGAACGCCCTCGCGATGGAGCCTGTGGGCCATATCGCCGGGCTTGCCGCTTCGGTCATCTCATGCCTTGCGACGGTGGGGTCGGTGCTGCTGGCGATCCCGGTCGGACTTGCGTTCAACGGCACGGTCCTGCCGCTGTTGGCGGGTGTTGCCGCGTTGCTGGCGGGGGCGCTGGCGCTGATGCGCTACGGCCTGCCGGCGCGCTAAGGCTTTTTCCCGGCCTTCACCACCGCGGCCAGATCGCGGGCGATGTTGAAGGCACCCTTGATCCGGTCGGCTTCGGTCTTCATCTCGCCTGTCAGGACGATCTTGTTGCCGTTGACCCGCGCGGCACCGCCTTGGGCCTTCAGGAAATCGACCAGCCCGGCGGGGTTGGCGAACTTGTCGTTGTGAAACTGGATCGTCGCGCCCTTCGGCCCGGCGTCCAGCCGGGAGATTCCCGCCCTTTTGCACATCGCCTTGATCCGCACGATCAGCATCAGCGTGTTCACCTCCTTCGGCAGGGCACCGAAGCGGTCGATCAACTCGGCCGCGAACCCCTCAAGCTCCACCTTGGTGCCAAGCGACGACAGCCGCCGGTAAAGCCCCAGCCGAATGTCCAGATCGGGGATGTAGCTTTCCGGAATCATCACCGGCACGCCAAGGTTCAACTGCGGCGACCAGCCGTCATCAACCGTGGTCAGGCCCTGCAACTCTCCGGACTTGATCTTGGCAATCGTGTCTTCCAGCATCTGCTGGTAAAGCTCATAGCCGACCTCGCGGATATGGCCCGACTGTTCTTCGCCCAGCAGGTTGCCCGCCCCGCGCAGATCAAGGTCGTGGCTGGCAAGGTTGAACCCTGCGCCAAGACTGTCCAGACCGCCCAGCAGCCGCAGACGCTTCATCGCCTGCGGCGTCAGCGGCGCGCGGGGTTTGGTGGTAAGGTACGCATAGGCCCGCGTCTTGGACCGCCCCACCCGGCCGCGGATCTGGTAGAGTTGGCTGAGGCCAAACATATCCGCGCGGTGGACAATCATGGTGTTTGCGGTGGGAATATCCAGCCCGCTTTCAACAATGCTGGTCGCCACCAACACGTCATACTTGCCGTCATAGAACTGGTTCATCCGGTCATCCAGATCCCCCGCCGCCAATTGCCCATGCGCGATGACGTAAGACACCTCTGGCACATGGGTCTTCAGGAAATCCTCAACCTCCGGCAGGTCGCTGATCCGGGGCACCACATAGAAGGACTGCCCGCCCCGGAACCGTTCGCGCAGCAGGGCCTCGCGGATGGTGATGGTGTCGAATTCGCTGACATAGGTGCGGATCGCCAGCCGGTCGACCGGGGGCGTGGCGATGATCGACAGGTCGCGCACCCCGGTAAGGGACAGTTGCAGCGTGCGGGGGATCGGCGTCGCCGTCAGGGTCAGGACGTGAACCTCTGACCGCATTTCCTTCAGCCGTTCCTTGTGCGTCACGCCAAAGTGCTGCTCTTCGTCGATGATCAGCAGGCCGAGGTTCTTGAAGCTGATGCCCTTGGCCAGCAGGGCATGGGTGCCGACGACGATGTCCACGGATCCGTCACTGATTGCCGCCCGCGTGGCATTAGCATCCTTTGCGCTAACAAAGCGGGACAAGGGTCTGACGGATATCGGAAATCCCCGGAATCGCTCCGCAAAACTGCGATAGTGCTGGCGGGCAAGCAGCGTCGTCGGGCAGATCACCGCCACCTGCATGCCCGAAAGCGCCGCAACGAACGCCGCCCGCATCGCGACCTCGGTCTTGCCGAACCCCACGTCGCCCACGACGAGGCGGTCCATGGGCGAGCCCTTTTCCAGATCCGCCACCACATCGGCAATTGCGGCAAGCTGGTCATCCGTCTCCTGATAGGGGAACCGCGCGGCGAAAGCCTCCCAGATCGAATGCGGCGCCTCAAGGATCGGCGCATGGCGCAAGGCCCGTTCCGCCGCGATCCGCATCAGGCGGTCGGCGATCTCCTTGATCCGCTCTTTAAGCTTGGCCTTCTTCGCCTGCCAGGCCCCACCACCGAGCCGATCAAGCAACCCCTCCTCATGGCCATAGCGAGACAAGAGCTCGATATTCTCCACCGGCAGGTAAAGCTTTGCGTTCTCGGCATATTCCAGCATCACGCAGGCATGGGGGGCACCAAGCGCGGTGATCGTCTCGATCCCCAGATAGCGCCCGACGCCGTGTTCGACATGGACCACAAGATCGCCGGGGCTAAGCGTGTCCACCTCACGCAGGAAGTTGTCGGCCTTGCGCTTGCGGCGGGGTTTGCCGACCAGCCGGTCGCCCAGGACGTCCTGTTCGGAGATGACGGCAAGGCCGGGCGCGACAAAGCCCGCCTCCAGCGGCCAGACGACCAGGAACAACCCACCCTTCCCCTGTGGCACGGCGCGGAAATCGCCAATGTCGGTGACCCCGGCAACCCCGTTGTCAGCCAAAAGCCCGCGCAGCCGTTCCCGCGCGCCGTCCGACCAGCTGGCGATCACCACCTGCCCCGTCTTGGCCAGCACTTTGATGTGGTCCGCCAAAGCACCGAAAAGGTTCACCTTTTCCTGTTGGCGTTCTGGTGCGAAGCTGCGGCCCACCCTTGCCCCTGCGTCCAGAACCCCGGGCCCCGGGCTTTGCGGCAATGGGGAAAGCTGCACCACCCGGTGGCCCGCCACGGCAGCCTCCCACCCGGGATCGTCAAGGTAAAGCTCACCCGGCGGCACGGGCTTGTAGACCGTATCGATCCGCCCCTTTGCCCCCATCGCCTCATGCCGGCTGTCGTAGCTGTCGTCGATCCCCTCCCAACGGGCCAACCGGGCCGGGGTCACCTGATCGTCAAGCATCACGGAGGCATCGGGCAGGTAGTCGAACAGCGTCTCAAGCCCGGTGTGGAAGAAGGGCAGCCAATGTTCCATCCCCTGATGCTTGCGGCCCGCGCTGACGGCCTCATACAGGGGGTCATCCGTGCCTGCCGCGCCGAAACTGATGCGATAGTTCTGCCGGAAGCGCGCGATCGACCCTTCGTCAAGGATCACTTCGGACACTGCCGAAAACTCCACCCGTTTCAGCTTTTCAATCGTCCGCTGCGTTTCCGGGTCAAACCGCCGCGCGCCGTCCAGCACGTCACCGAAGAAATCAAGGCGGATCGGCCCCCCCGGCCCCGGCGGAAAGATATCCACGATGCCGCCGCGCAAGGCATAGTCGCCGGGTTCCGCAACCGTCGACACGGGCGAAAACCCCATCCGCGCCAGAAACTGCTTCAGCCGGGCCTCATCCACCCGCTCGCCCACCACCGCCCGAAACGACGCGCCGCGCACCACATCCCGCGCCGGAATGCGCTGGGTTGCTGCATTCAGCGTGGTCAGCAGCACGAAGGGAGCCGCCATCCCGTCCACCAAGGCAGCCAGGGTTGCCATCCGCCGCGCGGAAATCTCGGGGTTGGGGCTGACGCGGTCGTAGGGCAGGCAATCCCATGCCGGAAAGTCCAGCACCGCAACTTCCGGCGCAAGCACGGCAAGGGCCGCCCGCATCGCCTCGGCTCGTTTGTCATCGCGCGCGATGTGCAGAACCGGGCGCCCCCGCGCCAGTTCGCGGGACAGAAGCAAGGCGTCAAACCCTTCGGGCGCGCCGCCCAATATGATGCGCTCTGCGGTCATCTGTGGGGGTCAGTGCAGGATCGAGACGTTGATGTTCTTCCAGGTGCCATACATGGCCGTGATAAAGATCGCCGCCATGCCGACAGATTGCGTCCAGCGCCGGTGAACGATCAGCCGCCGATGCAGCGCAGCCCCGGTGTTTTCCCCGGCCACGATCCGGCGGCAGACCCGCACGCTGAGCCAGACGACCAGTGTCAAAGGCGCCAGCAACAGGAAGACGGCCGCCGCAAATTCGATCTCGTACACAAAGGCCAGCACCGCAAGCCCCGACAGCCAGAAACTGACCAGCGCCGTGACAACCAGCGCCCCGTGATCCACGACATGCAAAAGCCGCCCGGCATTGATCCTGACAAGGTCTTCCACGTCCTGCTGCGCCTGTCCGCCTTCGCGCCTTGCGCGCTGGATCAAGTCATGTGGTACGCCCAATACCCAGTGGCTTGTCGATGACCACAGCACAGCCAGCGCGATCCAGTACCAGAGATTCGAGAAGGACCGCATGTCGATCACTTCGAAAACCGTGTCAATCACGTCCACCGGCCTGGTCTTCCTTTTCCACCGCACGCCGAATGGGCGTCTAGTCGCTTGAGATGCGTCGCTTTCCATGGCAGGCAAGAGGCAAAGTCGCAAGCCCCCGCTTGCAAGTGCCCATCGCCGCAAGCCAGGGCTTGCATGGCCACAGCCAAGGAACCTGCGCGTGCAGCCGATATTTGCCCCCTACCCCCAGAGCCGCTTTCGCCGTACTCGCCGGACCGGGGCGATCCGCGCGCTGACCCGGGAAAACACCCTGACGACAGATGATCTGATCTGGCCCGTCTTCATCCGCGATGGCAGCGGCCTGCGGGAACCGGTTGCCTCGATGCCCGGCGTGGCGCGATTGTCCGTCGATCTTGTGGTCGAGGCGGCGGCCGAGGCGGCAGCGCTTGGCATCCCCGCGATCTGCCTGTTTCCCTACACCGATCCCGCGCTCAAGACTGCCGACTGTCGTGAGGCGTGGAACCCGGAAAACCTGGCCAACCGTGCCATTCGTGCGATCAAGGCCCAAGTGCCGGACATCGCGGTGATGACCGATGTGGCGCTGGATCCCTACAACGCCCACGGCCATGATGGGCTGGTCGTCGACGGGGTGATCCAGAATGACGAAACGATCGAGGCTTTGGTCAAGATGACCCTCGCGCAGGCCGACGCCGGGGCTGATATCCTTGGCCCCTCGGACATGATGGATGGCCGGATTGGCGCGATGCGCTCGGCGCTGGAGGGGGCGGGTCACAAGGATGTGGCGATCCTCAGCTACGCCGCCAAATACGCCAGCGCCTTTTACGGGCCGTTCCGCGATGCGGTGGGCGCTACGGGCGCGCTGAAGGGGGACAAGAAGACCTATCAGATGGACCCGGCCAACAGTGACGAAGCCCTGCGTCTGGTCGCGCGTGACCTTGCCGAAGGGGCCGACATGGTGATGGTAAAACCCGGAATGCCCTATCTGGACATCTGCCGCCGCGTGAAGGACGCCTTCGGTGCCCCGACCTTCGCGTACCAGGTGTCGGGCGAATATGCGATGATCAAGGGGGCCGCCCTCAATGGGTGGATCGACGGCGAGCGTGCCATGCTGGAAAGCCTGATGGCCTTCAAGCGCGCGGGCTGTGATGGCATCCTGACCTATTTCGCGCCGGATGTGGCCCGGGTGTTGCGGGCCGGGTAGCCACGGTCAGTTGAACTGGGCCTGCACGGTGGCCGTAAGGTCGTTCAGCGAAAACGGCTTGGGAAGGAAGACCGAGTTCGGGATTCTTGCCCGATCTTCCGACAGCGCATCTTCGGCATAGCCTGATACGAAGATCACCCGCACGTTCGGGCGATCTTTCAGCGCGTGGCGCACCCAGGATGGCCCATCCATCCCCGGCATGACCACGTCGGTCACAAAGACATCAATCTCCAGCGTCGGGTCTTCCAGCGTCTGCAGCGCCTCTTCGGCGGTGGCCGCCTCCAGTACGGTATAGCCGCGCAGGCGCAATGCCCGGCTGGCAAAAGCACGAACCGGGGCCTCATCCTCGACCAGCAGAACCACGCCTTCGCCCGGCTTGCCAAGCGGACGGCGCGCTTCGGGTTCGGGCGCGGGCAGGTCCACCCCCTCATACGTCGGGAAGTAGATCGAGAACGTGGTCCCTTTCCCAACTGTGGAATCGGCGAAGATGAAACCGCCCGATTGTTTGACGATCCCATACGCCATCGAAAGCCCAAGGCCCGTACCTTCGCCCACGCGCTTGGTTGTGAAGAATGGCTCAAAGATCTTCTGCAGGTTTTCCGGGGGGATGCCCGTCCCATGGTCGATGACCCTGATCACCGAATAGTCCCCCGCAGGCACCACAGCCCGGTCGCGCCGAAGGTCTTCGATCAATGTCACCGGCTCGGTCTCGATCACGATGCTGCCCTTGTCAGGCATCGCATCCCGCGCATTGACGACAAGATTGATCAGCACCTGCTCCAACTGCCGCCGGTCGGCACGCACCGGACGCAAGGCCCTTTCCGCCCCACGCCCCAGATGCGCCAGTTTCAATCCGGCCCGTTCAACCACCAGCCGGTTCAGAAGATGCGTCAGGTCGGCCAGCACCTCCTCAAGGTCAAGCCGCTCGGGTTTCAGGGTCTGCTTGCGGGAAAACGCCAGAAGCTGCCCCACCAATGAGGCGGCGCGGTTGGCGTTCTGACGGATCTGTTCCAGATCCGCAAAGTCCGGCGCGTCGCGGCCATGCCGCAAGAGCAGCAGGTCACAATGCCCGGAAATCGCTGTCAAAAGGTTGTTGAAGTCATGGGCTATCCCACCAGCAAGCTGGCCGATCGCCTGCATCTTCTGGCTTTGGATGAACTGCGCCTCCAGCGTTTTCAGCCGGGTCGCATCGTTCAGGACGGCAAGGGCGCTGGTGCGGCCACCCTCGACAAAGCGGCGCAAGGTCACCTCGATGAAGCTTTCCTCGGGCCGGGTGCGCGCGCGCAAGACCTCGGTCCCGCCGGGAAGACGCCCCGCCACTACATCGCCCAGCCAGTCAGTGACCGGCCGCCCCAGACCTTCGAAAAGGTCGTGGAACATCAATGACCGCAACTCTCCTTGCAGCATGAGTTCCCGCGCCGCCCGGTTGGCACTGCGCAAGACGCCATCCGGTCCGAACATCATCAACGCTACCGGCACATCCTCCAGATCAGGCCCGCCCGCCTCCGCGCCCGCCTCGCAGGCTGGGCGGTATGGACCGCTGCTGTCCGGCCCGGCTGCCTTAGCCCGCGGGGCGTCGGAAGGCAGGGTGTCAGTCGCGTCGAACGCATCAACCCGCCACAGGAACCGGTCCCTGCCAGATCGGTGCACCGTCACTCGCAACAGGCCCCGATGTGTCGCCACATCCTCCCGCGCGGCACCATCGGCCGCTGCACGGGCCTGCAGCTTCATCAGCAGGGCCCCGGGCGTAAGGATGTTGCGCGACAGCGCTTCGACCAGGGACTGGCTGTCCGGGCCAAACCGATCCTCCGCCGCGCGGTTGCGCAGCACCACCCTGCCCTCCGGATCGGTCGAAAAGCATGCGGCTGTGTCATGGGCCACCAGACGAAAGGTGCGTTCCTGTTCCTGTCGGTCACGCGCGCGCCGGGTGGCCGCCAGCCCGCCCAGCAGGCCAGCCGCTGCGGCAAGCGTCAGGCCGGCAAATCCAGTGCCAGTCCAGAGGCCCGAGCCAGCCAGTGCCAGCGCGACCAGACCAAGCCCTGCCAGCCCCATTGCCACAAGCCTGAGGGGTGAGAACCCCGACACCAAAACGCCCGCCGACTGCGGGAAAGGTCTGCTGCCAAACAGGGTCACGTTCCCACCACTTATCCCACTGTCACTCGTCACCGAAGCATCGCTTGCGAAAGGTTAATTCAACCTTAACCGCTACGAGCTTGCGCGCAATGCGGGAGTAGGTTGGTTTACACTCGCCTCAAGGTCGCAAGGTAAAAGCCATCGCCTCCGGTCAGTGGCGTCAGCGCAAGACTGCGCTCAAGCGTCCAGCCAGCAGACTTGGCCAGAAAACTGGTCACCTGATCGGAATTTTCGTCGCGCAGCATGGAGCAGGTGGCATAGGCAAGGCAGCCCCCGGGACGCACCATTCCTGCGGCCCGTTGCAGGATGCGGGCCTGCAGGTCCACCAGTTCGGCCAGACGCTCCGGGGTCAGCGCCCACTTGCCTTCGGGATCGCGGCGCCAGCTGCCAAGGCCGGAACAGGGCGCATCGACCAGCACAAGGTCGTATGGTCCGTTGTCCTCGGGTGCGGCAGTCAAGGTCACGTCCACGCCCGCCCGGTCTGCCCTGCGCGGCAGGTCGGCCATCCGCTGTGGCGCGATGTCATGGGCAAAGAGCTGCAGGTCAGCCTGTGCCGCCATGGCAAGGCTCTTGCCACCGCCGCCCGCGCAATGGTCCAGCACGCGCATCCCGTCAGCCAGCGGCAGTGCCTCGACCACCGCTTGGGACGAGGCGTCCTGCAACTCGACCCACCCTTCCAGATAGGCTGCCGAGGTTTGCAGCTTGCGGACCTGCCCCCCAAGCTCCAGACAGGCTGGCGCCAGAGCGTGCGGGGTGGCCGTGATCCCTTCGCCTGCCAGTGCCGCGACTGCCGATGCAAGCGTCGCTTTGCGCAGATTGACCCGCACAAAGACGGGCGCCCGATTGCGCATCGCCAAAAGGACGGCCTCGGTGTCGGCACCCAGACTTTCCCGCAACTTGGGCAAAAGCCAGTCCGGCACATCCAGCGCCTCAGCCGCAACGGGCGTTCGGCCCTGTTCGTCAGGTCCGGGCGGCAAGGGCGCATGGCCCACGCCAGTAAACAGCGCCTCTTGCCCGGCGTCGCGGCACAGGCCAAGCACCAGTCCGCGCCCGGTCAGGCCCCCGCCAAGTGCCGCCGCAGACCGGCGGCGGCGCAGCGCGTCGAACACGATATCCCGCACCGCCGCCCGGTCCCCCGACCCGGCAAAGCGGCTGGCCCGGCCCCAGTTTGTCAGCGCCCGTTCCGCATGCGCACCGGCAAGGATCCGGTCAAGCACCTCGATCGCGGCGGCAAGTCTGGCAGAGGGGGTCATGCAGTCTCCGATCAAGGGGCGGGACAAGCGCCCCGCCAGCGTCTGAGCCGGTCAGCCGACCCGGTAGTTCGGGCTTTCCCGGGTGATCTGCACATCATGGACATGGCTTTCCTTCAGCCCCGCCCCGGTGATCCGCACGAACTGGCACTGGGACCGCATCGCCGCCACGGTGGCGCAACCGGTATAGCCCATCGCGGCGCGCAGGCCCCCGACCATCTGGTGAATGACTGCCGCAGCACTGCCCTTGTAGGGCACCTGCCCTTCAATCCCTTCCGGCACCAGCTTGTCACTGGCCGCGTCCTTCTGGAAATACCGGTCCGCTGACCCCCGCGCCATCGCGCCAAGGCTGCCCATGCCGCGATAGGCCTTGAACGACCGCCCGTTCCACAAGATTACCTCGCCCGGGCTTTCGTCCGTGCCGGCAATGGCACTGCCGACCATGGCGCAGGACGCCCCCGCCGCGATTGCCTTGGCAAAGTCGCCCGAATATTTGATCCCGCCATCCGCGATCACTGGCACATCGCCCGCAGCCTGCGCGCTGTCCATGATGGCCGTCAGCTGGGGCACGCCCACGCCCGCGACGATCCGCGTCGTGCAAATGCTGCCCGGCCCGATCCCCACCTTGACCGCATCCGCCCCGGCGCCGATCAACGCCCGCGTCGCCTCGCCCGTAGCCACGTTTCCGGCCACGACCTGCACGGTGTTCGACAGCCGCTTGATCCGCTCCACCGCCCGCGCGACTCCTTCGGAGTGGCCATGCGCCGTGTCGATCACCACAAGGTCCACCCCGGCGTCGATCAGGGCCTCAGACCGCGCAAACCCCGCATCCCCGACGGTCGAGGCCGCAGCAACCCGCAGCCGCCCCAGATCATCCTTGCAGGCCTGTGGATTGAGCACGGCCTTTTCGGTGTCCTTCAGCGTCAGAAGCCCCGTCAGCTTGCCCTTGCCATCCGTCACCAGCAGCTTTTCGATCCGCCGCGCCTTCATCAGGCTGATCGCCTCGGCACGGTCCACCGGTTCGCGCAGCAAAGCCAGATTTTCCGACGTCATCATCACGCTGACCGGGGTCCGGTCGTCCGTCGCAAAGCGCATGTCCCGGTTAGTCACGATCCCCAGCACGCGGCCAGACCCGTCGACCACTGGAAAACCCGTGATCGAATACCGCTCCATCAAAAGCTTCGCATCGGCCAGCGTCTGGTCCGGCGTCAAAGTGATCGGCTGATAGACCACCCCGCTTTCGAACCGCTTCACCCGGCGGACTTCCCGCGCCTGTGCCTCAAGGTCGAGGTTGCGGTGGATCACCCCGATCCCCCCGGCCTGCGCCATGGCAATCGCCATGCGGCCTTCGGTCACCGTATCCATCGCGCTGGACAACAGCGGGATGTTCATCCGGATCGCTCTGGTGACAAAGGTTGACGTATCCGCATCCGACGGCAGGACACTGGATGCCGCCGGCACCAGAAGGACATCATCAAAGGTAAGAGCCTCACGAATCTCCATGGATAATCCCTCCGGAGCTAGCATCGTTTGGCGGTTCCCCATTTCACGCAAGACCAGCCTTGGCAAGGGCAAATCCGCTTGCAGCCCGCCAACCCCCGTGCACATCCTGTCATTGGAATTCCGGAGCTACACATGCGCGTCGCCATCGTCGAGAATACTCGCGTCACCCACCATGGCCTTGTCGGGGTGGCGCTGCATGAACGCGCAGCCCTTGTCGATCAACTGAAACCCTGGACCGGCCAGCCCCTGCCCCAAGACCCCGAGGCCGACGCCCTGATTGTCTTCGGCGGCGAACAATCGGCCACCGATGACCACAGCCACCCCTATCTGCCCGCCCTCGCCCGCCTGATGCAGGCCTATACTCAGGCCGACAAACCCGTGCTGGGGATATGCCTCGGCTCGCAGCTACTGGCGCGCGCTTTTGGTGCAGAGAACCATCTTGGCGCAGCCGTCGAATTCGGCTGGACCGATGTCAGCCTGACGGCTGCGGGCCGTGCCGACCCGGTCCTGTCGCAGCTGCCCGACAGCTTCCCGGTCTTTCAATGGCACTCGGACACCTTCACCCTGCCCGCAGGGGCTACCCACCTTGCGCAGAGTGCTGCTGCGGCAAATCAGGCCTTCCGCATCGGACGCGCCACCTACGGCACCCAGTTCCATTTTGAGGCCAGCCGCCCGGTCGTGGCAGACTGGCTCGCCCGCTTTCCTGATCTAGTGGACCAGATGGCCCCGGGCTGGTCCGCCCAACACGACAGCCTTGCCCAGACCAAGGGCCATGCCGCCGACAGCCATGGACTTGCCATCGCCCGTGCCTGGGTCAACTTGATCGGCTGACGCAGGCCTGTGCCAAGGCGCCCCTATGTTTTGCTCTTTGACAAATACTCTCAGGGGGTTTGGGGGCAGAATGCCCCCATCGGCAGGCACAGGGTCAGGCTTCGGCCGCGTTGGTCACCGCCGCCAGCCTGCCCCCCGGCCAGCGCTTGAGCACCCACCACAAGATCGCCGGGATCGCCACCAGACCGATCGCCGTCAGCCCCAGCCCTGGCCACAGCCAGCCGTCGCCCGCGCGCAGCATTGTGGTCGCCAGCGCCGCGAGGGGAAAGGTGAAGGCCCCCCAAAGCGGCGTGATCCCTGTCCCGGCCAGCCAGCGCCAGGACGCAACAAGTGCCAACGTCAGCCCGGTTCCCATGGCAATGAACGCGCCTGCCAGTTCCACCATCCCCAGCAGCCCTGCGACCGACCCAAGCAGCGCCGCGGGTGCTACATGGATCGCCAGCAGCGGCCGCAGCGGCGGCGGCGGGACGCTGCGGATGAACTGCAGCGCGCTCAGGCCCCAGTTCAGCACCGCAATCGGCAGCGCCAGCCAGAAGAGGACGGTCGCGACCTGTTCCATGCCCAGGGCCACGGCGGTGGGGGCCGCGACGATGAAGCCGACAAAGCTCAGATGCCATGTCGGGTTCACTTCGCGCGCCACGGGCGGCAACGTCAGCAAAAGTCGGATCAGCAGCACCGCCAGCACCGCATGGCCGGCCAGCGCCACCGTCATCAGCGCCAGTGCCGGGCCTTGCGCATAGGCCGCGACAAGGGTCGCCGCCGCCATCCCGCCCATCGTCATCGCCGCAAGGCCCGACCGTCCGGGCAGAACCCGCAGATCTTCGATCACCACAGCCGGGCGACGCATGGCTTTTGCGCCGTAGGCAAAGGCAGCAAAGGCCCACAAGGCCACGGCCAGACCCGCCAGCAGATCGCCCAGACCCCGGTCAAAGCCCAAAGCCTCCAGCGCCAGTTGCAGGGCGATGGCCAGCCCCAGAAGGCCAAGGATCGGCGGAAAGATCGCAGGCGGAGTCTTCGCAAACGCCGGGATGCGCCGTGGCGGAAACTCCGGCGGCGGATAGCGTTTCGGGCGGGCTTCAGATCTGGTGTCGGGGGGTGTCATTCGGGTCTCCTTGCCCCCCTCATATCTCCACCGGAACGGAAGGCAAAGACCGATCAAGCCGCCCCATGCAGGACCGGAAACCAGTCCTCGCGCAGGCGTTCGCCGGGCTGCATCCCATGCCCCGGAAACGGCGGCGAAGTTGGCCCCGGCCGTTCCACATAGCGGGCATCCTCCCCCACCAGCCGCAGCGAAAAGGCCCGCCGCCGGGTTGCGGCAAGGTTGCCGCGTGCGCCGTGCAGCGTGCGAAAGTTGAAGGCCACCGCATCGCCCGGCTCCATCTCCCATTCGCGGATCACCATCCCCTCGGCCTCGGGGTCGGGGACGGGAATATAGTCGTGGTCCCCCGGATAGAACTCGGTCTCGCTCACCCAGCGCGTCGGCAGCACATCCTTCGGCCAGAGATGTGACCCCGCCACACAGCGCAAACTGGCCTCTTTCACCGGATCAAGCGGCGACCAGAAGCTGACCGTCTGCCGCCCCTCGACAAAGTAGTAGGGGCCGTCGGTGTGCCAGGGCGTGGGTTTCGTGGTCCCGGGTTCCTTGACCAGCACATGGTCGTGAAAAAGTTGCACCCGGTCCGACCCCATCAGCCGCGCGGCGACCGCAGCCGCAGGGGATTGGCGGATCACTGCCGCAAACTCGGGGATGCGCTGCCAGTTGCAGTAGTCGTCGAAGAAGGAACCAGCCTCGCCCGGCTTCAGCGTCGGCATCTGATGGGTCGGTGCCGCCATATTCCGGGCAATCCCGGCGCGCAGCATCTCCACCCAGTCCGCCCAAAGCCCCTTGACCAGCACTACACCGTCGCGCTGATAGGCGGCGACCATCTCATCCGTTACGGTGACCATCCGGCCTTCTCCTGTTTCACCCGCCCCGCCGACCCGCCTGTAATAGGCCAAGGGGGGAAGCAGGGCCCTACCGATACAGCAACGATCGGCCATTGGCGAAGAGATGCACCTTCTTCGGGTCTGCGGTCAACTTGACTGTGGTGCGGCGCAGTTCGGGGCGGATGCCGGGCAGCTTTGCCACGACCTGAGCGCCATCGGCGGTCTTCTGGAAGTAAAGGAGCGTCACCTCCCCCAAAGCCTCGGTAATCTCGACCTCACCCGCGTGGATCGCATCGCCATCGGTTTCGGTGAAATCCTCAGGCCGGACGCCGATCTTGACCTTCAAGCCCTTGTCGGCGGCCTGTGTCGGGACATGGCTGCGCGCAAGCCCGCCGTTTTCCAGCCGGATGACAGTGGTCGCCCCGGTTTCCATCACTTCGCCGGCCAGCAGGTTCATCGACGGGCTGCCGATGAACTGGGCGACGAATTCGTTCTCGGGGCGTTCATAAAGCTCAAGGGGCGAGCCGACCTGACTGATCCCGCCGCCCGCCAGCACGACGATCCGGCTGGCCAAGGTCATCGCCTCAACCTGATCATGAGTGACGTAGACCATGGTGGAATTCGGCATCGCCTCTTTCAACTGCGCGATCTCGATCCGCGTGGCCACCCGCAGGGCGGCGTCAAGGTTCGACAGGGGTTCGTCGAACAGGTAGACCTTCGGATCACGCACGATGGACCGCCCGATGGCCACGCGCTGGCGCTGGCCACCGGACAGGGCCTTGGGTAGCCGGTCAAGATAGGGCGTCAACTGCAGGATACGCGCGGCCTTGTCGACGGCGGCATTGATCTCGGCCGTTGATTTCTTGGCGATCTTCAGCGCAAAGGCCATGTTGTCGCGCACCGTCATATGCGGATAAAGCGCGTAGGACTGGAACACCATCGCAATCCCGCGCTGCGCGGGGGGCACGTCATTCATCCGCACGCCGTCAATGCTGAAATCACCGCCGGTGATCCGCTCCAGCCCAGCGATCATCCGCAGAAGCGTGGATTTCCCGCAGCCAGACGGGCCGACGAAAACGATCAGCTCCCCGGTCTTGATGTCGAGGTTGATGTTCTTCAACACCTTCACCTCGCCATAGGCCTTTTCGACGTTCTTCAGGACCAGATCAGCCATGGAATTCCCCCCTCACGCCCGCTTGGCCAGATGAACGCCCCAAGGTGCCAGCGTCACGCTGCCCCCTGTGGCGCTCTGGCTTCCCAGGTCCGTTCCGATTGTCTGCCAATTGCCTTCGGGGAACCGGATCTCGGCCGGTGTGTCCCCAAGATTAAAGGCGCAGAAGAGATCTTCATCCCCTCTGCGCCGAAAACTCGTTACCCCACCCACGGCATCTATGGAGTCCATCGTGCCGTTTCGCAAAACAGGATGTGCGCGGCGAAAGGCCAACGCGCGGCGGTAGTGCGCCAGAATCGAAGTATTATCGCGGTCCTGCGCAGCAACCGACAAGGGCAAATGTGGCGCCTTGACCGGAAGCCAGGGCCTGGCCGAAGTGAAGCCGCCATTGCCGTTGTCGGTCACCCAGACCATCGGTGTGCGGGCCCCGTCGCGGCCCTTGAACTCGGGCCAGAACTGGATGCCGTAGGGGTCCTGCAATTCGTCAAGGGTCAGGTCAGCCTCGGGCAGGCCCAATTCCTCGCCCTGATACAGGCAAATCGACCCGCGCAGGCAGACCAGTAGCGTGGCATAGGTCTTTGCCGCCGCATCCGTCAGGCCCCAGCGGGTGATGTGGCGCACGGTGTCATGGTTGGAATAGGACCAGCAGGGCCAGGCATCTGGCGCTGCCGCACGCATCCGGGCGAATGTCTCCACCACCATCGGTGCCGTCAGCCGCGTCGGCTGCAGCATCTCGAACGGGTAACACATCTGCACCTTGTCCCCGCCCGAGGTATACTCGGCCATGATCTCCAGCCCCCGCTGGGCATCGCCCACCTCGCCCACGGCAGCGGCGTTGTAGGGGTTCAGGACAGCACGGAATTTGCGCAGGAATTCAAGGTTTTCCGGCTGGTTTTTCGAGAACAGGTGCAGCTGGTGGTTATAGGGGTTCACCGATGGCGCGATGCTGTCGTTGCGCAATTCCTTGGGCAGGGACGGGTTGTCGCGCAGGTACTTGTCGGCAAAGTAGAAGTTGATGGTGTCAAGCCGGAAGCCATCCACCCCCCGCTTCAGCCAGAAGCGGGCGACATCCAGCAAAGCCTCTTGCACAGGCGCATGGTGCAGGTTCAGGTCGGGCTGGCTGGTCAGGAAGTTGTGCAGGAAATACTGCTCACGCCGGCTGTCCCAGGCCCATGCGCTGCCGCCGAACACCGACAACCAGTTGTTCGGCGGCGTGCCGTCGGGTTTCGGGTCCGCCCAGACATACCAGTCGGCCTTCGGGTTGGTCCGGTCGCGGCGGCTTTCGGTGAACCAAGGGTGCGTATCGGCGGTATGCGACAGCACAAGGTCGATCATCACCCGCAGGCCAAGGTCATGCGCCCGCGTCACAAGCTGGTCAAAATCGGCCAGCGAGCCGAACATCGGGTCAACGTCGCAATAGTCGCTGACGTCGTAGCCAAAGTCCTTCATCGGGCTTTTGAAGAACGGGCTGATCCAGATCGCATCGGCGCCAAGGCTGGCGATATGGTCCAGCCGCCCGGTGATACCCGCCAGATCGCCGATCCCGTCGCCATTGCTGTCCTGAAAGCTGCGCGGATAGATCTGATAGATCACCGCCCCGCGCCACCAATCCGGGTCCGCCGCCAGCACGCTGCGCCCTTCCCTTTCCATCAGGCTCACTTCACCGACCCCGCCAGCAGACCGCGCACAAGGAAGCGCTGCATCGAGAAGAACACCGCCAGCGGCACCGCGATGGAGACAAAGGCCGAGGCGGACAGGATCTCCCAGTCACCACCGCGCGACCCCATCAGGTTGACAATGTTGCCGGTCAGCACTTGCTGGTCATTGCCGGTCCCAAGGAAGACGAGGGCCACCAGCAGGTCATTCCACGTCCACAGGAACTGGAAGATCGCAAAGCTGGCCAAAGCGGGGAAGGACAGTGGCAGGATGATCTTGGTGAAGATCTGGAAATCCGTCGCCCCGTCGACCCGTGCATTCTCGATGATGTCGCGCGGCAGACCGACCATGTAGTTTCGGAGGAGGTAGATCGCCAAAGGCAAGCCAAACCCAGTATGGGCCATCCAGATGCCAAGATACCCCTTCCCGATGCCGATGTAATTGTGGAACTGCAGCAGTGGGATCAGTGCCAGTTGCAACGGCACGACCAGCAGCCCCACGACAAAGGCCACCAGCAGCGCGCGGCCCGGAAAGTCCATCCAGGCCAGCGCATAGGCCGCAAAGGCCGCCACCAGAATCGGGATGATCGTCGCCGGGATCGCCACCGTCATCGTGTTCAGGAACGCCTGCCCGATTGACTGCCCCGCCAAGGGCGAGGAGATGACGTTGGTATAGTTGTCCAGCGTGAACTCAGGCGGGGTGGAGGCGGTCGCAAACACCCGCGGCATCCGCAGGTCGGCCATCGTCGTGGGTGAGGTCAGCGCAAAGCTGCCATCGGCCCCAACAGTCAGGGTAATGCCGTCATCCAGCGTGGCCACATCGCCCGGCGCGTAAGCCTCAGGCTGGACGGACGACGTCCCCCAGGCACCGACATCGGTTCCCGCGGCGAACAGCTGCCCCTCGATGACAAAGACACCGTCCCGCTCCACCTCGTCGCCGCTGATCCGCACGGGCGACAGTTGCTGCACCTGTGTTGACAGCGACTGCCACCAGCCGGAGCCGACGATCTGATCCCCGGTGCGGAAGGATGACACCAGAAGGCCAAAGGTCGGCACGACCCACAGCAGCACCAGCACCAGCGTCGACAGATGCACCGCCCAGACGAGGCCCGATTTCTTGCCTGCAATCCCGTCCATCGCCGCCCCCTTACCGCATTTCCTTGCGCGCGTTGACCACGTTCCAGATCAGGATCGGAGTCACGAGCAGCATGATGATCATCGCCGAGGCCGAGCCCATGCCCCAGTCCAGCGAACGGAACAGCTTGTCGTACATGTAATTGGCCAGCACCTGCGTTTCCCACTGGCCGTTGGTCATGGCCAGCACAATGTCAAAGACCTTGAGGACCGTGATCGTGATCGTGGTCCAGACCACGACAATCGTCCCCATGACCTGCGGCACCTTGATCTTGAAGAAGATCTGGAACGGGTTCGCGCCGTCGATGGTCGCAGCCTCGATCGTGTCTTCCGGCACGCCGCGCAGCGCTGCCGACAGGATGACCATGGCGAACCCGGTCTGGATCCAGACCAGCACCGCCATCAGGAAGAAGTTGTTCCAATAGCGCTTTTGCAGCCAGACCTGCGGCTGGCCATAGGGCAGCTCGTTGGTGACGATGCCGAACAGCCAGATTGCCAGCTCATAGGCCAAAAAGGCGGCCACCAAAGCTCCCAGAACCCGCCCGGCCTTGACCAGTGCAGCACCCCCCTGCCCCTGCAGCAGCGGGCGCAGCAAGGCCCAGCCCGCCCAGACGATGGCCAAAAACAGACACCCGATCAGCACGAAGGGCACCAGCCGCAGCATCAGGAACGACCCCACGCCGCCGTCAAACTTCAGCCAGACCGCGTTGATCAGGCCAATCTGGGAAAGGTTCGCGTCGCGGCTGTCATAGATCAGCTTGAAGATGACCGAGGCCCCGACGAACGAGATCGCCATCGGCATGAAGATCAGCGACTTGGCGAAGTTGCCCCATTTGATCCGGTCGGTCAGCTGGGCTGCCAAAAGGCCAAAGGCGGTGGCGGCGGCCGGCACGACGATCAGCCACAGAATGTTGTTCTGCAGGCTTTCCACGAACTTCGGTTCAGCAAACATCCGGGTATAGTTGCCCAGCCCGACGAAGTTACCCTCACGGTCCAGAATGGACAGCCACGCCGTCGCGAACACCGGATAGGCAAGGTAAAGGCACAACAGCGCCATGGCCGGGAACAGGAACAGCCACGGCCGGATCATGTTGGCGCGGTTGGTGTTGCGCCCGGCATTCGGGCCGCGCGCCGGGTACAGAACTTTGTCGAGGAACAGGTTGGACGCGTAGAAGTAGAAGACGCAGCCGCCGACACCGATGACGATCACGAACAAGGCTTGCAGGGCAGGATGCATGGTCCCCTCCATCAGACGGTCTTGGATCGGGTCCTCTGGCGGGGCCCTTGGGCACGATAGCCGCGATCAGGCCGGGCGCGCTGTGACGCGCCCGGCCCTTCCGTCTCAGATCACTTCGGCCAGCTGGCCTGGATCGCGTCAGCCACTTCCTGTGCCGACTTGCCGCCGACGTAATCCACCATCGCGGTCCAGAAGCTGCCCGCGCCAACAGCGCCCGGCATCAGGTCGGATCCGTCAAAGCGGAAGGTGGTCGCATTGGCGAGGATCTCGCCCTGTTTCTTCAAGGCAGCACTGCCATAAAGCTCCAGGTTCACCCCGGTGTGGGGGGTCACGAACCCGGTCTGGGCCATCCAGACTTCATGCGCGATCGGGGTCTTCAGGAACTCCATGAAGGACTGGGCGGCCGGGCTGTCCTTCATGATGAAGGCCAGGGTGCCCGCACCCAGAACCGGCTGACCCAGATCCTTCTCGGCATAGGCCGGGAAGTAGAAGAAGTCCGCATCGGTGCCCAGTTCCGTGCCTTCGGGGAAGAAGGACGGGATGAACGACGCCTGACGGTGCATGTAGCACTGCGGCGGCGACGAGAAGAGACCCTTGGGGCTGTCCCGGAAGTCGGTCGATGACACGGCTGCCGCGCCGCCAGCCACATAGCTGTCATTCTTGGCGAAGTAGCCGAATTCCTCGATCGCGGCCACGACTTCGGGGCTGTTGAACGGCAGTTCGTTCGACACCCAGCGGTCATAAACCTCGGGCGGCTGGGTCCGCAGCATCAGATCCTCGACCCAGTCGGTCGCAGGCCAACCAGTCGCCCCGCCTGATCCAAGCCCGATGCACCACGGGGTGCCACCGTCGGCGACGATCTGGTCGGTCAGCGCCTTAAGCTCTTCCATCGTGGTCGGAACGGCGTAGCCTGCATCTTCAAAGTTGTCCGGGCTGTACCAGACCAGCGACTTCACGTCCGCCTTGTAGGGGAACGCAAACAGCGCCGGCGTGCCATCCGGTCCCGGATAGGTGCCAAGTGCTGCCCAGCTGGGACCAGCGCCGTAATTCTCGCTCAACCAGGTTGCGGTTTCGGCCGGCAGGGGGGTGACGAAGCCACGCTTGGCCAGATCAGCGATCAGACCGGGCTGCGGCAGGACGGCCACGTCGGGGGGGGACCCAGCCTCGGCATCGATGATCAGCTGCTGTTCATAGCCTTCGGACGATGAATAGCTGACCGTCACGCCGCTCGCGGCGGTGTAATAGGCCAGAAGCGATTCAACCAGAACCTGGTCTTCGCCGCGCCAAGGCCCGAAAATCGTCAGTGACTGGCCGTCAAGATTGAAGGCCTCATCAAACGCGGTGTAGCTGTCCCAGTTGAACGCGCCTTCGCCCACGGGGAACTTCAGGTCCTGCGCCGTCGCGCCACCCGCGACCAGCGCCAGTGCCGCAGCACTGACGAGAAGTTTCGTCTTCATAGCATTCCTCCCGATTACCCCGCCCTCATGGCGGGGCGATTTCCCTACGGCGGCAGAATCGCTTCAAACCGCTTTGGATTGAAACAGGGTCGCCTATCGACGCTTTTGAGTCAATCCAAAGCGCCTTCAAATGATGCATTCTGGCGGCCCAGTGCCCGTATTCCGCGCCGTAAACGATTACGGAGCGCCGTGATATGTTTTGACGCACCCCGCCAAGCTGGCTAAGGTTTGGGCGGTTGAAACCGTTTTGAGCAGCAATTCCGATGAACTTGAAGGAACTCGCCACCAAGCTGGGGCTGTCGCCCACCACGGTGTCGCGTGCCCTGAACGGCTATCCCGAGGTGAACGAAGCGACGCGCGAACGTGTCGTCGCTGCGGCCAAACGCCACAACTACCACCCCAACACCCGCGCCATCCGCCTTGCCACCGGCCGCGCCATGGCCGTGGGCCACGTCATTCCCATCGCCACCAGGCATGAGATCGTGAACCCCGTCTTCGCCGATTTCATTGCCGGCGCCGGCGAATGCTACAGTCGCAACGACTATGACATGGTCCTGTCCGTCGTGCCGGATGAGGATGAGGACGCCACCTACCGCAGTCTCAAATCCAAGGGCAACGTTGACGGCGTCATCGTCCACGCCCCCCGGATGAATGACCCCCGGATCCCGCTGTTGCGCGACATCGGCCTGCCCTTCGTCGTGCACGGTCGTGCTACCGGAACGGCCGAGCCTTACTGCTGGCTGGACGTCAACAACCGCCGCGCCTTTCAGCGCGCGACCGAGTTTCTGTTGGACCTTGGCCACACCCGCATCGGTCTGGTGAACGGCCTTGAATTCATGGATTTCGCCATCCGCCGCCGCACCGGCTATGTCGATGCCCTCACCGCGCGCGGCATTGTGCCGGACCCGTCCTGCATGGCATCGGGCGAAATGACCGAAATCGCCGGCTTCCGCGCCGCGCAGGCCATGCTCGCCCTGCCCCGCCCGCCCACCGCAATCCTTGCCTCGTCGATGATCTCGGGCATGGGGGTCCGCCGCGCGATCGAGACGGCGGGCCTTGTCCTTGGGCGGGACGTGTCGGTCATCATCCACGACGATGACCTGTCCTACATGAAGAACGGTGAGGATGTGCCGATCTTCACCGCCACCCGCTCTTCCGTCCGCGAGGCTGGCAGGCTTGCCGCCGAGATGCTCCTTGACGTCATCGCCCACCCCGAAGCCGGCCCCCAGCAGCGCCTGCTTGAGGCGGAACTTATCATCGGCCAGTCCACCGGCCCCGCACCCAGAACCTGATCCATGTCCTTGTCCCGCTTCGACTTTCCGCCCGGCTTCGTCTTCGGCGCCGCCACCGCCGCCTACCAGATCGAAGGCTCCGCTTTCGGCGGCTGCGGCCCGTCGCATTGGGATACGTTTGCGGCTACCCCCGGCAACGTCGTCCGGGCCGAAGATGGCGCAAGGGCCTGCGACCACTACCACCAGTGGCCCGCTGACTTGGACCTTTTGAAGCAGGCCAACATGGACGGCTACCGCTTTTCGACCTCATGGCCCCGCGTCATGCCGGATGGCATCAACGTCAACCCGGAAGGCCTTGATTTCTACGACCGTCTGGTCGACGGCATGCTGGAACGCGGGTTGAAACCCTTCCAGACGCTTTACCATTGGGACATGCCCTCAGCCCTTGCCGACCTTGGCGGCTGGACCAACCGCGACACCTGCCACCGCTTCGCCGATTTCGCCGAAACGATCACCCGCACCTTGGGCGACCGGGTGGCCTCCATCGCCACGATCAACGAACCCTGGTGCGTGGCCTGGCTGTCGCATTTCATGGGCATCCACGCCCCCGGCCTGCGCGACATCCGCGCCGCTGCCCGGGCGATGCATCATATCCTTCTGGCCCACGGCCTTGCCGTGGAACGCCTGCGCGGCATGGGGCAGCCAAACCTTGGCATCGTCCTGAATTTCGACCACGCCTCCCCGGCGACCAATAGTCCAGAAGATCAAGCAGCATCAGACCTTTGGGATGGAATCTTCAACCGCTGGTTCATCGAAGGCATCACCAAACAGGCCTACCCGGCAAACGTGCTTCAAGGCCTTGCCCCCCACATGCCGCAGAACTGGCAGGATGACATGGCCACGATTGGCCAACCGCTCGACTGGCTTGGCGTGAACTACTACACCCGCCACCTGCATGCCCACGCCCCCGGGACCCCTTGGCCCAGCCTGCGGGACGTCCCCGGCGACCGGCCGAAAACCCAGATGGGCTGGGAGATCTATCCCGAAGGCCTGCACCACTTCCTGACACGCCTGTCAAAAGACTATGTCGGCGATCTGCCGATCTATGTCACCGAAAACGGCATGGCCAATGCTGACCAGCTTGCAGATGGGGTCGTAACCGACCAAATCCGTGAGGATTTCCTGTTCGCCCACCTTGCCGCCACCAAACAGGCCATCGCCGATGGTGCCAATGTGAAGGGCTTCTTCTACTGGTCCCTTCTCGACAATTACGAATGGGCCGAGGGGTATGAAAAGCGCTTCGGTCTGGTCCATGTGGATTTTGACACTCTGGTCAGGACGCCGAAATCCTCCTATCACGCCCTCGCCCGCGCTCTGGCGCGCAACGAGTAGGACGCTGCAATGACCCTTGCCATCCTTGCCGATATCGGGGGAACGAACACCCGCGTGGCGCTTGCCGACGGTGCGACAGTGCGGCTGGACAGCATCCGCCGCTTTCCCAACGCCGACTATCAGGCGCGCGGACAGGATATTGCCCATGTCCTGCAGGACTACCTGACGCAAACCGGGGCCAAGGTGACCGGGGTCTGCGTGGCGGCCGCCGGTCCGGTGCAGGATGGGGTCGCCACGATGACCAACCTTGACTGGGTGATGGACGCGGCCAAGCTGACCCATGCCACGGGGGCCGCGAAAGTGGCCATTCTCAACGACTTGCAGGCGCAGGGTCAGGCGCTTGGCCATATCCCCGCCGCCAACTTGCGCTGCGTCATCGACGGCCCGGTCAAGGCTGGTGCATCCATGCTGGTTGTGGGTCTTGGCACGGGCGTGAATGCGGCCCCGGTCCACCCCGGCGCACAGGGCCGTGTCGTGCCCCCGTCCGAATGTGGCCACGTCAACATGCCCGTCCGGACTGAAGAAGATTTCCGCCTTGTCCGCTTCATCGAAGCCCGCCTTGCCGCCGAAGGCGAGGTGCCCCACGCCGGGGTGGAGGAAGTGCTCGCCGGCCGTGGTCTTGCCAATCTCCACGCCTTCGCCGCGACCGAGACTGGTCACCCTGCTTCGCTCACCTCTGCCGAAGTGCTTGCGGCCCTCGCGGCCGGTGATCCGGTTGCCGCCCATGCCGCCCGGCTTTACGTCCATATCCTGGCCCAGACGCTGGCCGACCTTGCGCTGATCCACCTGCCCTATGGCGGGATCTATCTGATCGGCGGCATGTCCCGCGCGATGACCCCGCACTTCAAGACCTTCGGCCTGACGGAAGGCTTCCGCGAGGCGCGGCGGGTGGACCTGCTGCAAAAGGATTTTTCGGTCACGGTGGTCGAAGATGACTATGCCGCCCTGACGGGCTGCGCGGCCTATCTGCACAGCCAGCCCTGACAGCGCGGCCCTGCATTTTCAGCCCGGCAGGCGTTCCTTCAGAAACTGCAGCGTCACGCCCAATCCATCTGGCGCGATGCCGTGGGCCGTGCCCTGCATGACATGGCCAAAGGTCGGGAATCCCGCGGCCACCAGCGCGCTCCCGGCCATTTCCATACTGTCGAACGGCACCACCGGGTCCTGATCACCATGCACCAGCAGAACCGGCGGTTTCACGATGGCCTCTGCCACCAACCGCTCGGGCCGCAGTAGCCTGCCGGAGATTGCCACGACCCCCGCCACCGGCTTTGCCCGGCGCGGCGCGACATGCAGGCTCATCATCGCGCCCTGGCTGAACCCGACCAAGGCCAGCGCCTCTGGCCCCAGCCCGAACTCGGCCAGTCGGGCGTCCAGAAACCCGTTCAGGTCCTCCGCCGCCGCATCCAGCCCGGCCTCGGCCGCCGCCTGGGGGGAACCATCAAGCCAGGGGATCGGGAACCACTGATACCCAAAGCCACCGCCCACGCAGCGTTCCGGGGCATCGGGGGCCAGGAAAGCCACCCCTGGAAGATGCGGCCCCAGCACATCGGCCAGCCCCAGCAGGTCTGACCCGTCCGCGCCATAGCCGTGCAGGAACACCACCAGCGCCGAAGGGTCCGTTGCCCCTTTCCGACCGAACCGCAAGTCCCGCATCATGCCACCCCATCTCGTTCTTTCGCGACCCGGTAGTAGGCCCAAAGGATGCGCGCCGCAACCGACCGCCAGGGCGACCAGTCCTCGGCCATGGCCCGCAGCGCCTTGTCCGTTGGCCGCACCTCAAGGCCGAACAGCATCCGCGCCGCCTCTTGCAAGGCAAGGTCACCGGGGGCGAACACATCCGCCCGGCCAAGCGCGAACATCGCGTAGATTTCCGCCGTCCAGACGCCGATGCCCGGCACGGCCACCAACCGCGCCACAACCTCGGCATCGGGCAGCCCCCGCAGCGCGTCAAAGTCAATCCCGGCCTGCGCCAGCGCCCGGCCATAGCGCGCCTTCTGCCGGCTTAGCCCCGCCGCCCGCAAGGCGTCATCCGACGCCGCAGCCATGACGGCAGCGTCGGTCAACCCCGCGCCCTCCAGCCGCGCCCAGATGGCCCGCGCGCTGGCGACCGACACCTGCTGTCCGACGATAGCCCTCAGCAAGGCGGCGAATCCATCCGCCTCGCGCCGCAGGGGCAGATCGCCAACCAGCGGCAGCGCCCGGGCAAAACCTGGGTCGCGCAGGGCCAGCCATGCGGCCCCTTCCGCGACACAGTCCAGCGATTGAATGATCCGGCCTACCATCCTGCCTGTCTACAAGCATCCCCGCTGCAGGCAACCCAAGTTTGGCCCTTGCCCCGCCCGCAACAGGCTCGTACCGATACGGGCATGAGCACTGACGCCCTCGCCAAACGCAACATCATCGTCCTTGTCGCAGCCCAGGCCATCCTTGGGGCGCAGATGCCGATGATCTTCACCATCGCCGGGTTGGCGGGGTCCACCCTTGCGCCTAATGTCTGCTGGGCCACCCTGCCGATCACGATGACCGTTATCGGCTCAATGCTGACCGCCACCCCGATTTCCGCACTCATGCAGCGCCATGGGCGGCGCGCAGGGTTCATCGTCGGCGCCCTTGGCGGTGCACTTGGCGCAGCGATCGGGGCTTACGGTCTGGCCACCGGCAGCTTCCTTCTGTTCTGCATCGGCGCGCTGCTGACCGGTATCTACATGTCGGCCCAAGGGTTTTACCGCTTTGCCGCCGCCGATACCGCGTCGGATGCCTTTCGCCCCAAGGCGATCAGCTGGGTCATGGCGGGGGGGCTGTTGTCTGCCGTCGTTGGCCCGCAACTCGTCAAGGTGACCTCCGACTTGATGGCCGTGACCTTCCTTGGCAGCTACCTTGCCGTCATCGGGCTGAACCTTGTCGGCATGTTCCTGTTCTTCGGCCTCAACATCCCGAAACCGCGCCCACCGGTTGCCGGTGCCCCGATTGGCCGCACGAGGGCCGAGCTGATCCGCACCCCGACCATCGCCGTCGCGATGATCTGCGCCACGGTGTCCTATGCCTTGATGAACTTGGTGATGACCTCATCGCCTCTGGCCGTCGTCGGCTGCGGCTTCAATACCGGCAATGCTGCCGACGTGGTGACTGCGCATGTGCTGGCGATGTATGCCCCCAGCTTCGTCACTGGCCATATCATCGCCCGCTTCGGCACCGAACGGGTCATCGCGCTTGGCCTGACGATCCTTGCCGCCGCCGGAGCGGTCGCCATGGCCGGGGTCGAGCTTGAGAATTTCTTCATCGCCCTGATCCTGCTGGGCATCGGCTGGAACTTCGGCTTCATTGGCGCCACGACCATGCTGACCTCCGCCCAACGCCCGGAAGAGCGTGGCCGCCTGCAGGGCCTGAATGACCTGGTGGTGTTCGGCGGCGTGACGATGGCCAGCTTTTCCTCGGGTGGCCTGATGAATTGCGCCGGCGGGTCGGTCGAGGCGGGCTGGCAGATGGTCAACCTTGCGATGCTGCCCTTCCTGATCCTTGCCGGCGGCGCGCTGATCTGGCTTTGGCTGAAACCCAGCGAAAGCCGGGCCTGAGCCCAAGCGATTTCTTCAAAGAAATCGCACCGGAGCCTTCAAAGGCTCCGGACCGGGGTTTTTGAAAACCCCGTAACCCCGGCTACCAGCGCCCCGAAACGGTTTGCCAAAGCAGCCGCCCACGCCGGTTGAATTCGGATACCTGCGGAGCTGTTTCGGAAGACAGCCCCGCAACCACTTGTTTCAAGATCATTTCCGCCTGCCATCCCGCCAAGAGCGCCGGGGCAAGGTCTTTCGGCACCGTCTTGCGCCCTGCCCGTGCCGCCTTCAGCTTGGCCAGGCCCATCTCGGCCAGCGTGCGTGCGCCAAGCCCGTCCGGCAGTGGCTGCCGCCCTCGTGCCTGCAACTCTGGCAGGGCGCGCAGATAGCTTGCCGCCGCCGCGGCCCAGCCATAGGCCCGCACAGCCTCTTCCGCCGTTTCCGGCGCGCCAAGCGCCCTTGCCGCCAACCACATCAGACCCGCGCCGGTGTCCTCAAGATACGCCTCCAGCGCGGCAGGGCTTTCATGCGGCTCGCGGTGGATATCCCAGCGCCGCGCCGCGATCAGCCGGTCCAGCACCTCCACCGGCAGGCCGAAATCGCGGATCAGATCATGCAGCGGCCCCGCCACCTCATGCGCCCGCGCGGCACCCGAGGCGGCGTTGTCCACCACATCCCGCCACCATTGCAGACGCATCTCGGCGATCAGCGGCTCCTCGGTGACCCAAGGGGTCCGGGCAATCTCAATGTTGAAGGCGTACAGCGGGAAAAGCTGGGCGCGGACATCGGCAGGGGCGGCCATCACGGCAAGGAACCGGTCGGGGTCGCCCCGTTCGACCAATGCCGCGCAAGCCGCGATCGTCATGGCGCCGACCCAACGGGTGAGCCGATGTCGCGGATCAGCTTCCACTGGATCGCGTCCAGCAGGGCCTCGAAACTCGCGTCGACGATGTTGGCACTGACGCCGACGGTGGACCAGCGCCGCCCCTGCCCGTCTTCGCTGTCGATGATGACCCGCGTGACCGCCTCGGTCCCGCCGTTGGTGATGCGAACCTTGAAATCCACCAGTTTCATGTCGTCGATGCAGGCCTGATAGGGACCAAGATCCTTGGCCAAAGCCTTGGCAAGCGCGTTCACCGGGCCACGGTCACCGCCTGCTTCATCCATGCTGTCGCTGACCGACATCATCTTCCGCTCACCGATCTTGACCACCACAACCGCTTCGGAAAGGCTGATCATGCGATCATACTTGTTCTTCCGCCGCTCCACGGTGACACGGTAACGCTTGACCTCAAAGAACTCGGGGCAAAGCCCCAGTTCCCGCCGGGCGACGAGTTCAAAGCTGGCCTGCGCGCCGTCATAGGCATAGCCCTGATCCTCACGATCCTTGACCACCTCGATGATCCGGCCAAGGCGCGGGTCCTTGGGGTCAATCACGAGTCCCGCCGCCTCAAGCCTTGCCCGCAGGTTCGACTGCCCGGCCTGGTTGGACATCGGGATGACCCGCTCGTTGCCCACCAGCGCCGGGTCGATGTGTTCGTAGGTCGTCGGGTCCTTCAGGATCGCGCTGGCATGCAGGCCCGCCTTGTGGGCAAAGGCCGACGCGCCGACATAGGCAGCCGACCGCAAGGGCACGCGGTTCAGGATGTCGTCCAGCATGCGGCTGGTCTTCAGAAGGCCCGCCAGCGCCTCCGGGGTGACGCCGGTCTCGAACCGGCTGGCGAAGGGTTCCTTGAGCAGCAGCGTCGGGATCAGGGTCGTCAGGTTGGCATTGCCGCACCGTTCCCCAAGGCCGTTCAGCGTACCCTGAACCTGCTGCGCCCCAGCCTCGACCGCCGCAAGGGTGTTGGCGACGCCATTGCCGGTGTCGTCGTGGCAGTGAATGCCCAGCCGGTCGCCGGGGATGCCGGCGGCAACCACCTCGGCGGTGATGCGGCCCACCTCGGCGGGCAGCGTGCCGCCGTTGGTGTCACACAGGACGACCCAACGGGCACCGGCCTCAAGCGCGGCCTGCAGGCAAGAGAGGGCGTAGCCGGGGTTGGCGCGGTAGCCGTCGAAGAAGTGTTCCGCATCAAACAGCGCCTCGTGGCCCTTGGCGACGAGGTGGCGGATGGAGGAGGCGATGGCCTCGCGGTTTTCGTCGAGGGTCACGCCGAGGGCGGTCGTAACGTGGAATTCGTGGGTCTTGCCGACAAGGCAGACCGCGGGGGTGTTCGCGTTCAGGACCGCCGCCAGCACGTCATCGTTTTCCGCCGACCGCCCTACCCTGCGGGTCATGCCGAAGGCGGTCATCGTGGCGCGGGTTTCGGGGGGGGCGGCGAAGAAATCACTGTCGGTCGGGTTCGCGCCGGGCCAGCCGCCCTCGATATAGTCCACGCCGAGGGTGTCGAGGGCGCGGGCGATCTGGACCTTTTCGGCCACGGAAAACTGGACGCCCTGCGTCTGCTGGCCATCGCGGAGGGTGGTGTCGAAAAGGTACAGGCGCTGGCGGGTCATGGGGTGGGTCCGGTTGGGGTGTCCCGGGCGGGGACACTTTGCGGTGGTATGTATTTCAAGGGGTTAAGCGTGTCTGTTAATGTTGCCTTAACCGACTTTGTGGCTGATGACCAAAACCCTTTGAAGGATTTTGCAAATTTCTTCGAAGAAATTTGGGGGGTGTGAGGTGTCACTGGAGGGCCGCCAGTTTGGTGGGGTCGAAGTTCGGGCCGGGGACGAGTTCGACTCCTGCCTTGGACATTCGCACCTCGACGCCTGCGGCAATCAGGGCGGATTTCAGCGCGTCGACAGCGGAGAAGTCTTTGGAGGTCATGGCAGACTGCCGCACTTCAACGAGGTGTTCTGATAGTTGGTTCAGAAAGACTACTGAATTGTTGAGCAACTCGCGCCGTTCATCGAAACGCTCGAACGGGATCAGACCCAGAAAATCCAACGTCGAAACCAGTTCATTCCACCGTGCGTTGCCCAACAATTGGTCGACTTCTGAGAGTGCAAGGTGGGTATTCAAATCGTCGGCCAGCGCATCGACAACTTCCCTTGCAGGGGCGGTTTGCCTTGCTTTGCCAAGATCGGCAAAGCGCTCACCTAGAACGAGGTAATCCTCCAGCTTTGTGGCGGCGACGACACGCTTCTCTGCCGTCCAATCCATCGGACTGCGGTAATGCGTCATCAGGAACACAAACCGGATCACCTCGCCCGGGATGCCCTGATCCAGCAAATCCCGCACGGTGAAGAAGTTGCCAAGGCTTTTGGACATCTTCTTGCCCTCGACCTGCAGCATCTCGTTGTGCAGCCAGTAATGGGCGAAGTCGCCGTGGGGGTGGGCGCAGGCGCTCTGGGCGATTTCGTTTTCGTGGTGGGGGAATTGCAGGTCCAGCCCGCCGCCGTGGATGTCGAAGGATTCGCCCAAAAGCTCATGCGCCATGGCGCTGCATTCGATGTGCCAGCCGGGGCGGCCCTTGCCCCAGGGAGAGGACCAGCCGGGTTCTTCGCCTGAGGAGGGTTTCCACAGGACGAAATCCATCGGGTCTTCCTTGAAAGGCGCGACCTCCACCCGCGCGCCGGCGATCATGTCGTCGATGCTGCGGCCGGAGAGTTTGCCGTAGTCCTTGTAGCTGCGGACGCGGAAGAGGACGTGGCCGTTCGCCTCATAGGCATGACCGCTCGCGATCAGCCCGTCGATCATCGCGATCATCTGGGCGATGAATTCCGTCGCGCGGGGTTCATGGTTGGGCCGCAGCGCGCCAAGCGCGTCCATGTCGGCGTGATACCAGGCGATGGTTTCCTCGGTCCGCTGGTGGATCAGGTCTTCCAGCGTGCCGGGGCTGCCGGCTTTCTGGCGGCGCAGCGCCTCGGCGTTGATCTTGTCATCAACGTCGGTGAAGTTGCGGACATAGGTCACTTGGTCCGGGCCGTAGACGTGGCGCAGCAGGCGGTAAAGCGTGTCGAACACCACCACGGGGCGGGCGTTGCCAAGATGGGCGCGGTCATAGACGGTGGGGCCGCAGACATACATCCGCACGTTCTTGTCGTCGATCGGCGCGAAGTCTTCCTTCTTGCGCGTCTTCGAGTTCGTCAGGCGGATCGTCACCATGTCAGTCGTCCCTAGCCAAGCGGCAGTCATCCTGCGCGGGACCGGCTTTTCATCCAAGGGGAATGACGAAGCGCCCGCGTGACCTTAGGTCAGCGGGTAATGCAGCAGATGGAGATGTTGCGCAATGTCGTCATGCGGGCGGCGTAGCACGGGGCCACGGCCCCGTGCAAGCCTTGCCGCAGGTCAGTTGCCTTGACGGCTGAACTCACCCCGGTTGTCGGGGCCGATGGCCAGCCAGCCCGCCACGGTCCGCGCGACGTGGTTGGTGATCATCGACTTTTGCGACTGGCCGTTGCGACGGGCTTCGCGCATCTGTTCGCCGGACAACGCAGGCAGTTCCGACCGGATCGCCGTGGCGGGAATCAGCACCTCGCCCGTGCGGGCGTCAACCACCTGGGCGGTGAAGTTGATGTTGTGGACACCCCAGTTCTGTTCCCGCAGTTCGGCTTCGAACGTCAGGGCGTGGAAGCGGGTGACCGTCACGTCGATGATGACCGGCCGCCCACCGCGCAGGCCTTGGGCGCCACGGGTGATCGCATCGGTCATGATGGTATCAACCTGGGCGTAGCGGTCGCCCAGCGGATCTTCGCGCCAGACGATGTCCGCCTTGGGCAGCAGCGTCTTGGCTTCAGAGACCACAAGGGTGCGGGGCACGTTCACCTGAACCGCTGACAACCGCCAGGCGCGGGTGACGTCGGCAGGCAGCGGATCATATTCGGTCTTGAAGCTGCCGCCGACGCAGGCGGACAGCAGGAGTGCGGTCAAACCAAACAGGGCGGTTCGGCGGACAATGGACATAAGGGACCTCTTGGAAGCAGGAATTTCCTGACATTAGGGGGGAATCCCTAAGGACTCACCTTGGCCGGAACAAGGAGGCAGCGTGTCGGGAACAGGGTAGAAGCTTGCCGTTTTGCCCCGATCATGCCCAGTTGCAGGCGGAATAAACGTGGGGCGGGAGAAGAGCATGGACCATGAAGACCTTAGGTTGTGGTCGAAGCGGGCGGCGGATTGGGCGGCGGATTATCATGCGGGGTTGCGGGACCGGCCGGTGCGCGCGCCGCTGACACCCGGGACGGTGGCGCGGCAGTTGCCCGCAGGCCCGCCCGAGACGGCCGAGCCGATGGCGGCGATCTGGGACGATTTCGAGCGGATCGTGCCGGGGGGCATGACGCATTGGCAGCACCCCCGGTTCTTCGCCTATTTCCCGGCCAATGCGGCCCCGGCGTCGATGCTGGCCGAACAGCTGGTCAACGCGATGGGGTGCAATGCGCTGATCTGGCAAACCTCGCCCGCCGCGACCGAGATCGAGCAGGTGATGGTCGACTGGCTGCGTCAGGCGGTGGGTCTGCCGGAGGGGTTTGTCGGCACGATCCATGACACGGCGACGACGGCGACGCTGTCGGCGGTGCTGACGATGCGGGAACGGGCGCTGGGGTGGCAGGGGCTGGAGGAGGGCCTGGCCGGGGGGCCGGTGCTGCGGTTCTACGCCAGCGCCGAGACGCATTCGAGCGTGGACAAGGCGATCCGGGTGGCGGGGATCGGGCAGCGCAATCTGGTGAAGGTAGCGGTGGACGGCGACCGGGCGATGACCGGTGCCGCGCTGCGGGCGGCGATTGTTGCGGACCGGGCGGCGGGGATGCTGCCTGCGGGCGTGATCCTCTGCGCTGGGGGGACCAGCGTGGGGGCCTTCGACCGGATTGGCGAGTGCATCGCCGCCGCGCAGGCCGAGGGCGTGCCGGTGCATGTCGATGCGGCCTGGGCGGGGTCGGCGATGATCTGCCCGGAGTTCCGCGACCTTTGGGATGGGGTCGAGGGGGCGGATTCGGTTGTGCTGAACCCGCACAAATGGTTGGGGGCGCAGTTCGACTGTTCGGTGCAGTTCCTGAAGGACCCGGGCGCGCAGGTGCGCACGCTGGGCTTGCGGCCGACCTATCTTGAGACGGCGGGGCGGGAGGAGATTGTCAACTTCAACGAATGGACTGTGCCTTTGGGCCGCAGGTTCCGGGCGCTGAAGCTGTGGTTCGTGCTGCGGGCCTATGGGCTGGAAGGGCTGCGGACACGCATAAGGAATCACGTCGCCTGGGCTGCTGAGTCGCGCGACCAGATCGCCACGCTGCCGGGGGTGAGAATCGTTACCGAACCAAGGCTGTCGCTGTTCAGTTTCGCGTTGGACGACAATACCGCGACCGAGGCGCTTTTGGCCCGGATCAATGACGACGGACGCATCTATCTGACCCAGACCAAGGTCGATGGGCGCTTTGCAATCCGGGTTCAGGTCGGATCATTTGACTGTTGCCACGAAGATGTCATGCTGATTGCAACAACAATCAAAGAATTGCTTGCATCATGTCCTTCAGAGCCCTCGTCCTTGCCGTGACGCTGGCGCCCCTGGCTTTTTCCATGGGGGCCTACGCCCAGACGTCTGACCCGCCACCCGCCGAAAGCCAGCCTGCCCCCGGTCTGGCGCTGCCGCAACCGGCAAGCGACACGGTCACCGATCTTGCCGATGTGCTTGATCCGGTGGCCGAAGCGCGCATTGCCGGATTGCTCGCCGCCACCCGTGCCGAAACCGGTGTGCAGATGGTGGTTGTCACCCTGCCCGACATCGCGGCCCATGGCGGCGCGGGGATGCGGCTGGATGCCTATGCCAAGGCGTTGTTCAACAACTGGGGCATTGGCGATGCCGAGCGCAATGACGGCATCCTGATGCTGGTTGCCACCGAAGCGCGCGAGGTGCGCATAGCGCTTGGGTCGGGGTATGACGCCGTTTATGACGGGCGGGCCGCGCGGGTGCTGTCAACTGCCGTGTTGCCTGCGTTCCGCGAGGGCCAGTTGGCTGCGGGGATCGAGGCGGGCATCGCATCCTCTCGTGACAGGCTGATCGCGCCGTTTCTGGAAGGCCGACCGGTCACGCTGACGGAAGGATTCGAGCAGGAGGAGCCGGGGATTGCCCCCTGGCTGGGCGGTGCCGGTGCCGTTGGCGCCGGGCTGCTGCTGATGATCTGGCGATCTGCCCGGTCCAAGAAGCTGTGCCCGCGCTGCGGTGAGGCGACGCTGAACCGTACGCGGGAAGTGATTGATCCGGCCACAGTGATGAGCAGCGGGTCCGGGATCGAGCATCTGTCCTGTTCAAGCTGCGGCTATGTGGACCGCAAGTCGTTTACAGTCGGGCGGATGCAGTCGATCGGGTCATCGCGGAGCCGGGATGGCAACCGGTCATCCAGCAGCGGACGGTCCGGCCGCAGTGGCGGATTTGGCGGCGGGCGATCCTCGGGCGGCGGGGCAAGCGGGAAATGGTAGGAAAGGTAGGCGCTTGGGGGGTGACCTTCATGTGCCTTGCGGCGGTTCCACTTGCGGCCCAAAGCCCCCAAGACCTGATGTTTCCAACCAGAGCGACCTGCTATGCCCGCGACTATTCGGCTGCGCATTTGGCCGATCATCCGGCCCAACGGGTGACAAGTATCGCCCTGACCCCGGCCGATGGCACTGGCACCGACCCGCGGCTGCAGCTTTGGGTGACGCTGACAGTCAAGGACTGGCCGGGCGAGCACTTGCTGGCCTTGGGCTATTGCGAGAACAACGGTGCTGACACGCTGTATTGCGGGATGGAGGGGGACGCTAGCGGCTTTACCGTGACCCCGGCCAAGGGTGGCGCGGTTCTGGTCAGCGTTTCCAGCCTTGGGATGGGGTTCGAGGGCGAGCGTGGCTTTGTCACGCTGGAGCGGACGCGGGGCGATGATCGCCAGTTTCTGCTGCAGCCGACGCGCGATTGTCGCTGATCCCCGTGACAGACTTTGTGACAGACTTTGGTCACTTCGAATGGGCGGGGATGGTGAGCGGGGAGGCCCACCATCCCCAACCCCTTCCCGCAAGGGGAAGGGGACGTCGACAAGCGATGCCATAACACAGGAGGCTTTCACCCCCTGAAATCAAGGCGTTGCCGATCAGAAGCGCATGGCGACCTTGGCCTTCAGCGTGGTTGCGTCCAGATCGACGCCGGTGTCGTCGAAGTCGTCGAACTTGTGCTGCAGCAATTCGCCACCCACAGTCCAGCGATCCGAAACGGCATAGTCGATCCCGGCGCCAAGGAAGTAGCCATTGTCGCTGAGTTCGGCACCCGGGACAGACGCGCTGGCGCGGGCAACGCCTGCGGTCGCGTAGATCAGGCTGTTGCCGAATTCAGCGCCGCCGATCAGCTTCAGACGTGCAACGTCGTCCAGCGTACCGGTGGTGCCGCCAAGATCGATGTCGGCCGAGTCATAGTCCAGTTCGGCACCGGCAACATAGCTGCCGAAGTCCCAACGGTAACCGGCGTGCACACCGCCAAGGAAGCCATTGCCGTCAAGGCCGCTGCCATTGGAATCGATGTCGGCATAGCCGAACTGCGCACCGGCGTAGAAGCCGGACCAATCCAGCGAAGCAGGTGCTACGGGGGCGTAAACCGGTTCGACGGTCGGCTCCGGGGCAAGTTCGACCGGACCGCCGGCGAAGGCCGGGGTAACGAAGGCAAGGGTAGCCAAGGCTGCTGCGATTTTTTTCATGATATTCTCCTGCATGTGCGGCTCGGGATTTACCAAGCGGCTGTGCTAAGGCATGGGGATTGCCGGACCCAGGTACAATGCCGCCTCACGGCAGGGTGATTAGGCGTGTGGGGCACGGGCGAAGATGTGCCGACGGGTTCGGCGATTTTGGCCGATTGTCGCCGGGAAAACAAAGTTACGCGCGGTCAGCCAGATCCAGCCATTCGGCCTCGGCGGCGGTGAGGGCGGCCTGACGTTCGGCCATCGCCGCGGTCGCCTTGCGGAACTTTACCGGGTCGCGGGTGAACAGGTCGGCCTCGGCCAAGAGGGTGGCGAGTTTGGCGATCTCGGCCTCCAGCCGGTCGATCTGGGACGGCAGATCGTCAAGGCGTTTGCGTTCCGTGAAGCTTAGGGCGCTTTGACGTGGGGCGGCGGGTTTGGACGTGTCGGCTTTGGGGGCGTCGGATTTGGTTGGGGGCTTTGCAGCCTCCTCCGGGGCGGCGCGCTGGCGGGCATAGTCGGACCAGCCGCCGGGGTAGACGGTCGCCCTGCCCTGCCCCTCCATCGCCACAGTGGCGGTGGCGATGCGGTCGATGAAATCGCGGTCGTGGCTGACGAGAAGGACGGTGCCGTCATAGTCGCCAAGGATGTCCTGCAGGAGGTCGAGGGTTTCGACGTCGAGGTCATTCGTCGGTTCGTCAAGGATCAGGAGGTTCGAGGGCTGGGCCATCAGCTTGGCCAGCAGCAGGCGGGCCTTTTCGCCGCCCGACAGGCTGCGGACAGGGGCGCGGGCGCGGGCTTCGTCGAAGAGGAAGTCCTTGAGGTAGGCCACGACATGGCGGGGGGTGCCGCGCACCATAACTTGGTCTGCGGCACCGGAAACGCGCATCAGGGGATCGCCGGTCAGGTTGTCCCACAGCGTGGCGTCGGGGTCGAGACGGGCGCGGGACTGGTCGAAAACCGCAATCTCAAGGTTCGTGCCGAGGGTGACCTTGCCCGCATCGGGGGCCAGTTCGGTGGTGAGGAGTTTCAAAAGCGTGGTCTTGCCGACCCCGTTCGGGCCGACAAAGGCCACCCGATCGCCGCGCAGGATGCGGAGCGAGAAGTCGCGGATCAGGTGCTTGTTACCGAAGGATTTGGTCAGATGCTGCGCCTCGATCACCTTTTTGCCGGAGGTCGGGCCGCTTTCCAGCGCCATCGCGGCGGTGCCCTGACGGCGGATCTGCGAGGAGCGTTCGGCGCGCAGGTCGGCCAGCGCGCGGACGCGGCCCTGGTTGCGTTTGCGGCGGGCGGAGATGCCTTCGACGGCCCATTTCGCCTCGGCCTTGATCTTGCGGTCAAGTTTGTGGCGGGCCTCGTCCTCTTCCGCCCAGATGGTTTCGCGCCAGTCTTCAAACCCGTCAAAGCCGGATTCGCGGCGTCGGACCTCGCCCCGGTCGATCCAGAGGGTGGCCTTGGTCAGCGCGCGCAGGAAGGCGCGGTCGTGCGAGATGAGGACAAAGGCGGTGCGGGTGGTGGAAAGCTCTTCCTCCAGCCACTCGATCGCCTGGATGTCGAGGTGGTTGGTGGGTTCGTCCAGCAGCATGAGGTCGGGCGCTTCGGCGAGGAGTTTGGCCAGCGCCGCCCGGCGCTTTTCGCCGCCTGAGGCAGTGGCGACGGGGGCTTCGGGGCGGAATTTGAGGCCTTCGGCGACCACGGCAAGGCGGTATTCCATGCCGTCGGGCAGGTTGGAGGCGGCGAAATCGCCGAGGGTTTCGAAGCCGGACAGGTCCGGGTCCTGCTCCATATAGCCCACGGTGGTGCCGGGGGCGACGGTTCGGGTGCCGCGGTCCGCCTCAACCAGCCCGGCCATCACCTTCATCAGCGTGGATTTGCCAGAACCGTTGCGGCCGACAAGGGCCACCCGGTCGCCGGGTTGGACCACAAGAGTCAGGTCATCGAAAACCGGGTTGCCGCCGAAAGTGAGCGAGATGCCGGAAAGCTGAAGGAGGGGTGCGCGTGCCATGGGGGGCGAGGTAGTGGGGGATTTGATCCGCGTCAACGCCCGGCGGTTCGCAAGCTGCCATGCTGTCAGGGGTAGATTGCAGAAAGGCACATAGGATGGCACCGCTGGATGGGATAACCATACTGGATCTTACGCATGTGCTGGCTGGTCCCTTTGCCAGCCACACATTGCAGGATCTGGGCGCGAGGGTCATCAAGGTGGAACGGCCCGGGGTGGGCGATGACACGCGGGCCTTTCCGCCCTTCGTCGACGGGATCAGCGCCTATTTCGCCACGCTGAACGCAGGCAAGCAATCCATCGCGCTGGACCTGAAGGCCGATGCCGACCGGATCACCTTTGAGGCGCTGCTGGCGCGGGCGGATGTGCTGATTGAAAACTACCGCCCCGGCGCGATGCACCGGCTTGGCTATGGCTGGAAGGTGGTGCATGCACGGCATCCGCGGTTGGTCTATGCCTCGGTCTCCGGGTTCGGGCAGACCGGGCCGGATGCGATGAAGCCCGCCTATGACATGGTCGTGCAGGCGCGCGGTGGCGTGATGTCGATCACCGGTGAGGCTGGAGGGCCGCCCGTCCGGGTGGGTGCCAGCATTGGCGATATCGTGGCGGGGATGTTCCTGGCCCAAGGGATTCTGGCCGCACTTTATGAGCGTGAAAAGACCGGACAGGGTGCCATGGTCGATGTGGCGATGCTGGATTCGCAACTGGCCATTCAGGAACATTCGGTGGCTATCACCAGCGCCACGGGTGTGCCACCCGGGCGGACGGGCGCGCGGCATCCGACGATCACACCGTTTTCCACCTATCGTGCGGCGGATGGCTTTGTCGTGATTGCCGCCGGAAATGATGCGATCTTTGCCCGGCTGTGTGAGGCCTTGGGGCTGGATATGGCCACCGACCCGCGCTTTGCCACCAATGCCGCACGGTGTGAAAACCACATGCTGCTCAAGCGGTTGCTGGAAGCGGTGACCTTGGGCGAGACGGTCAGTCACTGGATTTCGGTGCTGGAGGCGGCGGGCTTGCCCACCGCGCGGGTGCAGGACATGGCCGAAGTGCTGCAGGACCCGCAGATTCTGGCGCGCAACATGGTTGTGCCCGTCGCCCCACAGCCTGGCGGGCCCGGGTTCACGGCACCCGGCAACCCGATCAAGATGAGCAGCCTGCCCGAGCTTGCCGAACGTGGCCCGGTCCCGGCGCTGGACGGCGACCGGGACCGGATTCTGACCTGGCTTGGCAAGGCCTAGGACTGCACGGCGGGACGCGCGGCGGTCAGCAGCGGGATCAGGAACATCGCCGCGAAGGGCACGTTTGCCACCACGTTCAGCGGTGCCCCGGCCAAGAAGGACCCCGCGCTGTCGACCACGAACCAGCCAATCACGGCGTTGCGGAGGATCGGGCGGATCACCTCGGGGTCGCGGGCAAGGGGTGCGCCGGCCAGTTGCCAGATCATCAGCCCCCAGCCGAAGGTGATTCCGCCCATGATGGCCATGAGAAGCCGGGTTTCGCTGGCCGCCGCACCTTGGCCCCCGTCCACCGGCCAGAAGACCGCATCAAGCACGGCACCCATCGGGCCAGAGAGTGGCGCATAGGCCGACAGGGCGCTGACAAGGCCGAAGCCGATCAAGAGAACACTGGCGGCAAGGCGCAGGGTTGTTTGTTCACGGGTCATGGCACGTCTCCTTCATATGGTGCAGTGCCGGGATAGCCCGGTTCGCAGAAGTGACCCAATTCCCTGCAAGGTAAGTGTCTGGCCCCCTGATCCTTGCTAGGGTCGGTGGCACGCTTTACCGAGAGGTCCCGCCATGCATGACTTTCCCACAGCGCTGCGCCGCTGGCGCCGGACGCGGCGGCTGAGCCAGCTTGATCTTGCGTCCGAGGCCGAGGTGTCGCCCCGCCACCTTGCCTTTCTGGAAACCGGGCGGTCGCGGCCTTCCCGCGCGATGGTCTTGCGGCTGGCCGGGGTGCTGACCTTGCCGCCGGTGGAGCAGAACGGGTTTCTGGCGGCAGCGGGCTTTGCACCGCAGTTCCCGTCGCTTCCGCTTGGAGCTGCGGAAATGGCGCAAGTGCGTCAGGCGATGGACTGGACGATTGACCGGCACGCCCCCTACCCCGCGCTGATCCTGGACCGGCTTTGGCGGATCGTCGCGTTGAACGGGCCGGCGCGGCAGCTGTTCGGCCCGGCGGGATTTGCCCCGGGGGCCAGCCTGTTGGACGCCCTGTGCGATCCGGTGCTGTTTCCGGCGCTGATCGAGAATTGGGTCGAGGTTGGCCACCACACCGCCCTTCGCCTACGGGCCGAAAGCGCGCGGGCAGGCGGAATCGCGGAGCTTGACCGCGCAGTGGCCATGCTGTTGGCCAACCCTGCCATTGCCGCCAGTCAGCCGCAGGCCACGGGTCGGGCAGTTCTGGCCACCATCTACCGGATGGGCGACCAGCGGCTGCCGTTCTTTTCGACCTATGCCCAGTTCGGCGCGGCCGAAGAGGTGGCCCTGTCGGACATGAAGATCGAGCTGATGTTTCCGGCAGATGACCATGCCAAGGCAGCTTTGCTGGCGCTTGCGCCCTGAAGCATCTTGCCTTGTGCCCGGCGGTCGCTAAGGCTGCGGCCCATGCCGTTTCGCACGCTTGACCCCGCTATGATCCTTGCCACGGCCGAACGGCTGGAGCAGCGGATTGCCGAACGCTTTCCCGACCGTGGCCTGACCAAGGTTGCGCGCGAGGTTGTCGGGCTGTCCCGCACGGTCGCGGCCGAGGTGAAGACGCTGGAACCCCCGATCTGGGGATTGCGCATCCTGATCGGGTTGGTGGTTCTGGCCGGGGCGGCGGTGTTTCTGTGGGTGGGGTCGGTGATCCCGCTCAATCAGGTTGGGCGGGCGGCGATCGGGTCGGTCGAGACCTTCGAGGCGGCGATCAACACCTTGCTGCTGGCGGCCCTTGGCATTCTGGCGCTGGTGCGGCTGGAAGCGCGGGTAAAGGGGCGTCGGGTGGCGCGGGGGCTGCATGCGCTGCGGTCGGTGATCCATGTCATCGACATGCACCAGCTGACCAAGGACCCGGTGGCCCTGTCGCCCGATTTCGCGCCCACCGCCACGTCGCCCCGGCGCGATATGGATGCGGTCGCGCTGTCGCGGTATCTGGACTACTGTTCGGAGCTTCTGGCGATCACCGGCAAGCTCGCTGCACTTTACGCGCAGGCGGTGCCTGAGGAAGGTGTGGCCTCGGCGGTCAATGACATCGAGGTGTTGGGGGCATCCCTGTCGCGCAAGATCTGGCAGAAGATCACCTTGATCGAGGCAAAGCCTGCCGCGCGGCGGAAACGCGACTGAACCTGCCGGAATGAGCGCGCGACGTGCCGCTTCCGGGCATTGCTGTGACCGGGCGCAGTTCTACAACTGCCGGGAACCTTTGAGGGCTTTGCAGTGACGTCGCCCACCCGCGTGGATGCATCCACCCTGCCGGACGAGTGTTGGGATGACCCGGCACGCGGTACGATCCGGTTTCGCACGTTGATCTCGGCCCCCACGACGGACAGCCTTGGCATAGTCTGCGGTGTGGCGATGATGGCGGCGGGCGACACGTTCCCGCTGCATTCCCACGCCGAGCCTGAGGTCTATTTCGGGCTGGACGGGACGGGCGAAGTGCAGATTGACGGGATGCCGCATTCCCTTGCACCCGGGGTGGCGCTTTACATCCCCGGGGGGGCCGTGCATGGCGTGCCTCTGGCCAAGACCCCGATGACATGGTTCTACACCTTCGCCGCCGACAGCTTTGCCGACATCCACTACCGCTTCCTGCATGAGAGCCCCGAATGACCGACGACGCACTGGTGATCTTCACGCCCTCTGGCAAACGGGGGCGGTTCGCGCTGGGAACACCGGTCCTGACCGCTGCGCGGCAGTTGGGGGTGGATCTTGACAGCGTCTGTGGCGGTCGCGGCATCTGTTCGAAATGCCAGATCACCCCGGGCTATGGTGAGTTTTCCAAGCATGGCGTGACTGTCGCCCCTGACGCGCTGAGCGAATGGAATTCGGTCGAGGATCGGTACAAGCGGATTCGCGGGCTGGTGGATGGGCGGCGGTTGGGCTGTCAGGCCAAGGTGATGGGCGATGTGGTCATCGACGTGCCCCCCGAATCCCAGGTCCACAAGCAGGTGATCCGCAAGTCCGCGACCGAGCGGGTCATGGTGATGGACCCGGCCACCCGCGCCGTCTACGTCGAGGTGGAAGAGCCCGACATGCACGAGCCGACCGGCGACTTCGAACGCTTGCAGCGCGCGCTTGCCGCGCAGTGGCAGGTGGAGGGGGTTGAGGCGGACCTGTCGGTCCTGCGCCGTTTGCAGCCGGTGTTGCGCAAGGGCGAATGGAAAGCGACGGTCGTGTTGCATAAGGGCAACCACGACGCGGCGACGCGTGTGCTGGACATTTTCCCCGGCTTCCATGAAGGCCCCCTGCTGGGGCTTGCAGTGGACCTTGGGTCCACCACCATCGCCGCACATCTGTGCGATCTTTCGGATGGGCGCGTGCTGGGGTCCAGCGGGTTGATGAACCCGCAGATCCGGTTCGGCGAAGACCTGATGAGCCGCGTCAGCTATGTGATGATGAACCCCGGTGGCGATGTCGAGATGACCAGCGCCGTGCGTGAGGCGTTGAATTCACTGGCCAAGTCGATTGCGGATGAGGCGGGGGTGGACCCGGCCAAAATCTATGAGATGGTCGTGGTCTGCAACCCGGTGATGCACCACCTGCTGATGGGCATTGATCCGGTGGAACTGGGGCAAGCCCCGTTCGCTCTGGCCACCAGCGGCAGCCTGTCCCTGGACGCGCGCGATCTGGACCTTGGCAACCTGAACCGCAACGCGCGGGTCTATGTCCTGCCCTGCATCGCGGGCCATGTCGGCGCGGATTGCGCGGCGGTGGCCTTGTCGGAAGAACCGCAGAAATCCAAGGACATGGTGCTGATCGTCGATGTCGGCACCAATGCGGAGCTTCTGCTGGGCAATGAGACCCGCGTGCTGGCCTGTTCCAGCCCGACCGGCCCCGCCTTTGAAGGCGCGCAGATTTCAAGCGGGCAACGGGCGGCCCCCGGTGCGATCGAGCGGGTGGAGATTGATCCCGTGACCAAGGAGCCGCGGTTCCGGGTGATCGGATCGGACCTCTGGTCGGATGAGCCCGGCTTTGACGCGGCGACTGCGGTCAGCGGCATCACCGGCATCTGCGGGTCGGGGATCATCGAAGCCGTGGCCGAGATGCGGATGGCGGGGCTGGTCGATCCCGGCGGACTGATCGGCAGCCCGGACCAGACTGGCACTGACCGGTGTGAGCCGCATGGGCGCACCCATTCCTATGTGCTTTACGATGGCAGCGCTGCGGGCGGGCCGAAAATCCTTGTCACTCAGGGCGATATTCGCGCGATCCAGTTGGCCAAGTCCGCGCTTTACGCCGGGGCGCGGCTGTTGATGGACGCGATGGGCGTGGACACGGTGGACCGCGTGACGCTGGCCGGGGCCTTTGGCGCGCATATCAGCCCGAAACACGCGATGGTGCTGGGGATGATCCCCGATGCGCCCCTTGACCATGTGACAAGCGCGGGCAACGCGGCGGGGACCGGCGCACGGATTGCGCTCTGTTCCGTGGCGGCGCGCGACAGCATCGAGGCGACGGTGCATGACATCCACAAGGTGGAAACGGCGATCGAACCCCGGTTTCAAGAGCATTTCGTGAATGCCAACGCCATCCCACACGCAGTGGACCCCTTCCCGAACCTTGCCGGGATCGTCACGCTGCCCGACGTCAGCTTCAACACCTCGGGTTCCGGGGGTGAGGGTGGGCGCCGCAGGCGGCGCGGCTAAGGTCGCCACGGCAGATGAGCGGCTTGCGCCTGCAGCGAAAACCCGTAACGTCAAGTTATGACTGACGATCCGGTTGCCTTGCTGATCGAAAAATGCGCCGCGCAGGACCGTGCGGCGTTTCGTGCACTCTATCGTGACACCTCCGCGAAACTCATGGGTGTTCTTTTGCGTATCGTAAGAGAACGCGCTGAGGCGGAGGATGCCTTGCAAGAGGTTTACACACGGGTCTGGTTGCGCGCGGGAAAGTACGATCCCGCGAAAGGCCGGGGTATGACCTGGCTGATCGCGATCACCCGCAATCTGGCCATCGACCGGCTGCGCGCCCGGCCTGACGCCACCAGCGACGACGGGCTGGACATGGTGCAGGACAGTGCCCCGCGCGCCGAAACCCGGCTGGTCGCCATGGGCGAGGCGCGGCGGATGGCGGATTGCTTTGACACCCTTGAACCCGAGCGTGCTGACGCCGTGCGCGGGGCCTATCTGGGCGGGCTGTCCTATGTGGACCTTGCCGCGCGCCATGCGGTGCCCTTGAACACGATGCGGACGTGGTTGCGGCGCAGCCTCCTTAGGTTGAAGGAGTGTCTGGACCAATGACCGACGCCCCATTGACCCCGCGTGACGCAGATGACGCCGAAGCCGCCGAATATGTGCTGGGCGTGCAGAGCCTTGCCGAACGCACGGCATCAGCGGCACGGGTCAAGCGCGACCCGGAGTTTGCGGCCATGGTCGCAGACTGGGAAAACCGGTTCGAAGGCTTGAACGACGGTTTTGACGAGGCCCCTGCCCCGAACCTGTTGCCCGCCATCGAAGCCCGGCTGTTCCCGAAACCGGCGAAAAGCCCGTCCCGCAGCGGGCTTTGGCGCTGGGTTTCGGGGGCGGTCTTTGCGACGGCGGTCGTGCTGCTGGGCTTGGCCACTCTGGTGCCGCCCAAGCCTGCGCTGGTGGCGGTGCTTGCCACGGCTGATGCGCGGCTGGCCTATGAAGTGCGCCATTTCGGGGGCGAGCTGCAGATCACCCGCGTCGCGGGCGTGCCGGCTGTGGCGGGCCGCGTGCACGAACTTTGGCTGATCGCCCCCGGAGCAGCGCCGATTTCGCTGGGGCTGCTGGACCGGGCTGAGCTGGTGGTGGACTATCCCCGGCCGCCGGAAGGCTGGACCCTTGCGGTGTCCATTGAACCTGCGGGCGGGTCGCCCATCGGCTCGCCAACGGGCCCGGTGATCCTTGCGGTGGAAGTTGGGGCGGAGACCTGATCACGAACGCGTGTGTGTCGGGGGTGGCTGAAACTTCGCCCCAGACGGCTTCGTTGCTTTGGATGTGAGGCGGGACTGGCCCGCCCGGATCTGAAGGGACTGACGCCATGAAGGCATTCAAACTTGCAACGGCAATCCTTGCGCTGTCGACCGGTATCGTGCTGGCCGAAGCCCATGCCAACCCGATGGTCGGTGGCGCCGAGATGTTTGCCGACAAGAACATTGTCGAAAACGCCGTGAACTCGGCTGATCACACGACGCTGGTTGCAGCGGTGACTGCGGCTGGTCTGGCCGAAACGCTGATGGGCGCCGGCCCGTTCACTGTCTTCGCCCCGACGAACGACGCCTTTGCCAAGCTGCCTGCGGGCACGGTTGAATCGCTGCTGCTTCCCGAGAACAAGGAAACGCTGGTCAAGATCCTGACCTGCCATGTGGTGGCGGCCAATGCGATGTCTGGCGACATCATGGGCATGATCGAAGCGGACGGCGGCGAGCACAAGGTTGCCACGGTCGGCGGCTGCGAGTTCACCATGATGGCCAAGGATGGTGTGGTGATGATCAAGGACGGTCAGGGCAATGTGGCGAATGTCACCATCGCTGATGTCAAGCAGTCGAACGGCGTGATCCACGTCATCGACACCGTGCTGCTGCCTGCGATGTAAAAAGTCCCCTAAAGCAGGTCGGCAGGGCCGCTGGGCGCGTCACTCGCCCGGCGGCCTTTGTCATGCGCGACTTGATCGGTCGGGCGGCATGGGCCAGAGTTGATGCAATTATTGGTTGATCGGAGATTCTCATGCGCCTGTTTTCTGCCCTGACCATTTCCATGCTCTTGGGCCTGCCCGTCCCCGCCTTGGCCGAGGGCCAATCCATCATCGTGCTGGACGCCTCGGGGTCGATGTGGGGGCAGATCGACGGCCGGGCGAAACTTGAGATCGCGCGTGAGACGCTGGGAACGGTGCTGTCAGGGATCGACCCGGCGACCGAGATTGGGCTTATGGCCTATGGTCACCGCGAAAAGGGCAGTTGCACCGATATCGAGCTTGTGGTGCCCCCCGCAGCGGGCACGGCCGTGGCGATCATCGACGCGGCCAATGCGATGAAATTCCTTGGCAAGACGCCACTATCGGCAGCGGTGAAACTGGCGGCGGAAGACCTGCGATATACTGAAGAGGCGGCGACGGTGATCCTGATCACCGACGGGATCGAAACCTGCGAAGCTGACCCTTGCGCGCTTGGCGCGGCGCTGGAAGCGTCAGGCGTGGACTTCACCGCCCATGTCGTCGGCTTCGGCCTGACCGAGGAAGAAGGCCGCGCAGTTGCCTGTCTGGCTGAAAACACCGGCGGAAAATACATTCAGGCGTCGGACGCGGGCGCCTTGGCCGGTGCGTTGAAGATCACGATGGCAGTGGCAGAGCCCGCTCCCGAACCTGAACCGAAGCCAGAGCCTGCGCCTGCCCCGGTGGCGCTGGAGAAGAACTTCGATCCGGTCATCGCGCTGGTCGAGGGGCAGCCCGAACCGGCGGACGAGATCGTGCAGGATGCCTATTTCACCCTGCGCCTGATCGGCGCGGATGGGTCGCTGGCCGAGGAGGCGATCACCGTTTACGGCCGGTCTACCGAGCTTGTTCCCCCCGGCACCTACCGGATGATCACCGAACTGGACGATGCAAAAGTCGAACAGGATGTCACGATCACCGCCGATGCGCTGGCGCAGCCGGTGGTGGTGCTGAACGCGGGGGTCCTGAACCTGCGCCTCTTTGCCTATGAGGGCGGCGAGGTTGAAACCGACGCCTTCTGGGAGGTGCGGGGGCCGGATGACATTGGCGAATCCGGTTACGGCCAGACGCTGCATGTATTTCCGGCCGGGGAGTACAGCCTTCAGGCCAGCTTTGGCTCAGCGAAGGTCGAAGAGACGCTGACCTTTGTCGCAGGCCAGCAGATCGACAAGGATCTGGTCATCGGCACCGGTCTGGCGGTGGTCGAGGCCTTCTATACCGAAGGCCTGATGGTGGAGGGCGGCGACCAGTTCGTCGAGATCCTTGAGGCGAAGAAAGACATCGAAGGCAACCGCAAGTCCGTCAGCTATACCTACGGATCGGGCGCAAGCTTCGACCTGCCCGGGGGCGACTATGTGGCGGTGGTTACCCTGGGCGCCGTCAAGGTCGAGGTGCCGTTTACCGCCAAGGTGGGCGAACGGGTCGATCTGGTGGCAATGCTGGACGCTGGCATTGCCGCCTTCACCACGCCGGGGGGCGAGTACATGGAGGTGCTGTCGCCCACGAAGGACATCAACGGCAACCAGAAATCCTTTGGCTACGCCTATGGCCCAACTTGGCAAACCGCGCTTGCCGCGGGGGATTATGTCCTGGTGGTTGCCGCCGACAGCGCAGCCGGACGCACAGAGACGCCGTTTTCAGTCAAGGCCGGGGAACGGGTGGAAGTGACCGCCGCAGCGCCCTGAGGCCTTGCTGTGGTCCAAGGCCGCTTGACCTTGGACCGCGCTTGGCTTACCTCCTTCAGCGTCGCGGGTGTAGCTCAATGGTAGAGCAGAAGCTTCCCAAGCTTACGACGAGGGTTCGATTCCCTTCACCCGCTCCATATCCTTCCCCCCTGTTGACGTGGCGCTTGGTTGGCGTTGACTTGCTCTGGCAAGGCCGTAGCCTTCTGCACGTCACCTTGCTGGAGGATCCTTGATGCCGAACCCGTTGCGCCTTGCTGTCGCCCTTGGCGGTGCCGCCCTGCTGGCCGGCTGTGCCAGCGACCCCGGCCCGGCTGAACCCTACCCCTTTGTCGGCACCTGGGACTGTGAGGTTGAAACCTTCACCTTCACCGAGACGACCTACAACAACGGTAGCCAGACCCTGCCGATCCGAAATGTCAGCCGCGACGGGCGGAACTACACGCTGTTCTTTCCCGGCAATTACGTCATCGCGCTGGCGGCGGTGACTGACACCGGGATGACATGGGTTTCGGGCAAGACGGGTGACCAGTTCACCTGCCGGCGGTTGAAGTAGCTTTCGTTTTCTGTGGCGACAGGGTAGCAAGCGCCGAACATCTGCAGGGAGCATTCCATGAACACCGACATCACCCGCTACGGCACCGGCGCCCGCATGTCCGAGGCTGTGGCCTATAACGGCATCCTTTGGGTCGCGGGCCAGGTTGGCCAGCCGGGCGCCTCGGTGGCGGACCAGACGCGGCAGTGCCTTGCGGAAGTGGACCGGATCCTTGCCGAAGCCGGCACCGACAAGACCCGGATCCTGTCGGCGCAGATCTGGCTGGCCGATATTTCGACCTTTGCCCACATGAATGCGGTCTGGGACGCTTGGGTTCCGCAGGGTCACACGCCCGCACGCGCTACGGGTGAGGCGAAGCTGGCCACCCCGGACTACAAGGTTGAAGTGATCGTCACGGCGGCGCTGCGCTGAGCCGTTGGAGCGGGGGTTTCACACCCCCGCACCCCCGTGGGATATTTCCGCCAGTATGAAATTCAGCGGCGCAGGAACGAGACAAGCGCGGCGGTGGAGCCATCCTTGCCCTCGGTCGTAGTGCGGCCTTCCAGCACCGGTTGCAGGGCCAAGGCCAGTTCCTTGCCCAGTTCCACGCCCCACTGGTCATAGGAATTGAGCCCGAGGATCACCCCTTCGACAAACACGCGGTGTTCGTAAAGCGCGATGATCTGGCCCAGGGTGAAGGGGGTCAGCTGATCATAGGCCAAGACGGTTGAGGGCCGGTTGCCGGGAAAGACCCGGTGGCGGGCCTGCTGTTCAAGCTCGGCCCCGGTCAGTCCCTTCTTGGCCATGATGGCGCGGGCTTCGACGAGGCTGCGACCACGCAGCAGCGCCTCGGCCTGTGCAAGGCAGTTCGATACGAGGAGGAGGTGCTGGTGGGCAAGGTCAGGCTCATGTCCCTTGCGGGCGACGAGGAATTCACAGGGCACGACGCGGGTGCCTTGATGGATCAGCTGGTAAAAGGCGTGCTGGCCGTTGGTGCCGGGTTCGCCCCAGACCACGGGGCCAGAGTGGGTGGGAAGATCGCTGCCGTCGATGGCGACGCGCTTGCCGTTTGATTCCATCTCAAGCTGCTGAAGGTATGCAGGAAGCCGCGCAAGCCTCTGATCATAGGGCAAAACCGCGCGGGTGGCGTGGCCGCAGATCTGGTTGTGCCAGAGGCCGACAAGGGCCAGCATCACCGGCATGTTGTCGGCAAACGGTGCGGTGAGAAAGTGGGTGTCCATCGCCCGGCCACCGGCGAGGAACTGGTCAAACGCCTCGGGTCCCACGGCGATCATCAGCGACAGGCCGATCGGGCCCCACATTGAATAGCGCCCGCCGACCCAGTCTTCAAACCCGAAAACCCTTGCAGGATCAATGCCGTAGGCGGCGGTCTTGTCACCGGCGGTGCTGACGGCGGCGAACTGGGCGGCAGGATTGGCCACCTTTGCCGCCATCCAGCGCTTTGCGGTGTCGGCGTTGGTCATCGTTTCGATCGTGGTGAAGGTCTTTGAGGCGACGAGCACCAGCGTCGTTTCCGGGTTCAGGCCGTTCAGCGTGTCGGCGATATGCGCCCCGTCGACGTTGGACACGAAGTGGACACGGGGCCCATCATGGAACGGTGCCAGCGCAAGCGTGGCCATTGCGGGGCCAAGGTCTGACCCGCCGATGCCGATGTTGACAACATCGGTGATCTTGCCGCCCTGCCCCGTATAGGCACCCGACCGCACGTCGCGGGCAAAGGCCGCACAATCGGCCCGAATCCGGCGCACCTCGGGCAAGACGTCCTGACCATCCACCCGGATCACCGCATCTGGCCCGGCCCGCAGCGCCACATGCAGCACGGCGCGGCCTTCGGTCAGGTTGATCTTTTCGCCGGCAAACATCGCGGCCCGCTTTTCGGCAACGCCGGAGCAATCGGCCAGTGCGATCAGCGCGTCGCGGGTGGCTGAGTCGATATTGGTCTTGGAATAGTCAAACAGCATCCCGTCGGCCGTGACCGAAAACACCGAGGCCCGGGTTTCGTCAAAGAGATCAAGGATATGCCGGTCAATGCTCGCAGCGTGCTGTGCCTGTAGCGGGGCCCATTTGGTCATCACTCACTCCGCCCAATGCACGGTTGCGTTGTCCAGAACGGCCCGGACGGGCGCGTCCTTCGGGGGCAGGCTGGCTGCCCGTTCGACCGCCGCGCGCTTTTCTGCGCCGGTGATCAGGATGTGGATGTTGTAGGCCGCTTGCAGCACCGGCGCGGTCAGGGTGATGCGCGGTTCCCCCGCCGCTTCGGCGCGCAGGGCCATGAGGATCGGGGCTTGGGGGGACAGCGCCTCGTCCAGTTTGTCGGCGCCGGGAAAGAGGCTTGCGGTGTGCATGTCGGTTCCCATGCCAAGCAGCAGGACCGAGATCGGCAGATGCGGCCGGACACCGTCGGACAGCGCTTCAAGCATCTCCTCCGGCGCGTCAGCGGGGGCGTAAAGCGGGATCAGCCGGGCCTGAGCGGCCCGACCGCGGATCAGGCGTTCCCGTACCAGACGGGTGTTTGACCGGTCACTGCTTTCCGGCACCCAGCGTTCGTCGTTCAGAACCACGGCAACATTGGCCCAATCCAGATCCACGCCCGAGAGCGTATCGAAGACCGGACCCGGGGTCGTGCCGCCGGGGACAGACAGCGTGGCCTTGCCATCGCGGCGCAGAAATTCGCCCAGTTGCCCGGCGATCTTGTCCGCGAGCGACAGCATCATCATTTCGCGGTCAGGGTAGGTTTGCAGATTCATTCCTTGATCTCCCGCCACCGGCGTCCGTCGCGGTGCATGAGCATCAACGCATCCTCTGGCCCCGAGGATCCCGGATCATAGGTCTGGGGCTTGTCACCGCGCGCTTCCCAGCCTTCGATGATCGGATCGGTCCAGGCCCAGGCAGCTTCGACCTCATCCCCGCGCATGAACAGGGTCTGGTTGCCGCGGATCACGTCCATGATCAGACGTTCGTAGGCGTCGGGGGTTTCCTCGGCCTCGTCCCCCAGCACGGCAGCGAAGGACATGTCGAGAGGCACCTGCATCAGGCGCATGCCGCCCGGTCCCGGTTCCTTGATCATCACCATCAGGTTCATGCCTTCGTTCGGTTGCAGCCGGATCACCAGCACGTTTTCGCGCCAGCCCTTGGCATCGTCAAAGATCGCGTGGGGCGGTTGCTTGAAGGTGATGGCAATCTCGGACGCGCGGGCCCGCAGGCGTTTGCCGGTGCGCAGGTAGAAGGGCACGCCCTGCCAGCGCCAGTTGGACACATTCACCTTGAGGGCAATGTAGCTTTCCGTCTTCGATGCCGGGTTTTCGCTATGCGCGACATAGCCCTTGTCGCCGCTGCCAGCCCCGTATTGGCCGCGCACGATGTCTTCCGGCTGCACCGGCTTCAGAGCGCGGATCACCTTGAGCTTTTCATCCCGCACGGCGTCGGGGTCAAAGTGATAGGGCGGCTCCATCGCGATGAGGCAGAGCAGCTGCATCATGTGGTTCTGCACCATGTCCCGCATGGCGCCGGACTTGTCGTAATAGGCCCCGCGACCGTTCACGCCCACGGTTTCGGCCACGGTGATCTGGACGTGATCGACGTATTCGGCCTTCCACAGCGGTTCGAACAGGATGTTGGCAAAGCGGACCGCCATAAGGTTCTGGACGGTTTCCTTGCCAAGGTAATGATCGATCCGGTAAATCTGCGCTTCGCTGAAATGCTGAGCCAAGGCTGCGTTCAGGGCCCGCGCGCTTGCAAGGTCACGCCCGAACGGCTTTTCCACGACGATCCGGCTCCAGGCATCGGCGATGCCGTGGTCGTGCAGCCGGCTGGCGATATCACCGAACAGGCTGGGAGCGACCGAGAAGTAGAAGGCCCGCACCACGTTTGGCCGCATCAGGGCCTTAAGCGCAGCCCAGCCATTGGTGCCGGTGGCGTCAATCGGGACATAGGCCAGCCGTGCGAGGAAGGCGTCAATCACAGCAGGGTCCTGCCGGTCTTTTGGCACAAACTCCGTGATCGCGGCGCGCACCTGTTCACAAAAGGCGTCGTTGGTCAGATCGGCGCGGGCGGCCCCGATGATCCGGCTGTCATCTGGCATTTGGCCTGCCAGAAAGCGGCGGTAAAGGCCGGGAAGGATCTTGCGGCGGGCGAGATCGCCAGTGGCGCCGAAGATCACCAGATCGAAGACATCCACCGGAATGACTCGCGAAACCATGATCGTCTCCTCGGGGTAGCATCTGTTAGCGCTAACGGCGTCCTTCTACAGGCTGCCCGTCCGCATGTCTAGCACCGCTGCGCGCTGTTAGGAACCGCAGGCGGGGGTCAGCCGTCCTCAAGCGCCAGCCAGCGTACCCGCATCAGGCCCGGTTCGGCGGCTAGGCGCTGAACGGCTTGTTCCAGCGCAAGGTCGCCCGCGCCTTCGGCAGTCACCGTCGCAGACAGGTCCAGACCCCGCCCGTCTTCGGCGACGGCAACGCCAATCTCGCTGAGGTGCAACCCGCCCAAGGACAGCGTGCGCAGCACCAGACTGCGTGCTTCGGGTTCCTGGGCTTCGGTCACGGTCAGGATCACGCGGTAGGCGCGGGTCACCGGAAGCCCGGCCCGGGTGCGACGCTTCAGCCATTTGACCAGCGGGCGCAGGCCCAGGTTCACGAAGACGACCATGCCGGTCAGCAACAGCGCGAAGTCCCAGGCCCCTGCCCCGGCCATCATGCCCACGCCTGCCGAACACCACAGCGTTGCCGCCGTGTTCAGCCCGTGGACGTTGAACCCGTCGCGAAAGATGATGCCGGCCCCAAGGAAACCGATGCCCGACACGATCTGCGCGGCGACGCGGGTTGGGCTGACCTCATCCGGGTAAAGCCCTGAAAAGGTGACGAAACTTGCCGCTCCAAGGGCAACAAGGGCGTTGGTCCGCAGCCCCGCCATCCGCTGTCGGACCTGACGTTCCGACCCGATCACCGCCCCGCAAGCGAGGGCCGTGAACAGGTTGATTGCGGCTGTTTCGAGTGCGACGACCACGATATTCCCCGATGCTTTTCCGGCATCGGATCATGCGGCACGGTCAATGTAAATGTTTTGTAACGATTATATGACGAAAGTCCGGCGAAGGGCCGAACCCGCGCCCGGAGCCTTAAGCCTCCAGCTCTGCGTCCCAGTACAGATAATCCATCCAGCTTTCGTGCAGGTGGTTGGGCGGAAAACGGCGGCCATGCGCCTGCATTTCTTCGGCTGATGGCGCACGGGGGTGGCGGTTCAGGAACATCCCGGCCTGCTTGAGCGTACGTGACCCCTTGCGAAGGTTGCATGGGCTGCAGGCGGCAACCACGTTTTCCCAGGACGTGATCCCGCCCTTGGACCGGGGCAGGACATGGTCAAAGGTCAGATCGCCCTTGGCACCGCAGTACTGGCAGCAGAATTCGTCCCGCAGAAAAAGATTGAAGCGCGTGAATGCCACGCGCTTCTGGGGTTTCACATAGTCTTTCAGCACGACGACCGAGGGTATCCGGAACACCTGTCGCTGGCTGTGCACCACCTGGTCATATTCGGCGACGATCTGCACCCGGTCCAGGACGGCAGCCTTGATCGCCTCTTGCCAGGGCCAGAGGCTGAGCGGGTAATAGCTGAGCGGCCGGTAATCGGCGTTCAGCACCAGGGCCGGGTAGTGCTTCAGTGCTGCGGGATCGCGCACGAAGTGAGTTCTGAAATCGCCGTCCATTCCGTCAAAGACTCCCAGCTTTGCCCGTTGCCGTTCTGGCGACAGGGCGGGGGGAGCCCGCCCCGACACCGCAAACTATATCTGGCGTTTCCGCCCGCGCAACCCCCAAGCGCCTGCGACATCTTGGGGTTTATCCACAGACTGGATGCCCCAGATCGGTGACAGGCAAATGACAACGGCCCCGGAAGGGTTTCTTCCGGGGCCGTCGATCGTTTGTGGAACGGCTTAGCCGGCGGCGGTGACCGCGCGGCCGGTCAGGACCTTGACCAGATTGGCACGATAGGCTTGCGAGCCATGCAGATCGCCGATCATGTCACCGGCATCCGCCGTCAATCCGGCAATCGCACTGGCAGAGAAGTTCGCCGACAGCGCCGCCTCGGCATCCGTCCAGCGGAAGACCCCGCCGGCCGATGCCCCGGTGACGGCCACCCGTACCCCATCCGCATATTTCGCCACGAAGACTGCGGTCAGGGCAAAGCGGCTGGCGGGCTGGTTGAACTTTACATAGGCCGCCTTCTGCGGGATCGGGAAAACAACGGAGGTGATGATCTCCCCTTCTTCCAGCGCAGTGGTGAACATGCCCTGAAAGTAGTCATCCGCAGCGATCTTGCGTTTGTTGGTGACCACTGTCGCGCCGGACCCCAGCACCCCTGCCGGATAGCAGGCCGCCGGGTCGTTGTTCGCCAGGCTGCCGCCGATGGTGCCGCGCGACCGCACTGCGGGGTCACCAATGCCGCCTGCCAAAGCCGCCAGCGCCGGGTACTGCGCTGCCGCTTCATGTGCCACGACCGCATGCGGTGTGGCGGCCCCGATATGCAGGCCCCCGTCGCCCATGCAGACGCCCTTCATCTCACCGATGCCGGTCAGGCTGACCAGCACCGTGGGCGCGGCCAGCCGCTGCTTCATCGTCGGGATCAGGGTTTGCCCGCCCGACAGCGCCTGCGCGCCGTCGCCGCCCATGGCCTTTACCGCATCCGCGATGGTCGAGGGCTTCACGAAGTCAAAGTTGTGCATGGTATCCTCCCCTCACGCGTTCATCGCCGACCACACCCGCGAGGGCGAGACCGGCATGTCGATATGCGCAACCTTGTGGCCGCCACGGTGCAGCGCGTCGATCACCGCGTTGACGACGGCGGGGGGGGAGCCGATGGCCCCCGCCTCACCACAGCCTTTCACGCCCAAGGGATTGTGCGTGCAGGGCGTCTGGCAGGAATAGTCCACGTTGTAGAACGGCACATCCTCGGCCCTTGGCATGGCGTAATCCATGTAGGACCCGGTCAGAAGCTGGCCGTTTTCGTCATAGGTCGTGAACTCGCACAGGGCCTGGCCGATCCCCTGCCCGACGCCGCCATGCACCTGACCTTCGACGATCATCGGGTTCATGATGTTGCCGAAGTCATCGGCGCAGTGGAAGGCCACCACATCGACCTTGCCGGTGCCTTCGTCCACCTCAACCTCGCAGATATAGGCGCCTGCGGGATAGGTGAAGTTGGCGGGGTCGTAGAAGGCGGTTTCCTCCAGCCCCGGTTCCAGCGTTTCCAGCGGGTAGTTGTGCGGGACATAGGCGCTGAAGGCAATTTCGCCGAAAGTCTTGGCCTTGTCGGTGCCGGCCACGGAAAACTTGCCGTCACCAAAGGTGATGTCGCCTTCTGCTGCTTCCAGCATGTGGGCGGCGATCTTCTTGCCCTTGGCGATGATCTTGTCGAGCGCCTTGTCCATCGCCGTGCCGCAGACCGCAAGGCTGCGCGACCCGTAGGAGCCCATTCCGAACGGAATGCGCGCCGTATCGCCATGGACGATTTCGACGGAGGATTCCGGGATCCCCAGCTTGTCGGCGACGATCTGGGCAAAGACCGTCTCATGCCCCTGCCCATGACTGTGAGCGCCGACCATAACGGAAAGGTTGCCGGTCGCGTTCACCCGCACGGTCGCAGCGTCGTAAAGCCCGACGCGGCTGCCAAGGACACCCACGAGGTTGGACGGCGCGATCCCGCAAGCCTCGATCCAGGTGGAAAGCCCCATGCCGCGCAGTTTGCCCTTGGCCTTGGAGGCGGCGGCGCGCTTTTCGAAGCCGGCGACGTCGGCCATCTCAATCGCCTTGTCCAGCGTCGCCTGATAGTTGCCAGTATCGTAAAGCAGGCCTACGGGCGACTGATAGGGGAACTGGTCGGGCGTCAGCAGGTTCTTGCGCCGCACGTCGAACGGATCAAGGCCAAGCTCGCGGCACATCTTGTCGATGACACGCTCCAGCGAATAGGTCGCCTCGGGGCGACCCGCGCCACGATAGGCATCGACGGGGGCGGTGTTGGTGAACACGGTCTTCACGTTCACATAGACATGCGGCACCTTGTAGGGCCCGGACATTAGCGTGCCATGCAGGAAGGTCGGCGTCGCGGTCGAGAAGTTCGACAGATACGCGCCGACGTTGGCCAATGTTTCGGTGCGGATGGCAAGGATGTTGCCCTCAAGGTCGCTTGCCAGCTCGATCTTCGTCACATGGTCGCGGCCATGCGCGTCGGTCAGGAAGGATTCTGACCGTTCCGCCGTCCAGCGCACCGGGCGGGCCAGTTTCTTGGCCGCCGCCAGCACCAGCGCCTCTTCGCCGTAGTGATAGATCTTCGACCCGAAGCCGCCGCCCACATCCGGGGCCACGACTTGCAGCTTGTTTTCCGGGATGCCCATGACAAACGCCGCCACCAGAAGCCGTGTCAGATGCGGGTTCTGACTGGTCGTGGTCAGCTTGTAATCGCCCGTGCCGGGGAAGAATTCACCAATGCTGGCGCGGGGTTCCATCGCATTCGGCACTAGCCGGTTGTTCACCAGTTCCAGTGTGGTGACATGCGGGGCGGCCTTGATCGCCGCGTCCACTGCGGCGCGGTTATCCTCGATCCAGCCCCAGTCAAAGCAAAGGTTGTCGGGGATTTCGTCATGCACGCGGTTGGAGGCATTGGCCACGGCGTCGGCCATGTTGACGATGGCAGGCAGTTCGTCGATCTGGCTGTTGTCCGCGATCACCTGTGCGGCGTCGCGGGCCTGCTGGTAGGTGTCGGCAATGACGGCGGCATAGGCGTCGCCCACATGGCGGACCTTGCCATGCGCCAGCACTGGTCGCTTGGGTTCGCGCATCGGGGTGCCGTCGCGGCTGTTGATCAGCCAGCCTGCCGGGTTGCCCCCGACGGCGGCGAAATCCTCACCGGTGAAGATGGCAAGAACGCCGGGCATCGCCGCAGCTTCCTCGGTCGCGACGCGCACGATCCGGCCATGCGCCACATTGGACCGCACCATCACCGCATGGGCCTGCCCGGAGATGTTCATGTCGTCGGTATAGACACCCTTCCCGGTCAGAAAGCGGACATCCTCACGGCGCTTCGAGCTTGCGCCAATTCCATGATCCTTCGGCATCGTCTTTCCCCCTTATTCGGCGGCCAAGGCGCTGACGTCCTGCCCGGAGGCAGCCATCACGGCCTTGACGATGTTGTGGTATCCCGTGCAGCGGCAGATGTTGCCGTCCAAGTAGTGGCGCACGTCCTGTTCGCTTGGCTTTGGGTTCTCAGCCAGCAAGGCCGCTGCAGACATCACCATGCCCGGCGTGCAGAACCCGCATTGCAGTCCGTGGTGGTCCTGAAACGCCTGCTGGATCACGCCAAGCGAGCCGTCCGCATTCGCCATCCCTTCGATCGTCCGCACATCGGCGCCGGCCACGTCCTGCGCGAAGACCGTGCAGCTTTTCACCGGCTTGCCATCGACATGCACCACGCAGGCGCCGCATTGCGACGTATCACAACCGACATGGGTGCCGGTCAGGCGCAGCCCTTCGCGCAAATAGGCGGACAGGAGTGTCCGCCCTTCAGTCTCGGCCGAGACGGCGCGGCCGTTCACGGTCATGCTGACTTTTGTCATGCTTTCCCCTCCCTTGGGACATCCTTGGTAACGGTGCGGGGCCGCTGTATCGGCCCGCGATTTCAGCCGATCAGGCGTTTGAACCAGCCCTTCTTTGGTGCATCCGCCGTGGTTTCGGTCGGTTCCGGTTCATCTTCCGGACCTTCGACCGCCTCCTGAAAGCGGGTGAAAAACTCATCGGCCATCTTCTTGGCAAAGCCATCGATGATGCGGCTGCCCAGCTGGGCGATCTTGCCGCCGACCGATGCCTCGACATCATAGCTTAGCCGCGTGCCTTCGGGGATCGGGTCCAGCGTCACGTTCGCCCCGCCCTTGGCAAAGCCCGCGACACCACCCTTCCCCTCGCCCGAGATCCGCAGGCTTGCGCCTTCGACAATGTCGGACAGCTGGACAAGGCCCGTGAAGGTGGCGCTGACGGGGCCAACCTTTTGCTTGACCACCGCCTCATACCCGTCGGCGACCGAGCCGGTAAGGCTTTGACACCCCGGAATGCAGGCCTTCAGCACCTCCGGGTCAAGAATGGCCCGCCACACGATGGCAGGATCCGCGCCGATGTCGCGGGTGTCGCTCAGCTTCATTGACGATTCCCTCGCTCCCTTGCGGTGAGAGTAAGCGAAACTTTGCAAGGGCTAAGAAGAATCTCACCGCTTCCGACACAAAATTGCGCGATCCCGGCTGCTTCTTGCCAGTTGTGTGCCGCGGCCCTTGCCAGCAACGGTGCGGCCCCGCTATCTGGCACCGTCAAAACGAAAGCCCGTGCCATGCCTGTTTCCCGCCGTGCCCTTCTGCTTCTTGCCGCCAGCGCCGTGCTTGCCGGCTGTTCGCGGCGCCAACCCCCCCAGACTTCGCGCGGCGATCTGCATCCGGGCGAGACGCCGGAACTGCGGGCCTTGATCCGAAGGTCTGCGGAGGAGCACCAGATTCCGGAAAGCCTGCTGCACCGGGTGATCCAGCGCGAAAGCGACTACAACCCCCGCGCGCGAAATGGGCCCTACTACGGGCTGATGCAGATCCTGCCGCAAACCGCGCGCACCATGGGGTTTCGGGGCGATGCGTCCGATCTGCTCGATCCCGAAACCAATCTGCGCTACGCCGGGCGCTATCTGCGCGGTGCTTGGCTTGTCGCCCGCGGGGATCAAGACGAGGCCATCGGCTGGTACGCGCGCGGCTACTATTATGAGGCCAAGCGCCTGGGTCTTCTGGAAGAGACCGGCCTGCGCGCCTGAGAGCCAAATCTTTTCGAAAAGATTTGCAAAATCCTTCGAAGGATTTTGGCCCGCGTCAGTACCAGGCGTCTGCAGCATCGGCCTTGCGCCGTGCCACGAAATCCTGCAGCCCGTCGCGGATGCCCTCGTCCAAGGCCGGGGCCTCAAATTCGGCAAGCCGCTTCTTCCACAGCTTGTTCGCCCGGGTCGCCGCATCGGTGGACCCCGCCGCTTCCCATTTCTCGAACGGCTCATTGTCCGAGAGATCAGAGTCCCAGAACGCAGTCTCGTAATGTTTCATCGTGTGGCTGCAGCCAAAGAAATGGTTGCCCGGACCAACCTCGGCAAAGGCGTCCACGGCAAGCTGATCGTCGTCGATCTTGATCCCGTCCAGATAGGCATGCAGCGCGCCGCAGAGGTCGGCGTCCATCATGAATTTCTCGTAGGACATCGACAGCAAGCCATCGAGGAACCCCGCCGAATGCAGGATGAAGTTCGCCCCGCAATGCACCGCCGACAGCATCGACATCGTGCCTTCCATCATCGCCTGCCCGTCCGGCAGCTTTGACGTGGTGAAGTTCCCCGCGCAGCGCAGCGGCAGGTTCAGCCGCCGCGCCAGTTGCCCGATGACCTGACTGCCAATCGCAGGCTCTGGCGTCCCGAAAGTCGGTGAGCCTGACCGCAAAGACATCGACGACAGGAAGTTGCCAAAGATCACCGGCGCGCCTTTGCGTTCCAGCTGCGTCAGTGCACAGCCGGCCATCGTTTCGGCCAGCGATTGCACAATCCCGCCGGCGTTGGTCACCGGACCCATCGCCCCGCCAAGGATGAAGGGCACGATCACCGCCGCCTGATTGGCCCGCGCATAGGCGCGCAGGGATTTGGTCATCGTGCAATCCCAGACCAAAGGTGAATTGACGTTCACATTGCCGAGGATAACGCAATGATCGTTCACAAACGCCTCACCAAAGACAATGCGCGTCATCTCGATGCTGTCTTCCGACCGTTCCTCGGCGGTGACAGAGCCCATGAACGGCCGATCCGATAGTTCGATATGCGCCATGACCATATCCAGGTGGCGCTTGTTCACCGGCACGTCGGTGGGTTCGCAGATCGTGCCGCCCGAATGGTGGAAGTTCGGGCTTGATTGCGCGAGCATGATGAAGTTGCGAAAGTCCTCGATCGTGCCGAACCGGCGGCCGCGATCAAGGTCCATCACGAAGGGGCTGCCATAGGCGGGCGAGAAGACGACGTTCTTCCCCCCGATCCGAACCGAATTGGCCGGGTTGCGGGCGTGCTGGGTAAATTCGGCCGGGGCGGATTTCAGGATCTCGCGCAGCATGCCGGGCGGGAACTTGACCAGCAGGCCCTGCACATCGGCGCCCGCGCGCTTCCAGTGGTCGAGCGACGCGGGGTCATCGCGGAATTCGATGCCGGTTTCCGCCAGCACCCGATCCGCCGCTGCCTCGATGCGAAGCAGGTTCTCTTCGGACAGCACGTCATAGGTCGGGATATTGCGGACGATATAGGGCCGACCGACCCCACCGCCCTTCTGTGCCCGTTCCGCCTGTCGCGCCTGACGGCCTGACCTTACCCTGACCTCGCCCATTGCCGCCCCTCCGTCAAACTCGACATAGGTGTCAGGTTTGTCGCAAACGAACCTTGAGTCTGGTCAATCCGCGACATTGCGCAGCCACATTGCGCCTCAGGTCACCACATCGGGTGCGGTGCGGCCGGTATGGGCGGCAATCCCCGCCAAGTCATGCGCTGCACGGATGACCGGGGCCAGGGCCTCTTGCGCGTCAAGGTCAAGCCCGGAGGGCCCGGCGGCATAGCGTTCCAGATAGACCCGCAGCGTCGCGCCTTCGGTGCCGGTGCCGGACAGGCGGTAGACGATGCGGCTGCCATCGCCAAACATCACCCGCACGCCCTGCTTCTGGCTGACCGACCCATCCACGGGGTCGGTATAGGCGAGATCGTCGGCGGCGGTAATCGTCATCCCCTCCACCACGCGGCCCGGCAGAGTGGCCAGCGACCCGCGCAGCGCCGCGAACATCGCGTCGGCCTTGGCGACTTCGATCGCCTCGAAATCGTGGCGGCTATAGTAGTTGCGGCCGTAGGTGGCCCAGTGGTCCTTCAGGATCTCTGCAACGGACTGCTTTCTGACCGCAAGGATGTTCAGCCACAGAAGGATTGCCCAGAGCCCGTCCTTTTCGCGCACATGGTCGGACCCGGTGCCAAAGGATTCCTCGCCGCAGATCGTCGCCATTCCGGCGTCAAGAAGGTTGCCGAAGAACTTCCAGCCGGTCGGGGTTTCATACTTGCCGATCCCCAGCGCATCCGCCACGCGGTCCGCAGCGGCTGAGGTTGGCATGGACCGGGCCACACCCTTCAGGCCCTTGGCATAGCCGGGTGCCAGATGCGCGTTGGCCGCCAGCACGGCAAGACTGTCAGAGGGCGAAACATAGACCTCCCGCCCCACTACCATGTTGCGGTCCCCGTCGCCATCGCTTGCCGCGCCGAAATCGGGGGCCGCGTCCGAGAACATCTCATCCATAAGCGCCTTGGCCCAGGTCGGGTTCGGGTCGGGGTGCATCCCGCCGAAATCCGGCAAGGGGGTGGCGTTGACGCAAGTGCCCTTGGCTGCCCCAAGTTGGTTTTCCAGTATCTCCACCGCATAGGGCCCGGTGACCGCACACATGGAGTCCATCCGCATCCGGAAGCCATTGGCAAACATGCTGCGCAGCGCCGGGAAATCGAAAAGGCTTTCCATCAGGGTGGCGTAGTCCGCCACCGGATCGACCACGTCGACGATCATGCCGCCCAACTGGTGCCGTCCGATGGCCGCAAGATCCACATCCTGCGCCTCAAGCACCTTGTATTCGGTGATCGTGGTCGTGCGCTGATACATCGCCTCGGTCACGCCTTCGGGGGCTGGCCCGCCGTTCGGCATGTTGAACTTGACGCCGAAATCCTCCTCCGGCCCGCCGGGGTTGTGGGAGGCGCTCATGATGATCCCACCATCGGTCTTGTTCAGCCGGATCAGGTGGCTGGCGGCGGGGGTGGACAGGATCGCCCCCTGCCCCACGATCACCCGCGCAGCCCCATTCGCCGCCGCCATCCGCAGGATCACCTGCGCCGCGCGGTCGTTGAAATAGCGCCCGTCGCCGCCCAGAACGAAGGTCTTGCCGGCAGAGCCAACCACATCGAAGATCGCTTGTACGAAATTCTCCAGATAATGGCGCCCCATGAAGACCGGGGTCTTCTTGCGCAGGCCCGACGTGCCCGGCTTTTGCCCGGCGATCGGGGCGGTGGCGACTGTGGTCACTTGGGTCATGGTTTGCCTCCCTTTGGCGTGCCGGTCAGGGACCGAAACAGCAGTACGGATTGCGCGGGCGCTTCGGTGAAGGCGGCCCCCGGCGGCAGGTCCGGGCGTGTGGTGTCCAGCAGCAGCTCCCACCCCGGGGCACTGTCGGGCAGGTAGAGCGCAGTGGCCGGGCCGCTGTTGAAGACGGCAAAGACTGCATCGGGCGTCGGATCGCCGCCTTCGGCCGCCATGCGAAGCTCGACGCACAAGCAGCGGAAAGCCGGGTCGTGCCATTCTTCGGACTGCGGCACGGTGCCATCGGCCCGCCGCCAGATCACATCCGGTATCGTATCCGAGGGCCGCTGCCGGGCATGCAGAAACCGGCGTTGCCGTAGGACAGGCAAGGACCGGCGCAGTGCGATCAGCCGTTGGACGAAGCCGAGAAGGTCTTCATCCCGGCTGGTCCAGTCGATCCAGCTGGTTTCATTGTCTTGCGCATATGCGTTGTTGTTGCCGCCCTGACTGTGGCCAATCTCATCCCCGGCCAGCAGCATCGGCACGCCTTGCGCCAGCAGCAGCGTGGCCAACAGGTTGCGCTTCCGCAGCCCCCGCGCCGCCAGCACCTTGGGGTCCTTCGTCGGCCCCTCGACCCCAAGGTTGTCCGAGTGGTTTTCGTGGTGGCCGTCGCGGTTATCTTCACCATTCGCGAAGTTGCGCTTGATGGTGAAGCTGACCAGATCCTCCAGCGTGAAGCCGTCATGGCTGGTGATGAAATTGACCGATGAGGTCGCCGCCCGCCCGGAATGATCGAACCGGTCGGCACTGCCCAGAACGCGCGCGGCAAGGTCGCGGGTCATCCCGGCGTCGCCCTTCCAGAACCGCCGCACGCCATCGCGGAACCTGTCGTTCCATTCGTGAAACGGGTGCGGATAGGCCCCAAGCTGATAGCCGCCGGGGCCGATGTCCCAAGGCTCGGCGATCAGCTTGACGCGGCTCAGGGTCGGGTCCTGCCGGATGGCATCGAAGAACCCGCCATTCGGGTCAAACCCATGCGCCTCACGGCCAAGGGCGGTGGCAAGGTCAAAGCGGAAGCCGTCGACATGGGCAAATTCCACCCAGTAGCGCAGCGAATCCATGACCATCCGCAGCACCATCGGATGCGTCAGGTTCAGCGTGTTGCCGGTGCCCGCGTCATTCACATAATGCCGCCCGCCGCCCGCAAGCCGGTAGTAGCTGGCATTGTCCAGGCCCCGAAACGCCAGCGTCGGGCCCCATTCATCGCCCTCGGCGGTGTGGTTGTAGACCACGTCCAGGATGACCTCGATCCCCGCCGAATGGAACCGGCGGACCATGGTCTGAAACTCCCACAGCGCGCCTTTCGACATGTAGCGGGGTTCGGGCGCAAAGAAGGCCAGCGTGTTGTAGCCCCAGTGGTTGCGCAGGCCCTTGGCCACCAGAAACCGGTCGTCGATGAATGCCTGCACCGGCAGAAGTTCAATCGCCGTCACGCCCAGCTTTTGGAGGTGGTCGATCACCGGGTCTGAACACAGGCCCAGATAGGTGCCGCGCAGCCCCTTTTCCACGCCGCCATGAAGCGCGGTCAGCGACTTTACATGCGCCTCGTAGATCACCGTATCCACCCGGGGGGTACGCGGGGCGGTGTCCGTTCCCCAGCTGAAGGAGGGGTCGGTGACCACGGCCTTCGGTACCGCAAAGGCGCTGTCACGCGTGTCAAAGCTGAGGTCCCCGCGGGAGGAGCCGATCTTGTAGCCCATCAGCGCATCCGACCACTTCAAACGCCCCTCCAGCGCACGGGCATAGGGGTCCAGCAGCAGTTTGTTCGGGTTGAAGCGGTGGCCCTGCTCCGGCGCATAGGGCCCGTGCGCGCGAAAGCCGTAGACCGTGCCCGGGGTCAGCCCGCCGACGTGGATATGCCAGATGTCCCCGTCCCGCTCGATGATCGGCAGGCGGGCCATTTCCTTGCGGCCGTCGCCGGTGAAAAGGCAAAGCTCGATCCGTTCGGCATGGGCGGAGAAAACCGCGAAGTTCACGCCATCCCCGGTAAAGCTGGCCCCCATCGGCCAAGGGCGACCGGGCCCGACAGCATGGCCGGACAGCCGTACGGGGGGCTGGCTGGACTGTGGCGTCACGCGGTCAGCCTTTCGTAAAGGGCGGCATAGGCAGCGGCGCTGGTTTCCCAGCCGACCGGGTGCGCCATCGCATTGGCGCGCAGCTTGGCCCACAGCTTTGGCTGGCCATGCAGCGTCAGCAATTGCGTGAGCGCCTGACCGAAGGCCAGCGCGTCGACCGGGTGGAAGGTCACGCCCGTGGCCACCCCGGCCGCAATCGTGGCGGGCGATGCGCCGATCACCGTATCGGCAAGCCCGCCCACCAGCGACACGACCGGAAGTGTGCCATAGCGCAAGCCATACATCTGCGTCAGGCCACAGGGTTCGAACCGGCTTGGCACCAGCACCGCATCGGCGCCGGCAAACAGCCGGTGGCTGAGCCCTTCATCATAGCCGATCCGCACCGCGACCCGCCCCGGGAACCGCGCGGCAAGGGCGCGCATCGCCCCCTCCATGCCGGGATCGCCCGACCCAAGCACGATCAACCCGCCACCGCCCAGCACGAAATCCGGGATCACGGCGGGCAGAAGGTCGATCCCCTTCTGGTCCGTCAACCGGCTGACGACGATGGCCAAGGGCCCCGGCACCTCCAGCCCGAACTCCTCGCACAAGTGCGCGCGTGCCGTGGCCTTGCCTGCAAGTGCCTTGGCGCTGAACGGCGGGTCTTCGGCGCCCGGGTCCCAGACGCTGGTGTCGACCCCGTTCAGGATACCGGAAACCACCGGTCCGCGTGCCGCGATCACGCCTTCAAGGCCCATCCCGAAGGCGGGGCGCATCAGTTCCGCCGCATAGCTGGGCGATACGGTCGTGATCCAATTCGCCGTGACAAGCCCGGCCTTCAGGGTGGAAATCCCGCCGTAATATTCCAAAGCCTCGGGGTGATAGGCATGCCCGGGCAGCCGCAGCACGCCCAGCATATGCGCCGCTGCCCAGCCCTGAAAGGCGATGTTGTGGATGGTCAGGACCGATTTCACCCCGCCACTGCCGTGATAGGCAAGATAGGCCGGAGCCAGCCCCGCCTGCCAGTCATGCGCATGCAGGACATCGGGCTTCCAACTCTCCAACCCCTCACGCGCGATCCGGGCCGCAATCCAGCTTAGGGCGGCAAACCGCACCGCGTTGTCGGGATGGTCGCCGCGCGGGCCGGAATAGGGGCCACCGTCGCGGTCATAAAGATGCGGGGCGTCCAGGAGGAGCACCTGCATGCCCGCGACGTCCCCCGCAAGGACGCGCCCCGGTCCGCCCCAAAGGTCGGCTTCCTCCCAGACCACCGGCCAGCCGGCCGACTGAGCGCGCAGGCCTTGATAGCACGGCAGCAGCACCCGCATGTCCCAGCCCACCGCCGCCAGCGCCGCAGGCAGTGCCCCCACGACATCGGCAAGCCCGCCGGTCTTGACCAGCGGCACACATTCCGACGCCACCGAAAGCACCCGCCCGCGCACAACCATGGGAACCCCTTTCATCTTTGCCCAAACATCCTGCAGGGGTATGCCACCGTTTTCGCCACCGGTCCAAGAAACCGGTGGCATGGGGGGACGCAAGGTCCCCCGGGGCATCCACAGTCACGCCCTCTCAGGACAACGCCTTGGCCCGCGCGTCAAGCATGTCTTGCGTGATCAACACGATCCCGCCTTCCGACCGGCGGAACCACTTCATGTCTTCTTCCGGATCCTCGCCCACGACCAGACCTTCGGGAATTTCCACCCCCCGGTCGATCACGCATTTCGTCAGCTGTGCCTTGCGGTTGACGATGACCTGTGGCAGCGCCACGACATATTCCAGACTGGAATAGCTGTGCGTGCGGCACCCGGTGAACAACAGGCTGTTCGACACCGCCGAGCCCGAGACGATGCAATCGCCCGACACCAGCGACGATACCGCCGAGCCCCGGCGCCCATCCTCGTCATGGATGAACTTCGCGGGCGGCACGATCTCGGCATAGGTCCAGATCGGCCAGGCGCTGTCGTATAGGTCCAGTTTCGGGACGAAATCCGTCAGGTCGATATTGGCCTGCCAGAAGGCGTCAATCGTTCCGACATCGCGCCAGTAGGGTTCGGTTTCCAGCCCGCTCATCACGCAGCTGTCGGCGAACTTGTGGGCCACGGCCTTGCCGTTCTTGACGATATGGGGGATCAGATCGAAGCCGAAATCATGAGTGGAGCTGTCGTCCTGCATGTCCCGGATCAGCAGATCGCGCAGGAAGGCCCAGTTGAAGATGTAGATCCCCATGCTGGCCAGCGCATGGGCAGGATCACCCGGGATCGCGGGCGGATCCTTCGGCTTTTCCAGAAAATCCGTGATCCGCATGGACTTGTCGACATGCATCACGCCAAAGGCCGTCGCCTCCATCCGCGGGACGGTGAGGCAACCGATGGTGACATCGGCCCCCGCCTCGACATGCTGGCGCAGCATCACCTCGTAATCCATCTTGTAGATATGATCGCCCGCAAGGATGATTGCGTAAGTGATCCCGTAGCTGTCGATGATGTCGATGTTCTGCGCCACCGCATCGGCCGTGCCGCGGTACCAGTTCACCTCATCCATCCGCTGGGATGCGGGCAGGATGTCCAGATATTCGTTCCGTTCCGCCCGAAAGAAGTTCCAGCCGCGCTGGCAGTGCCGGATCAGGCTGTGCGCCTTGTACTGCGTGGCAATCGCCATCTTCCGGATGCCCGAGTTCACCGCATTTGACAGCGCAAAGTCGATGATCCGGGTCTTGCCGCCGAAATAGACCGCAGGTTTCGCGCGCCGGTCGGTCAGCTCTTTCAACCGGCTGCCGCGTCCGCCTGCCAGCACGAAGGCCATGGCCTGAGATGACAGGCGCTGGTTCGGTCTTGGTTTCATGCTTTCCCTCCCCTGGGTGGCGGTTTGGCCCGCCTGAGTTCAGTCCTGTTGCAGATACACTGCCGACAGCGGCGGCAACGTGACAAGCGCCGATTGCGTCTGGCCGTGCCAAGGCGTCTTTTCCGTGGTCACCCCTCCCAGGTTGCCACGGTTGCCCCCGCCATAAGCCTCGGCGTCGGTGTTCAGAATCTCGTGCCATTTGCCCGACGCGGGCAGACCAAGGCGATACTTGCGCTCCAGCGGTGTCATGTTGATAACCGCGACGACCTGCTTGTCACCCGCATTGCCCTTGCGGACGAAGGAATAGACCCCGGCATCGGCATCGTTGGACTCGATCCAGTCAAACCCCTCGGGCCGGCAGTCGTTCACATGGAGCGCAGGGACCTCACGGTAGACCCGGTTCAGGTCGCGGACCAGACGCTGCATGCCCTTATGTTCAAGGATATCAAGCTGATGCCAGTCAAGGCTTTGGTTGTGGTTCCATTCCGCCCCTTGGGCGAATTCTTGCCCCATGAACAGAAGCTTCTTGCCCGGATGCGCCCACATGAACCCGTAATAGGCGCGCAGGTTGGCGAATTTCTCCCAAGCGGTGCCGGGCATCTTCGACAGCATGGAGCCTTTGCCATGCACGACCTCATCATGGCTGATCGGCAGGATGTAATTTTCCGACCAGGCGTAGACCATGCCGAAGGTCATCTGGTGGTGGTGGTATTTGCGGTAAAGCGGGTCCTTCTGCATGTAGGACAGGGTGTCGTTCATCCAGCCCATGTTCCACTTGAACCCGAACCCCAGCCCGCCCCAGTTCGCAGGCCGCGACACGCCGGGAAAGGCGGTGCTTTCCTCGGCAATCGTCATGATCCCGGGCACTTCACCATAGGCGGTGATGTTCGTCGTGCGCAGGACGTCGATCGCCTCATAGTTCTCGCGCCCGCCGTCGAGGTTCGGGATCCATTCCCCCGCCTTGCGGCTGTAGTCGCGGTACAGCATGCTGGCGACGGCATCGACACGCAGACCGTCGATGTGGTATTCCTCCAGCCAATACAAGGCGTTGGAGACGAGGTAGTTCTTCACCTCTACCCGGCCGTAGTTGTAGATCAGGGTGTTCCAGTCCTGATGAAACCCCTCACGCGGGTCCTGATGTTCGTAAAGCGAGGTGCCGTCAAAGCGGCCCAGCCCATGCGCATCGGTCGGGAAATGGCCCGGCACCCAGTCCAGGATCACGCCAAGACCCTTGCGGTGCGCGGCATCGACAAAGGCGCGGAATTCCGTGGGGGTTCCGTGGCGGATCGTGGGCGCGAACATGCCGACCGGCTGGTATCCCCATGATCCGTCAAAGGGATACTCGCTGACCGGCAGGCACTCGATATGGGTGAAACCCATGTCGACGGCGTAGTCCACCAATTGCTCGGCCAGTTCCAGATAGCTCAGCATCCGGTTGCCGGGCGCGCGCCGCCATGACCCCAGATGCACCTCATAGACCGAAATCGGCGCGTCAATGGTATGCGCGGCGGCGCGGCTGGTCATCCAGCCATCGTCCTGCCACGCGCCGTCAATTTTCCTGACGACTGAGGCATTTGCCGGCGGATGTTCAGACCCAAACCCGACCGGATCGGCCTTGAGCGGCAAGACCTGCCCGCCCGGACCCTTGATTTCATACTTGTAGGTCGTGCCTTCCCCCAGACCGGGGATGAAGGTTTCCCACACACCGGTCGCCCCCCGCCGCCGCATCGGGTGGCGGCGACCGTCCCAGATGTTGAAATCACCCACCACCGAAACCCGCTCCGCGTTCGGGGCCCAGACGGCGAAATGTACACCGTCCACCCCTTCATGGCTGATGCAATGCGCGCCGAGAACCTGCCACAGCCGGCGGTGCGTGCCTTCGCCCAGCAGGTATTCATCCAACTCGCCAAGGACCGGGCCGAACCGGAACGGGTCTTCAAATTCCCAAGTATTGCCATGGCCTTGCGCGCGAAGCCTGTAGTTCACCTTGCGCGCCAGTTGATGCGTGAACAGCCCCGGAATCCCCGGATAGGGCACCGCTTCAGCCTCGGTCTTGCCGGTCAGCACCCAAAGCCGGTCGGCCCCCGGGACAAAGGCCGTGATCTCCCACCCCTTGGCGCGTTTTTGCGGTCCGAGGACGGCAAACGGGTCGCCATGCCAGCCACCGGCAATCGCCTCGGCTGCGCTTTGGTCCAGTGTCATCTCAGCCATGCTTTCCTCCCCGAAAGCGCGTCAGAGTGCGCCCGTCACAACGCGCTTGATGCCTGCCAGATTTCATCCATGTAGCTGCGGATCGTGCGGTCGGACGAGAAGAACCCGCTTCGCGCCGTATTCAACGCCGCCATGCGCCACCAGCGGTCCGGGTCGGCGTAGGCCTTGTCCACCTCGGCCTGCGCGGCATGGTAGGCGTCAAAATCGGCGGCGACGAGGAAATAGTCGTGGTGCCAGACCCGGTGGACAAGGCCATGATACCGTTCCGGTTCTTCCGGGTTGAACCGCCCTTCGGCGATCATCTGCAGCACGTCCTGCAGTGGCTGGCTCGCCTCGATCGCCTTTTTGGAGTGGTCAGGATCCTCGCGCCGCTTTGACACCTCGGCCGCGGTCAGGCCGAAGAGGAAGAAGTTGTCGGCGCCAACCTCTTGCAATATCTCGACATTCGCGCCGTCCAGCGTGCCGATGGTCGGCGCGCCGTTCATCATGAACTTCATGTTGCCGGTACCCGACGCCTCTTTCCCGGCGGTCGAGATCTGTTCGGACAGGTCAGCCGCCGGGATCACCCGTTCCGCCATGCTGACGTTGTAGTTCGGCGGGTAGATGATCTTGAGCAGGTCGCTCGTCACGGGATCAGCATTAATGACAACCGCCACATCGTTGATAAGGCGAATGATTTCCTTGGCGACCGCATAACCCGGGGCAGCCTTGCCCCCAAAGACCTTGACGCGCGGCACCCAGGGACCCTTGGGATTTGCGCGCAGCTTGTTCCAATGCGCGATGGTCTCAAGAATGTTCAGAAGCTGGCGCTTGTATTCGTGGATGCGCTTGATCTGGACGTCAAACAGGGCATCGGGAGAGATCTGGATTCCCATCTCCGCCCCCGCCCAGTTCGACATCTCCACCTTGTTGACCCGCTTCGCCGCGGCAAAGACCGCGCGGAAACTGGCGTCTTCGACATGCGGCTCCAGCTCCTTCAGGCGATCAAGGTCCGCCTCCCAGCCCGCGCCGATGGTGTCGGTAATCAGGCCCGCCAGCGGCTTGTTCGCCATCCGCAGCCACCGCCGCGGGGTGACCCCGTTGGTCTGATTCACGATCCGGCCAGGATGCAAGCGGTGGAGTTCGGGGAATAGGTTCTGCTTCACAAGGTCCGAATGCAGCGCCGACACGCCGTTCACCTTGTGGCTCATGATGAAGGCAAGTTCCCCCATCCGCACTTCCTGATGCTTCACGATCCCCACATAATGCGGCCGGTTCGGATAGGCGCGGCGGTGCCAGCTGTCGATCTTTTCCACAATCTGCATGTGGCGCGGCAGCACGTTGCCAAAGGTGAATGTCGCCCATTTTTCAAGGGCTTCCGGTAGAAGCGTGTGATTGGTATAGCCCAGGCAGGCCCGCGCGATCGTCAGCGCCTCATCAAAGGGCACGCCATGGGCATCCTGCAGCAGGCGGATCAGTTCCGGCCCGGCAATCGCGGGATGCGTGTCGTTCATCTGGATCGCGACGTATCTTGGCAGCGCCTTCAGATCCGAATGGTTCGCCAGATAGCGGCGCAGAATGTCCTGCAAGGCTGCCGAGGTCAGCAGAAATTCCTGCTTCAGGCGCAGTTCCTTTCCCTGATAGGTGGTGTCGTCGGGGTAAAGGACCCGGCTGAGCGTCCGGGCCAAGGTCTCAGGCTCTGCCGCGGCGGTGTAATCACCCCGGTTGAACCGCTCCAGATCGAACTGCCCGGTGGACTTTGCCCCCCAGAGCCGCAGCGTATTGGCCCATTTGCCTTGCCAGCCCACCACGGGCGTATCATGCGCCTCGGCGATGACGGTTTCGGCGGGGTGCCAGATGTCGCGGCCATCGCGGGTTTCGACATGGCCCTTGAACCCGATGGTATAGGCGCTTTCGGGACGCGCAAATTCCCAGGGATGTTCCTGCGCCAGCCAGTTTTCCGGGGTCTCTACCTGACGGCCAGCCTCGAACTGCTGGCGGAAGAGGCCGTGTTCGTACCGGATGCCATAGCCATAGGCCGGGCAGCCCAGCGTCGCCATCGATTCCATGAAGCAGGCCGCAAGCCGCCCAAGCCCGCCGTTCCCCAGAGCCGCGTCGGGTTCATCGCCGATCACAGCGCGCAGGTCCTGCCCGACCGCCGCCATCGCCTCGGCCGCCTGATCGTAAAGCCCCAGATTGATCGTCGCATCTTCAAGAATGCGGCCAATCAGGAATTCCATCGACAGGTAGTAGACGCGCTTTCTGTCCTCGGCCCAGGTGCGCTTGGTGGACGCGAACCAAGGCTCGACGATCCGGTCGCGGATCGCGTGGGACAGGGCCATCCGCCAGTCATGCAGGCTGGCATGGGGCGCGTCCTTGCCCACGGTAAAGGTCAGGTGGCGCAGGATATCTGCCTGCAGGACGTTTGGGGTCACACTCAGATCGGTCACGGGTCTATCCAGCAAGGGGAGAAACTTTCAACAAGGCGGTTGCACAAAGCCTAAGCGCCATGGGGCGGCGGTCAAGCGGTCTTGCAGGCGGGCTTGCGGGGGGAACTGTGACCGTGGGCGGCAACGGGCAGCTTCAAACCGCTTTTGTGTTACCGCAAACAGTACCCTAGTCTGCACGGCGTTTCCATAGCTTCACCAGACATTTCCGATATTCAAAGCGCTTTGAGCAGCCTGCCACTGCAACCCCATGCTGTCAAAGGAAATCCCCAATGCCCCCTCCCACCTGCGCGGGATCGAGGGTGTGGCTATGCCGCAGCTTTGGGCGACGCTATGGCTTGACCTTGGCCGCCAGAGGTCAACCATGGCCGGATCAGGAGAAGGACCCCACCGATGACGACCCTTTCGATTCCCGACATGAGTTGTGGCCATTGCAAGGCCGCCGTTGAAGCCGCCCTTGCCGCCGTTCCGGACGCCGGTGCCGTGACAGTTGACCTGTCCGCCCGCAAGGCCGCTGTCACCGGCCCGGCCGCTCTGCCAGCCCTGCTGGCCGCCCTTTACGCGGCAGGGTATCCGGCCAGCGCCCTGGACTGAAGGGGCCTGCCTATCCTTCGGGCCAAGGTAGGGAAAACCGAAATGTGATCACTGCCCTGTTGCCGATGCCGCACAGAACGGTCATATCGTCGCAAAATCGTCATGTTCCCGGCTTGATGCGGCCCTGTCTCCGCGCAATGTCGGGAACAAGACCGCGTAAAGAGCCAGCGAACGGAGCAGTCAATTGGCCACGTCCCCTTCCCAACCCCAGCAAGGCGGGTCCTCCGCCCCACAACAACAGCAGCAGCAAGGCCAGCAACCGGCGGGCAAGCCCCAACAGGCCGGTCAGCCGATCTTCCGCGACTGGGCCTCCATCTAAGGCGCTTCGCAGGCCATAGGCGCCGTTGACAAGACCACGGACCAGCCGCAAGGCTGGCCCTCCACAGACAGGTCTTTCACGATGCCCAACCCCGTATCCTCGATCCCCAATCTTGGCCCGGCGTCTGAAATCGCCTTTGCCCGCGCCGGGATCACGACCGCAGAAGAAATCCACGAGATGGGCGCGGATGAAGCCTATCGTCGCCTGCTTGCCCATGGAACGCGGCCGCATTTCATCGGCTACTATGTGCTGGTGATGGGCCTGCAGGGCCGGCCGTGGAACGACTGCAAGGGGGATGAGAAGAAAGCCCTGCGCAAACGCTTTGACGCTTTGTGCAATGGCTTCAATCGCAGCGATGCCAAGCTGCGGGCCGACCTTGAACAGACCCTCAGCTTTCTTGGCGTGGTGGAACGCCAATAGGACAAGCCGGCCCTGCGGTGTCATGCCGAAACTGCACCGCGAACCCCAAGCAAATCAGTGATCTGAAAAGCTGTCCGAAACCCGGACGAGTGGCCGTGGTGCCCCCAGAGAGACTCGAACTCCCGACCCTCTGATTACAAATCAGATGCTCTACCAGCTGAGCTATAGGGGCCACGCGCTTCAAATACCCCCACTGCAGCCGGTCCGCAAGGGTTCAGTCCCGCTGCCCGTGCGCGAGCAAGCCGACGGCGACCAGTCCGACCGCCATCACGACCAGCGCCGCCGGGGCGGCCTCGGACAATCGCTCAAGGCTGGCCAGTTCATAGACCCGCGTTGACAGGGTGTTGTAGTTGAACGGGCGCAAGAGCAACGTCGCCGGCAGTTCCTTGACGCAGTCGACAAAGACCACCAGCAGCGCCATGAACACCGACCCGCGCATCAAGGGCAGATAGACCGCGCCCAGCGTCCCCCCTGCTGTCCGCCCAAGTGAACGCGCCGCCATCGGCAGGGATGGTGAGACCCGGCCAAAAGCCGCATCAAGCGCCCCTTGGGCGATGCCGAAGAACCGCACCAGATAGGCCAACCCTAGCGCAAAAGCCGTGCCCGTGATCAACAGGCCCGGATCCCAACCAGTCAGCGCAAGGACGGTATCGGCAAGCCGGTGATCCACCGCCGCCAAGGGGATGAGGAGCCCAAGCGCCAGCACGGCCCCCGGCGCGGCGTAGCCGACAAGCGTCAAGGGCAGCACCCAGCGCACCACCCGTGAGCCCGACTGGCGCAGCGCATAGACCAGAAACAGCGCGGCCCCAACCGTGGCCAGCGAGGCCAGCCCCGCGACAACCAGTGTGTTCCACAGCGCGTCGATCAACCCCGGTGCAAGCCAGCCTTCGGGCGCCGCCATGCTGTTGGCCAGCATCACACCGACCGGCAGCACAAACCCAGCGGCAAAGGGCAGCAGGCAGGCCGCCGTCGCGAGCCACCGGCGCCAGCCAAGGATCGCCTGCCGCTCGATCGGGCGGGACCCTCGGCCAAGGCGGTAGAACCGCGCGCTGCCACGCCCTGCCCGCTCCAGCCCGACAAGAAGAAGGATCAGCATGAGGATGACCCCGGCAATCTGCGCCGCACCACCGGCATTGCCACCATTCAGCCAGGTGGAAAAGATGCCCGTCGTCAGCGTCTGCACCCCGAAGTGCTGCACCGTGCCGTAGTCGGCCACCGTCTCCATCAGGGCCAGCGCCACACCGGCGGCGATGGCTGGGCGGGCCAGCGGCAGGCCTACACGCCAGAACATCCCCCATGGGCCGCAGCCCAAGGCCCGCGCTACCTCATAGGTGCAGCCCGATTGCTCGCGGTAGGCGGCCCGCGCCAGCAGATAGACATAAGGGTAAAGCGCAAGGGACAGGACAAGAACAGCGGCCCACAGCGACCGGGTTTCCGGAAACCAGTAATCCCGCGCCGAGGCCCAATCGAAGGTCGCGCGCATGGCGGTCTGCAGTGGCCCGGCATAATCCAGAAAATCAACCAGCGCGTAGGCCCCGACATAGGCCGGGATTGCCAGCGGGAACAGCAGGGCCCAGGCCAGCCAGTCGCGTCCGGGAAAGCGGTATTGGCTGACCAACCAGGCCGCCCCGGTACCGATCAGCGCGGTCAGCAGGGCCACGCCCAGCATCAGCAGTACCGTTGTCAAAAGATACCGCGGCAGCACCGTCGCAAGCAGGTGGGGCCAGATGTTTTCCACCGGATTGAAGGCGATCCAGACGATGGACAGGATCGGCGACAGAACCACTGCCGCAATAATCACAGCCCCCGGGGTCCAGAGGTCCAGCCGCAGGCGGCGGGGTGGCGTGGCAAGTTGACTGAAACGGTCGGTCATCTTGCCGGGGCTTACAGGAAAGCCGTTTAACTGTCCAGAAAGGCCCTTACAGTAGGGTCACAGCCCCGCTACAAAGTTGCGGCGAACCCGTCAAGGCAGGGCCCCATGCGCATCGTCTATCATCTGGGTGCCCATTGCACCGACGAGGACCGTCTGGTTCGCTGTCTGCTGAAGAACCGCGCCACGCTGGCCGAACAGGGGATCGCCGTCCCCTCGCCCACTCGGTATCGCAAGCTGTTGCGCGACACAGCCCTGCAGTTGCGCGGACAGGCCGCGTCAGACGACACGCAGGCGATGGTCCTGGAACAGATCACGGATGAACCGCAGGCAGAGCGGTTGATCCTCTCCTGGCCAAGTTTCCTCAGCTTTCCGGCCTATGCCTTGCTTGGCGGCCTCTACAGTTCGGCCGGGGAAAGGGTGCGGGCCTATACCCAGATCTTTCCCGATACCGAGGCCGAGTTTCACCTTGCCATTCGCAACCCGGCCACCTTCCTGCCGAGCCTGCAGGACGCGGTGACGGCCAAAGGGCATCAGGATATTCTGACCGGGATCGATCCTTTGGGGCTGCGCTGGTCGGATGCGGTGCGGCACCTGCTCGCCGCCAATCCCGGCGTGCCGCTCACGCTGTGGTGCGACGAGGAGACGCCCCTGATCTGGCCCGAGGTTTTGCAAGCCGTATCAGGCCACGCCGCAGAGACCGAACTGGTCGACACGGATGAAGTGCTGACCCTGATCATGACCGAGATCGGCATGGGCAGGCTGCGGGCCTATTGCGCCGAGCATCCGCCGCAGTCGGTCACCCAACGGCGGCGGATCGTGACGGCTTTTCTGGAAAAGTTCGCCCGACCGGAACTGGTAGAGCAGGAAATCACCCTGCCCGGCTGGACCGACGATCTGGTGGAAGAGGTGACGCAGGCCTATCTTGTGGATGTCGAACGTATCCGCAGCATGCCGGGCGTCACCGTGATCGGGGCGTAGTTGTGCCTCAGCTCATGCCAAGGGCGGCTTTGTAAAGCTCCAGCACTGCCTCTTCCTCGGCCAGTTCGTCCGGCTTGCGCTTGCGGATGGCCACAACCTTGCGCAACACGCGCGTGTCATAGCCACGGCCCTTGGCTTCGGCCATCAGCTCTTTCTGCTGGTCGGCAACGTCCTTCTTCTCGGACTCAAGCTGTTCGAACCGTTCGATGAACTGGCGCAGCTCGTCAGCGGTCACGGCATAGGGATCGTTCGCGTCGGCCATCTTCGTCCTCGGGCTGCTTGGGATGTCTGGGGGTTCCTACCCTGCCGGTGCGGGCAGGTTCAAGCAGGAACGGCGGCTTGAATGCGCAACGTGAAGCGGCTAGACGCGGGCGCATGGCAGAATGCAGCAGGAGCGCGACATGCAGGTCTTGATCTGGGCGGGAGCGGCCTTGACGCTGATCGGGATCGGTGGCCTTGGCTACTGCGTTCTGAAAGCAATGCGCGCCAGACGTTCGGGGCTGGACGATGCCGGGATGCGGGCAGAACTGCAGAAAGTCGTGCTGCTGAACACCGTGGCGCTTGGCGTGTCGGCGCTGGGGCTGATGATGGTGGTCGCAGGAATCGCCTTGGGTTAAAGTCGACCGGATCAGGGGCTGCCATCCAGCACCGACAGGCGGCGCCCGTCCTGAATAAGCCGGTCCAGCAGGGACGCAGGGGTCCAGACCGGATCCTCGGCTGCCCAAAGCCTAAGGTCATGGCGCAGGACCAGCAGGCCGCGCCGGTCGGCCAGATGCATGGGCCCGCCCTTCCAGCGCGGAAAGCCATACCCAGCGACCAACAGATGGTCGATGTCGGAAGGTCGCCGCGCCACGCCCTGATCCAGCAAGCGCAACCCCGCAGTCGTCATGGCGCCAAGCCAGCGATTGCAAATCTCAGCCTCCGTCATGTCGCGCGCTGTAGCGGCACCCTGAGTGTCCGGCAGGCGCACCCCGTAGGCCGATACTGCTGCTGCAAGCTGGCGCAGCGCTACGCCCGAAGCGGCAAGCCGCGCCAGTGCCAGATCGCCTGCCCGCATCACAGTGCGGCCAAGCCCGGGGCGGTGACCCACCAACAGGGGGACAAGGCGCAGCCGCCGCAGCCCGGCCACGGCCGTGGCGATGGCCTGCGGGGCTTCCTCGGCCAGTATCGACACTTCGCAGGCCCGGCCCGACGGGGCGATGGAAAGACCCATCTCGCCCTCGGCCCCATCCAGCACCACAAGGGCCGTCCCGTCCGAATGGGTGCGCAAGGGACCGGCAATCGGGGCCGTGGCGTGGACTTGCAGGGCAAGCCCGTTCAGATCGGCCGAATCCTCGACATGCTGCAGGTCTTTGGGATCAGGGTCAAACGGGCCAAGGCTTGCCATCATGACCCGACGAGACGGGTGCAGCCAACGCAGGGGAATGCGTTCCCGCAGCGCAGCGCGGGCAAGGAGGACAAGAGCAGGGGCCTCGCCCACAAGCCCAAGGGTGGTCAGGGGCACTGGCTCGGCCCGGGCAACGGCGGCGGGCAACCGGGCTGCGCGCCGTTCGGCCTGGGCGATGGCGCAGAGGGCGGCAGCTTCCGGCGTCGCTTCCAGATCGGTACGCGCGACAGTCTCGAAGCTGTCAGCACTTTCGGCGGGCAGCAGCAGGGCCGCCTCGACGCAGTCGGTGATCCGCCGCGTCGCGGGCAAAGCGCCGACATGCGCCCGGCGCGCTGCAGCCACTGCCGCCTGCCAGCTGGCGGCGGCTTCAGGGGGACGGACAAGTCCTTGGCCCGGCAGGCTTTGACCCCGGGCCAGCCCTTCGGCCAAAGCGATGGCCGCAGGCAACAGGGGGCCGGTGGCAAGCTCGTCCAGCAAGCCAAGACCCAAAGCTTCGGCGTCTGGAACGACCCGACCTGTCAGAAGCAACTGCAGCGCAGCACTGGCCCCGACACGCTGGGGCAAACGACGGGTGCTGCCTGCCGTGGGGCAAAGCCCCAGCGCCACCTCAGGAAAGGCGATGCGGCAGCCGGGCGCGCCAATCCTGGCATGGGCCGCTAGCGCCAGTTCCGCCCCGGGCCCCATGGCCAGCCCCTGGATCGCGGCCACCACCGGAACCGAAGCCCCGGAAACCGCCCGGCACAGGTCAGCCAAAGACGGTTGCGCCGTGTCGGGCTCCATGGGCAGCAGGCTGGAAAAGTTCACGCCCGCCCCGGCAAGAACGACAGAGTCGCAGCCCGCGAAAGGTGTCGCAAGTTCGGTCAGCAGCGCCGCGCGCAGGGCGGGCGTCAGCCCGTTTGACGGTGCATTGGCAAGCGTCAGGATCAGGGTCCTGTCCTGAAAATCCACCAAAAGGCCGCCTGTTGCCATCGCGCCTCTCCTGCCACTGGAGGGCGAGTAAGGCGCAATCGTCACAGCTTGGCAAGCCGCCAAGGCCTTGGTGTCAGGCCCGGTCAGACGAGTCTTCAGATTGGCATATTGTCAAAATCCGCCTCGACCTGGGCCTCGGTCTCGGCGGAGGAGGGTTCGATCTTTCCAACATGCGGCAGAACGGCAGCAAGGGCCTGCATTTCGGCCAACAGCAGTCGCAGGCTTTCGGTCTGCAGCGACAGGCCCGCCTCGACAAAGTCAGCTTCCTTCCGGATCAGGTCCGTCGGCTTGGAATGGGTCATTGGGCGCAGCTCCTGCAAAAAGGGGTCCAGGGCAAGGCATCAAGCCGACCCTCTTCGATCTGGTCGCCGCAGCGGGCACAGGTGCCATAGCTGCCATCCGCAATCCGACGCAGGGCCGCGCGGATCTGGGGAATCTCGGTCAGCCCGGCCTTGGCGGTGGCTTCCAGAACTTCATCCGCCTCGCGTTCGGTCGCCAGCTCTTCCCAGTCGGGGTTGTGATGCGAATCAAGCTCTTCCTCGATCAACTCCAGCCGCGCGCCAAGCTCGATCAGTCGGCCCTCAAGCATGGCCCGGCGGGTCGCCAGGGAAAGTGTCGGTTTCGCAGTCATCCCAAATCCTCCATCTATCCCGCAAGTATCCCACTGGGCGAAGGCGACCGCCTTGACTCAGGTCAACAGCGGTACTTCCGCCCGGCAGCAGTCAGGAATATGGTTGGCACCGATCGCGATCCTGCCGGGTCGGCCAGCCGCAAAGGACAGACCATGGACATCCGCCCGCTTACCCCGGACTACGCCGTTTCGCCGCAGATCGAGCCGGGCGATCTGGCCGCCGTGAAGGCCGCCGGCTACACTTGCGTCATCGACAACCGCCCGGATGGCGAAATTCCGCCCCACCTGCACACGGCCGAGATGCGCCGCGCGGCTGAGGCTTTGGGCCTGACCTTCGTCGCCAATCCGGTGATTGGCGGCATGCTGACCCTGGACAATGTCACCGCACAGCGCGCGGCGATCAAGTCCGCCACCGGCCCGGTCTTCGCCTATTGCGCCAGTGGCAACCGCAGCTCGATCGTCTGGGCCTTGGCCTTGGCGGGAACCCGCCCGGTGGACGACCTTGTCGGCCTGCCCGCGCGCCACGGCTATCAGCTTGACCACCTGCGCCCACAGATCGAGGCGCTGGCCCAGAACGGCGGCTAATCCGGCAGCCTGACGATCAGCCTGCAGCACGCAGGTCTGGTGCCGGATCAGCCTGCGGGGGCGGGCGGTGCGGGGCCTTGGCAAGACCGCGGACGCGGTCCGCCTCAACCATCTTCAGGGCGCGCATTCCGCGGTGCTGGCCCAGTTTTCCGCGGGCAAGCGGGCGGCCATCCATCGTTTCGATGGAGATCGCATCAACCCCGGCCAAAGGCAGGTCGAGCATATCCCCGGGCTGCAGCCCCATGATCTGCCGGATGGGCAGGGTCAGCCGTCCGATCACGGCATCCAGCCTGCAGTCCACCTGAAGCACATGCGCGGCCAGCGACGTGGTGAATTGGGGGGCAGCCTCCGCCTCATCCGTGGTTAGGGTGATGCGTTCGCCCCGCCCCAGCGCCGGCAAAACCAGGATCACCTGACCGTCCCGCGCGCCGGCCCCAACCGACACATCGGCCAGCAGCATGCGATAGCTTTCCTCTTCCAGCAGAAAGGCCAGCGGACGCAGATCTTCCAGAAACGAGGCATAGCGGAACCCAGCGGCCCAGATCCGGTCTGCCTCTTCGGCAAGGGTGTCGTCCAGAATGGCAAGGGCGCGGTCAATGACCCCGGCGACCATCGCGGCGTCAATGCGCGTGGGCTTTCGCGCCGTGGCGGGTTGACTGGCCAGACGGCCAAGGGTCTGCATTTCGATCAAGGCGGCGGTTATGTTCGGTGCGACCATCAGCACACCCAGCCCCGCTTGCGGCCCATCCAGCAGTGATACCAGTGCCCGTTCGGGCGCCATTTCCAGAAGCTCGGCAATGCTGACGCGCAGGACGCGCAACCGCCGGACTTCCAGATCCATACCCATGGCATCGCGCGTGGCCCGGGCAAGCGCAAGCCGCCAGCCCCGGTCAGCGCCGGGGGCGCCTTCGGCCTGCGGTTGCTTGGCACGGTCAATCTTGCGGCGCAGAACTTCGGTCATGCTGTGAGGCCCCGGGGTTGGACATCGTACCCTAGCCCGCGCATCCCTACCAAAGGCTTAAGCCGCGGCCTTCTCCAACCGCAGGGGCACGGTCAACCGGAAGGCTGCCCCGCCCTGCCCCGGCAGATACGCCACTGATCCGCCCAGATTGGTCATGATCTCGCGGCAGATCGCCAGACCAAGTCCCGCGCCGCCTGCTCGATTGGCATCGGTCAGCCGGGCGAACTTTTCGAAGATCAGCGATTGCGATTCCTTCGGAATGCCCTTGCCGTTGTCGATGAAATCCACCGTCACCCGCCCGGCCCGCTGCCGCACGGCGATACGCAGCTCCGGCTGGGCCGCATCGCAATACTTTCGCGCGTTCGAGATCAGGTTGATGAACACCTGCGTCAGGCGGTCGGCGTCGGTCTTGATGTAGATCGCCTCGGACGGGAGGTCGCGGTGGATGATGAAGCTGCGTTCGGGCCGGGTCTGGCGGGCTGCGGTCAGGGCGGTGTCCAGCATCTGCTGCAGGTTGGCGAGGCCAAGGTTCAGCTGAACCGTGCCGTTTTCCAGAACCGAAAGGTCCAGAAGGTCATCCAGAAGCCGCGTCAACCGCTTGGCCTCATCATGGATGATGCGGCCGTATTTCGTCACCATCTCGGGCGGCAAATCGCCTTCGGTCAGGATTTCGGAAAACGCCCGGATCGAGGTCATCGGCGTGCGCAATTCGTGGCTGATCTGGCTAAGGAAGGCATCCTTCTGGATCGAAAGCTGCATCAGCTTTTCATTCGCTTCCCGCAAGGCGCCGGCCGTGCGGGTCAGCTCGGCCTCACGCGCCTCAAGCTGGGCGGAGTATTCCATGATCTGCGCGGATTCGCTGGCGACGGCCATCAGGTCTTCCACTGTCACGGTGGCGCGGCCAACGAGCTGGCTGATCATCGCATGCGCGGTTGCCGCGCCGACAAAGCCGGACAGTCGCGCCTCCAGCGTGTCAAGGAAACCGGGCGTCGGATCGGGCAGGAACCCCTCCTTGCCCTGATCGCGCGCGGCGTCCTGAAACAACGCCAGCGCCGCGTCTTCACCCAGAATCCGCTGCGCCATGGTCAACAGCGCCTCAGGCTCTGCCTGTCCACGCGCCCAGCGTTGCGGGCCGACAGCACCTTCGAACACATTCACGAAGGCAGCACCCTGCAGCCGTTCCAGCGGCCCGGGGAAGGTCAGCAAGGACCCAAGGCACAAGGCGATGACGTTCAGCGTCAGGGACCAGAACAGCGCGTGGATCATCGGATCCATCCCCTCAGTCCCGAACAAGGCCTGCGGGCGCAGCCATGACAGACCGAACAGACCTTGGGTGAACACCGCCTCGGACAGTGCCGCGCCCGGACCGAAGGACGGCAGGAACGATGCGTAGGCCCAGACCGTGAACCCGGTCACAAGCCCCAGCATCGCCCCGTTCTTGTTGGCCCCGCGCCAGAACAGCCCCGCCAGCATCGCCGGAAGCACCTGCGCCACCCCCAGAAACGCGATCAGCCCGATCGCCGCCAGCGCCGTTGACCCACCCGAAACGTGATAGTAGCCGTACCCCAGCGCTAGCACCGCCGCGATCGCCACGCGCCGGGCGTTCAGCACCACGCCGCGCAAGTCATCGCCCGCCCCCGCCGTCGGGCGCAGCCGCAGCCAAAGCGGGATGACCACATGGTTGGAAATCATCGTCGCCAGCGCGATGGATTCCACGATGACCATCGACGTGGCCGAGGAAAAGCCGCCAAGAAACGCCAGCATCGCCAACCCGCCCTGCCCCTCGGACAGAGGCAAAGTCAGCACGAACATGTCAGGGTTTGATCCCGCAGGCAGCCGGTCCAGCCCCACAACGGCGATGGGCACGATAAACAGGCTCATCAGCATCAGATACAAGGGAAAGGCCCAGCTGGCGCGGGCCAGATGCCCCTCATCATCGTTCTCAACCACCATCACCTGAAACATCCGCGGCAAGGTGATGACCGCCGCCGCCGACAGGAAGATCAGCCCGGTCCAGCGCCCCGGCTGAAGTTGCCACGCTGACAGATCCGCCGCGTCGATCCGGGCGATGATGTCACCCACCCCGTCGGCAATGCCCCAGACGACGAAACAGCCAACCGCCAGCAAGGCCACCAGCTTGACCACCGCCTCGACCGCAATGGCGGTGACGATGCCGTGGTGCTGTTCCTTGGCATCAAGGTTCCGCGTGCCGAACAGGATCGTGAACAGCGCCAGCCCAACCGCCACCCAGATGGCCGTGCTTGCCGGATCGGGCGGCGCAATGCCGTCAGGCTCGGTGCTGGCGAAGACCCCGAAGGACAGCACGACCGATTGCAGCTGCAGCGCGATATAGGGTGTGGCCGCCACGACCGCGATGATCGTGACAATCACCCCCAGCGTGTTCGATTTTCCGAACCGGGACGAGATCAGGTCGGCAATCGACGTCACCCGGTATTGCCGCCCGATCCGCACCAGCTTGCGCAAAAGCCACCACCAGCCGATGAACACCAGCGTCGGGCCGAAGTAGATCGTCAGAAACTCCAGCCCCGACCGCGCGGCATAGCCAACTGCGCCGTAAAACGTCCAGGCGGTGCAGTAGATCGACAAAGACAGCGTGTAGACCAGCGGCGACCGCAGCCACCCCAGCCGCCCGGCCTGCGCGCGGCGTTCGACGATGAAGGCGACGGCGAACAGAAAGACCACGTAAAGGACGCAAGCGAAAACCAGAAGGTTGAAGGGCATCTCAGTCCTCTTCCTCCTCGGTGCCCTCACCGTGCGACAGGCCGGGGGCAAAGCCAGCGGCCACGCCGATCATCGCCACCCAGACCAGAAAGAAGTAGATGACATCCCCCGCGCTCAGGCTGGTCCGGTCGCCATGGGTCCACAAAAGCGGCAACAGCAGCAGAAACAGGCCAAGGATCGGCAGCAGCCGTGCAGCATCACGCAGCCGCCGCCGACGGTAGGGCGCGCGGGCCAGAAACAGCGGGGGCTTTGCCCGTGCCATCAACGATGCATCATGGCGCGCACCTCGGCCAGGATCTCGGCGTTGGAAAAGGGTTTCGAGATGAAGCGGTCCGCCCCGGCGCGTTCGGCAGCCTCACGGTCACGGCCACGCGCGGTCAGCATCATCACCGGGATTGCCTGGGTTTCAGGGTCCGCCCGCAAGGCACCTAGGATTTCCAGACCCGAAAGCCCCGGCAGCATGTGATCAAGGATCACCAGATCAGGTCGGTCGCTGCGCACCAGATCAAGCGCGCCAAGGCCATCCCCCAGATGCGTCACCCGCAATCCGTCACGCGACAAAAGGAACTGCAACGCTTCCGCGATATTGGGTTCATCCTCAATGAGGAGCACATGGCCTGACACTGGTTCCCCCCGGCGGACTTGGCCGCCCCTCACACAGTATCGGCAGAACCGGCCCCCGTGTCAAAACCCCTTTGCCGCCGCGTCAGCAGTCAAGGCGTCGCCGCCCCGGGCTTCGGACAGGATCGAAGGCTCGCGCCGCGCCGGGCAGGCAGGGCGCGGGCAAATCCGGCAACTTGACCCGATCGGAAGGGCCGTCTGGCGCGGCTGATCCTCGGGCAGGATCAGCATGGCCGCTTCGCGCAGTTCCGGGCCGCGCAGACCCAGCGGATGCCGGGGGGCGGCCCATGCCAGCACCCGGTGCAGCCGACCGCCCTGCCCGGCCATCTCCACGACCACCTCAACCGGTTGCTGGGGTCTCCCCAGTGCGGCGTACAGCGGCCAGAGCGGGCAAGCCGCCCCAAAGCGCGGCAAGGGAAACCCGGATGTGGGCTTGCGAAAGGTCAGCGTGCCTGACGCATCGCAGGTGACCAGCCCGGCCCCAAGGTCCGGCAAGGCCGCCAAGCGACGCATGACCATCATCGGATCACAGTTGAACCGTTCGGCAAGGGCAAAGGGGTCAGGTCCCAACGCAGCCACCGCCGCCACAAATTCCGCCATCGGCAGCGCCGTCGCATCTGCCGCCGCCCGGACCAGATGCGCCCGTGCCAGCATGCGCGCAGCGGTTGAGGCGAGCGCCGCCACCTCATCCCCGCAGCCCTGCGCAAGGGTGGCATCGTCAAACCCCCAGCCGCGCGCCTTCAGCCAATCTTCCACCTCTTCCTGCGGGGCCGCGATGCCCTGTTCCGCCATGGCTGTGCCCGCGTCCAGATAGGCCACCAGTGCCTCGGCCCCGGCGGCAAGGCGTTCGCTGTCGTGATGCAGGTTCTGGTGGAACCGGCCCGCCCATTGCGGATCAAGATCCTCGGTCTCCGCCAGAATAGACGCGGTCGCCCGGACCGAGGACAGCGACGACAGCACCTCATGCAACGATTGCGACAGGTGCGGGTCATGCGTCATCCGGTCGTTCAACGCCTCGACGGCGCGCTCCAGCGTTTGCACCCGGACATCCAGCGCCACCAGCAGGCCCGCCCAACCTGGAAACCGGCTGGCAAAATCCTCCAGCCCCGCAAGCTCGACCGCCAAAGCGCCCCCGCGCGCGGCCGAACTCTTCAGCCCCTCGATCAGCGCTGCATCAGCCCCTTCGGCAAGCGCCGCCCGATCAAACCCAAGGGCATCGGCAAGCCGCACCAGCAGCGCCCCTCCGACCCTGCGCCGGTCATGTTCGATCAGGTTGAGGTAGGATGCCGAGATCCCCACCGACGCCGCGACATCGGCCTGCCGCAGCCCGGCGGCAAGACGGCGTTCGCGCAGACGGGTTCCGGTCAAGGCGGACAGTGGCATGGGGGACCTGTGTTTCTTTACACAGATTTACAGGATGCGCCGCACTTCACAACATCTGAAAAGAAAGACGCGCCCAGGTTGCCCCGGGCGCGTCCAAGCCTTCAATCCCGATCAGTTCGCGAGCGCTGCGTCCGTGATGGCGCTGGTCCAGGCCCCTTCCGGCGCCTTGGTGATCACCGGGTCCGACCCGCCTGCCAGCAGCGTGGCCACCGTGCGCTCTGCCGCAGCCACGTCCAAGGCACCGTTCGAGCCTGCCGTCAGCTTGGCAATCTCGCCCATCATGCGCTTCTGGTGGTTTTCGGTCTGCGCACCGGTCTGGTCATTTTCCAGCACGATCATCGCGGCTTCGTCGCTGTTGGCCTCGGCGTATTTCCAGCCCTTCATGCTGGCACGGACAAACTTGACCATCGTCTCGGCAAAGGCCGGGTCGGCCAGACGGTCTTCCAGCACATAAAGCCCGTCTTCCAGCGTGGCGACGCCCTGATCTTCATACTTGAACGTCACCAGCTGCTCCGGCGTGATCCCGGCGTCGATCACCTGCCAGTATTCGTTGTAGGTCATGGTAGAAATGCAGGCCGCCTGCTTTTGCAGCAAGGGATCAACGTTGAAGCCCTGCTTCAGCACCGTCACCCCACCGGGCGAACCATCGGTGGCCAGCCCCAGCGTCGCCATCCAGGACAGGAACGGGTATTCGTTGCCGAAGAACCAGACACCCAGCGTCTTGTCCGCGAAATCTGCCGGAGTCTTGATCCCGGTTTCCGCAAGGCAGGTCAGCATCATGCCGGACGAGGCGAAGGGCTGCGCAATGTTCACCAGCGGCAGACCCTTTTCGCGCGCCGCAAGGGCGGCCGGCATCCAGTCCACCATCACGTCGGCGCCACCACCTGCGATCACCTGCGTCGGTGCGATGTCGGGGCCGCCCGGAAGGATGGTGACATTCAGCCCCTCTTCCTCATAGAACCCTTTCGCCTGCGCCACATAGTAGCCTGCGAACTGTGCCTGGGTCACCCACTTCAGTTGCAGCGTCACGTCCTCGGCCTGCGCGCCGGTGCCAAGTGCCGCGACGAATGCGGCGGTCATCAATCTTTTCATCGTCTTCTCCCGTGTTGGGCCCGTTCCCCGGGCCATTGGTTAATGTCTTTGCCGTCAGTGTCTTTGCGAAGGGTGCCAGAAGGTCACCCACCGTTCGATCAGCGTGATCAGCCCGTACAGCGCCGACCCCGCCAATGCCGCGACCGCAATCGTGGCCCAAACCATGTCAAGGCCAAGCCGTCCCACCTCGGTCGAGATGCGGAACCCCATGCCATAGATCGGACTGCCGAAAAACTCGGCAACAATCGCGCCGATCAGGGCCAGAGTCGATGCAATTTTAAGCCCGTTGAAGATGAAGGGCATGGCGGCGGGCAGCCGCAGCTTCCACAGGCTTTGCCAGTAGGACGCCCCCCAGGTGGCCATCAGATCGCGCTGCATCCGCTCGCTGGCCTGCAAGCCCGCCACCATGTTCACAAGGATCGGGAAGAACACCATCACCACCACGACGGCGGCCTTTGACTGCCAGTCAAACCCGAACCACATCACCAGAATGGGGGCGAGGCCAACGATGGGCAAGGCGGCCACAAAGTTGCCCACCGGCAGCAACCCCCGCTGCAGGAAGGGCGACCGATCAATCGCCACGGCCACCACAAAAGCCGCCCCCGCCCCGATCAGGAACCCGGGGATCGCGCCCTTCAGGATGGTCTGGGCAAAGTCGGCCCAAAGGGTCGGCAGCTCAACCGCGATTTTGGCCGCAATCACGCTGGGCGCGGGCAGGATCACCGGTGCCACCCCAAGGCCGCGGACCAGCCCTTCCCACAGGACCAGCACCGTCGCGCCAAAGATCAGCGGGACCAGAAGCCTGCCGAAAGGTCTGCGGGCCAGCGCGCTGCCGGCCAGCGCCACGTTCAGCGCCCATGCCCCCAGCCACACCGCGACTGCCACCCAAAGCGCCGTCATGCCGGCACCCCCATCCGCCTGCGCGCCATTCCCTCCAGAAGCCCCACGGTGACGATCAGCAGCCCCGCCAGGATCGCCGCCGCAAACAGCGCCGCCCACATGATCAGGGGCTCGCCGAACTGTGACCCGATCAGCATCCGCGCGCCCAACCCCTCAATCGCGCCGGTCGGCAACTCCCCGACGATGGTCCCGACCAGCGACGCCGCAATCGCCACCTTCAGGGAGGCAAAGAAATACGGCATCGAGGCTGGCAGCCGCAGCTTCAGGAATGTCGCCGCCTCGCTTGCGCCATAGGTCCGCAGCAGATCAAGCTGCATCTGGTCCGGGCTGCGCAGGCCTTTCACCATGCTGACCAGCACCGGGAAGAACGACAGGTATGCCGCGATGATCGCCTTCGGCACATCGCGCCCGGTCAGCCCCAACTGGCTGGACACCACGATGATCATCGGAGCCAGCGCCACAATGGGAATGGTCTGACTGATAATCGCCCAGGGCATCACGCTCATGTCCATCACCCGGAACCGGACAATCGACATCGCCAGCGCCACACCAACGATGATCCCCAGGGCGAACCCCATCATCGTGCCCTTGAAGGTCACATAGCCATGATAGACTAGGCTGCGCTTCGACGTGACCGCCTGCCCGAACAGCCCCTTCCACAGCTCCGCCCCCACCTGATGCGGCGGCGGCAGCAGCGGGCGGTCCTGCGTCATGGTCTGCGGCACCATCTCGGCGAAAGAGACTGTCGTCCCCGCCCGCTCGGCCTGGTCATAGACCCAGGTGGAGTTCATCCAGACCGCAGCCGCGTACCAGATCACCACGATCCCGGCGAGGACGGTGAGAATTGGAAGCGCGCGGCTCATCCTTTCGCCCCCGCTGGCCAGGCGATCATCGCCACCGCAACCACCCCCAGCGCCATTCCGGCGATCTGCAACCCCGTCGGCCGCTCACCAAAGATGAACCAGGCCACCAGCCCGATCATCACCAGCTGCACGATGGAGGAGACCGAGATCGCCACCGCAAGCCCGCTTTCCCGCATCAGCCGCACCATCATCAGGTTGCCGACACAGAACAGCGCCAACGCCACCAGCAGTACCCAGACCTGAGCACTCGTGACATAGGCCCGCAGCACCGAATTCGCGGTGATGAACACCGCCATCGCGACCGCCAGCCACAGCATCAGCGCACCGCTCATCGGGCGCCCCGCGCGCAAGATGAAGACCCCATGCCAGCCCCGCGCATGGCGACGGAAGGAAGATGCAAGGAAGACGGGGAAAAGACAGCAGTTTCAGTCATCCTGATGCCCGGCCCGCAGCCCCTCCCGCACCCGATGCGCGATCTCGATGAACTCCCGGCTGTCGCGGATATCCAGCGGGCGATCCTTCGGCAAAGGCGAGTCGATGATGTCGGTGATCCGACCGGGACGCGGAGACATGACGACGATCTTGGTCGACAGATACACGGCCTCGGGGATGGAGTGGGTGACAAAGCCGATGGTCTTGCCCGTACGCGCCCAAAGCTTCAGCACCTCTTCGTTCAGCCGGTCCCGCACGATTTCATCCAGCGCCCCAAAGGGTTCGTCCATCAGCAGGATATCCGCATCAAACGCCAGCGCCCGCGCGATGCTGGCGCGCTGCTGCATGCCCCCGGAAAGCTGCCATGGGAACTTCTTGCCAAACCCCGAAAGCTCCACCAAGTCCAGCACCCGGTCTACCCGTTGATCCTGCTCCGCCTTGGAAAACCCCATGATTTCCAGCGGCAGCCGGATGTTCCCACTGATGGTCCGCCAAGGATACAACCCCGCGGCCTGAAAGACATAGCCATAGGCCCGCTTCCTGCGCGCCTCATCCGGGGTCATCCCGTTGACCGTCAGCGTGCCACCAGTCGGATGCTCCAATGCCGCGATGGCGCGCAGGAAGGTGGTCTTCCCGCACCCGCTCGGCCCGATGAAGCTGACGAAATCGCCCCGGTTGATCGTCAGATCAACGTCCTTCAGCGCCTGCACCGGCCCGTCCGCCGTCTGGAACACCAGCTGCAGTCCCTTGGCCTCGATCACCGGCTGATGCGCGTTCAGCGTGTCCTTCACCCAAAGATCCCTTCACATTCCCGTAGCCTTGCCGTGCCAGTCTTGCACCAGCCCGCGTCGCTTACCACCTCGTCCGAAACCGGAGGACCGCCATGCTGACCAATGCCCCGCAGACGACCCTCGCCTTCGCGCCTTCGCCCGAAGACCTGGACGACATCGATTTCACCGCCCCCCTGATCGCCTTCGCGCCGCCAATCCGGGATGACGAGGAAAGCGAACCCGGGGAGCCGTGATTTAGGCATCACACCCCCGTCGCCGGCACGCCCGTCCGCACCACCGGCCTCGGCGCGGTCAGATCTTTCCACTGGGTCAACGCCTTGTTGATCGCGGGCCGTGGTTCGCGGGCGAAAAACTTGCCGTGGCCTTCCTGCGTCTTCACCTCGCCATCATGGATCGCCACCATCCCCCGCGTCAGGGTAAAGCGGGGGAGGCCCTTGACCGTCTTGCCCTCAAACACGTTGTAGTCGATCGACGATTGCTGCTTGCCCGCCGTGATCGTCTTTTCCTTCTCCGGGTCCCAGACCACAAGATCGGCATCCGCCCCCACCAGAACCGCGCCCTTCTTCGGGTAGCAGTTCAGGATTTTCGCGATATTGGTTGAGGTTACGGCGACAAATTCATTCATCGTCAGCCGCCCGGTCGCGACCCCATGCGTCCACAGCATCGGCATCCGGTCCTCCAGCCCCCCCGTCCCGTTCGGGATCTTGGCGAAGTTGCCAAGGCCGAACCGCTTCTGCTCGGTCGTGAAGGCGCAGTGGTCGGTCGCGACCACCGAAAGGCTGCCAGACATCAGGCCCGCCCAAAGGCTGTCCTGATGCTGCTTGTTGCGGAAGGGGGGCGACATCACCCGCCGCGCGGCATGGTCCCAGTCGGGGTGGAAGTATTCGCTTTCATCCAGCGTCAGGTGCTGGATCAAGGGTTCGCCCCAGACCCGCTTGCCCTGCTGCCGCGCGCGGCGGATCGCCTCATGTGCGTCCTCGCAACTGACATGCACCACGTAGAGCGGCACCCCCGCCATATCGGCAATCATGATCGCGCGGTTGGTCGCCTCACCCTCCACCTGCGGCGGGCGGGAATAGGCGTGGCCTTCCGGCCCGGTATTCCCTTCGGCGATCAGCTTGGCCGTCAGCTCCGCCACCACATCGCCGTTTTCGGCATGGACCATGGCCAGCCCGCCAAGTTCACCGATCCGGCGGAAGCTGGCGAACAGCTCATCGTCATTGACCATCAAGGCACCCTTGTAGGCCATGAAGTGCTTGAAACTGGTCATGCCCGCGCCCATCGCCTCGGCAATCCCGTCCCAGACCTTCTCGCCCCACCAGGTCACCGCCATGTGGTAGGAATAGTCGCAATTCGCCCGACCGGACTTGTTGTGCCACATCTGGGCCGCGTCCATGAGGCCCTGCCCCTGCCCCGGCAGCACGAAGTCAACGACCATCGTGGTCCCACCACTTAGCGCCGCCCGCGTCCCGCTTTCAAAATCATCGGCCGAGTAGGTGCCCATGAAAGGCATCTCCAGATGCGTATGCGGATCAATCCCGCCGGGCATGACATAGCAGCCCGTGGCATCCAGCTCCGCCCCGCCCTTGAGGCCCTGCCCGATGTCGGTGATCACCCCGTTCTCGATGCGGACGTCAGCCTTGTAGGTGAGGTCGGCAGTGACGACGGTGCCGTTCTTGATGATGGTGGTCATGTGCGGCTCCTCAAGGAAAAGGGATTACCCGTCCCGGGCTTGACCCGGGACCTCTTGTCGCTTCCAGCACTGGACTTGGAAAGTCGCGCTAGACTGGAATGTGTGCGGTCACATCCTGCCAGTTCGGATTGTGCTCGGCGATCAACGCATTCTTCCAAGCGCGCGGCCAGCGCTTGATGGCGCGCTCGCGTTGCAGGCTTTCCGCAAAGTCCTCGTGACACTCGAACCAGACCAGCGTGCGGATCCTGTACTTGGCCGTATGCACTGAAGCCCCGGCGCGATGTGCTTCTACCCGCGCAGCGAGGTTGCCCGTGCGCCCGATGTAGATTGCTCCGCAGTGGCGGGAGGCCATGATGTAGACGAATTGCACCATGAGCGCAGATTGCTGTGCCACGGTTAACTGAAGGTAAACCTCGCCCCGGACTTGATCCGGGGCCTCTACCAGCAAGCGGCACCCCCCGTAGAAAACGGAGGTCCCGGGTCAAGCCCGGGACGGGTATACCCTGGAACCTCACCCCACCACCTCCGCCACTTCCAACACGGCGTGCAACAGCACATCCGTCCCCGCCGCCGCCCATTCTGGCGAAATCTCCTCCGCCTCATTGTGGCTCAGCCCCCCCACACAGGGGCACATCACCATCACCGTGGGGGCAACGCGGTTGATCCAGCAGGCGTCGTGGCCGGCGCCGCTGACGATGTCCATGTGGGAATAGCCCAGCTTTTCAGCGGATTGCCGGACGGTCTTCACAAGGCCCGGGTCGAAGGTGACGGGGTCGAAGTGCCCCACATCCTCAATCTCACAGCCCAGCCCCAATTCCTTCGCCACCGCATGGGCCGCCCGCATCACCTCAGCCTTCATCGCGTCCAGCTTGGCCTGCTCAGGCGACCGGATGTCGACCGTGAATACAACCTTGCCCGGTATCACGTTGCGGCTGTTGGGAAAAACCTTCACCTGCCCCACCGCACCCACGGCGTTTGGTTGGTGGCTCATCGCGATCTGGTGGACCCGCTCGGTGATCCGCGCCATCCCGAGGCCCGCGTTCACCCGCATGTTCATGGGCGTCGATCCGGTGTGGGCGTCCTTGCCCGTCAGCGTGATCTCCAGCCACCACAACCCCTGGCCGTGGGTGACAACGCCAATCGACTTGCCCTCGGCCTCCAGAATGGGCCCCTGCTCGATGTGCAACTCCAGCATCGCGTGCATCTTCCGCGCGCCGACCTTTTCCTCACCAACCCAGCCAATCCGCGCCAACTCCTCGCCAAAGACCTTGCCGTCGAGGTCGCGGCGCGACTTGGCATACTCCTCGGTATGAAGACCGGCAAAGACACCCGAGGCCAGCATGGCAGGCGCGAACCGCGCGCCCTCCTCATTTGTCCAATTCGTCACGACGATGGGATGTTTGGTTTTCACCCCCATGTCGTTCATCGTCCGCACCACCTCCAGCGCGCCAAGGACGCCAAGGACGCCGTCATACTTGCCCCCGGTCGGCTGGGTATCAAGATGGCTGCCCATGTAGACCGGCAAGGCGGCGGGGTCCGTGCCACCGCGCGTGGCAAACATGTTGCCCATGGTATCGACACCCATGGTCATGCCAGCCGCCTTGCACCAGCCCGCGAACAGGTGCCGGCCTTCACTATCCGCATCCGTCAGGGTCTGGCGATTGTTGCCGCCCGCCACGCCGGGGCCGATCTTCGCCATCTCCATCAGGCTGTCCCACAGCCGTTCGGAATTGATCCGCAGGTTGTCCCCCGAAGCTGTGGCGGTTGCTGACATCTGACGCTCCCCGTTGCGGTAGGGCCATGCTGCCCCTTGCCGCGACTCATTTCCTGACCGTATGGTCAAGGTGAAGCGCACCACAACCTGACCAACCGGTCAACGAAAATATGGGAAGTGCATGAGCGGCGATGCCCAGATTTCACGCCTGAAGCCGGGCAAGCGCACAGATATCCGGCGCGAGAACGAACGGACCATTCTTGACGCCGCCGAGAAGGTCTTTGCCGAGGCTGGATTCGGTGGCGCGACGATGCAGCTGATCGCGGATATGGCGGGGCTGCCAAAGGCGAACCTGCACTACTACTTTGCCACCAAGGAGGATCTCTACCGCAAGGTCGTGCAGCAGATCTTCGAAATCTGGCTGGATGCGGCGATGATCTTCGACGATGCCCCCGGTCCGGTCGAAGGGATTGGCGGCTATATCGACGCCAAGATGGACATCTCACGCACCCATCCGCACGGGTCCAAGGTCTGGGCGTCCGAGGTGATGCACGGCGCGCCAGTGATCCAGGACTATCTGGAAACCACCCTGCGCGACTGGACCGAAGGCCGGATCAAGGCAATCCAGCGCTGGATCGACGAAGGCAAGATGGCACCGGTCAACCCCCGGCACCTGCTTTACATGCTGTGGGCCACGACCCAGCATTACGCCGATTTCGGCCACCAGATCCAGACACTGAACGGTGGAAAGGCGCTGTCCGACCGGCAATGGAACGAGGCCAAGGCCAGCGTCAAGGACATGGTCCTGCGCGGGATCGGAGCGAAATAGGGATATGAGATGAACAGTGCCGATCTTGAAACCGAAGCCGCCACGCTGGTTCTGCCGGGCTTTGACGAAACCACAGCCCTGCGGTTGGGCCGGATCCTGACCGACCTTGCCTTGGCCGAAGCCCTGCCGGTGGTGATTGACATCCGTACCCCCGACCGGACGCTGTTCCACGCGGGCCTGCCCGGTTCGGCCCCGCTGAACGACCTTTGGGCCCGGCGCAAATCAAACACCGCGCTGCGATTCCACGAAGCCTCGCTTCTGGTCGGCACGAAGCACCGCGAGAAGGGCGAGACGCTGGCGAAACACGGGCTGGATCTGGCAGACTATGCCGACCACGGCGGCGCGGTCCCGATCCGAGTCGCCGGTGTTGGCGTGGTTGCCGTAGCCACCGTCTCGGGTCTGCCGCAGGTCGAGGATCACCGGCTGGTCGTCCGGGGGATCAGGGCGCTGATGGCGGGGTAAAGGGCAAATCTTTTCGAAAAGATTTGCAAAATCCTTCGAAGGATTTTGGCCCTAACGCCGACCGGCAGGCTCTTTCAACTCCACCTCGACAAAGCACATCGCAGCGGTCCCGCCGTTGACGACGTTATGCTCCACCCCCTCACTGCGCCGGTAAGCCGTCCCGGCCGGAACCAGCACCTTGCGGCTGCCACCGTCCGGTTCCTCCAGCAGCATGTGGCAGTCGGTGATCGCGGTGATGACATAGTCATGCCCGTGCCGATGCCAACCGGTCTCAGCGCCCGGGGCAAAGTCGAAGCGGGTGACGCGCACACGGTCATCATCGACCAGCGTTGTGGCGGAACAGGCGGGGCGCATCAGTCCAGCGACTTCAGCACATCGCCCAAGGTCCCGATCAACTCGTCAATCTGGGGCTTGGAGATGATCAACGGCGGGCTCATCGCAATGATGTCGCCCGTGGTGCGGATCAGGATGCCCTTCTCATAGGCCTTGAGGAAGGCACTGAAGGCGCGCTTCGTCGGCTCCCCCGCAATCGGCTCCAGTTCCACGGCACCGATCAGGCCCATGTTGCGGATGTCGATGACATGCGGGTGGTCGCGCAGTGAATGGATCGCCTCTTGCCAATAGGGCTCCAGCTCCCGCGCCCGGTCAAACAGGCCCTCTTCCTTGTAGACCTCCAGCGTTGCCACGCCGCAAGCGGCGGCAATCGGGTTGCCGCTGTAGGTGTAGCCGTGGAAAAGCTCGATCATGTGTTCGGGGCCCTGCATGAAGGCATCATGCACGGCGGCCGTGGTCAGAACCGCGCCCATCGGGATGACGCCATTCGTCAGGCCCTTGGCAGTGGTCATCATGTCCGGCAATACGTCAAAATGCTGGGCCGCAAAGGCCGACCCAAGGCGGCCAAAGCCGGTGATGACCTCGTCAAAGATCAGCAGGATGCCATGTTTCTTCGTGATCGCCCGCAGCTTTTCCAGATAACCTTTCGGCGGCATCAGCACGCCGGTTGACCCTGCCATCGGCTCAACAATCACCGCGGCAATCGTCTCCGCACCGTGCAAGGCCACGATCCGCTCCAGATCATCGGCAAGGTTGGCGCCATGTTCCGGCTGGCCCTTGGTGAAGGCGTTCAACTGCGGCAGATGCGTGTGCGGCAGGTGATCGACCCCCGCCAGAAGCGTGCCAAAGAACTTGCGGTTGTTGACGATCCCGCCGACCGAGATGCCGCCGAAGTTCACCCCGTGATAGCCCCGTTCCCGCCCGATCAGGCGGGTGCGCGTCCCCTCACCCCTTGCACGGTGATAAGCAATCGCCAATTTCAACGCCGTTTCAACACTTTCCGAACCGGAGTTCGTGTAGAACACATGCTCAATGCCCTTGGGCGCGATGTCGATGATCCGGTTTGCCAGCTCAAACGCAATCGGATGGCCCATTTGGAAGGCGGGGGCATAGTCCAGCTCGGCCGCCTGTTTCTGGATCGCCTCAACGATCTTCGGGCGGCAATGACCCGCGTTGCAGCACCACAGGCCCGCCGTTCCGTCCAGCACCTGCCGGCCGTCGCTAGTGGTGTAGTGCATGTCCTTGGCCGCCACGAACATCCGCGGGTTCTTCTTGAACTGGCGGTTCGCCGTGAACGGCATCCAGAAGGCGTTCAGGTCGTTCGGGGCATTGCGGTCAAGCGCCATGGCTTTCTCCTGGGAACCGCCGGGCTGCGGCGAATGATTTGACGTGGTCCTGCGGGGCAAGCTATCCATGGGGTCCCCAAGGTCAAGCCTGATCCTGCCTTCCCTTACCGTCAAGTCCCATGCCCCCAAACCCGATGCCCACCCCCTCGCGCGCGCGCTCCCGCATTCAGCAGAAGAACCGCGAAAGCATTCTTGACGCCGCACTTGAGGTGTTTTCGCAGCACGGGTTCCGTGGCGCCACGCTGGACCAGATCGCGGACGGGGCTGGCCTGTCCAAACCCAATCTTCTTTACTACTTCCCGTCGAAAGAGGCGGTGCACAAGGCGCTGCTGACCGGCCTTCTGGACACCTGGCTTGATCCCTTGCGCGCGATGGACCCCCAAGGCGATCCGGTGGCCGAGGTTCTGGCCTATGTCCGTCGCAAGCTGGACCTTGCCCGGGACTACCCGCGCGAAAGCCGGCTCTTTGCCGGGGAAATCCTGCAAGGCGCCCCCCGGATGCGCGAGGCGATCGAAGGCGATCTGAAGGCGCTGGTCGATGACAAGGCCAAGGTCCTGATCCGCTGGATGGATGATGGCCGGATTGCCCGGGTCGATCCGGTGCATCTGATCTTTTCCATCTGGGCGCTGACCCAGCACTATGCCGATTTCGACGTTCAGGTCCGGGCCGTGCTTGGCCCCGGCCATGACCCCTATTCCGAGGCCGGGCGGTTCCTTGACACCTTGTTCGAGCGCCTTCTGGCACCCTGACCACACGCATTTTAACGATCCGGCGGATGCACGGCCTGCGGAGTTAAGGTATTCTTCACAAACCGTAGCAGCAGAAAGCAAGCCATCCCATGGGACCGATCACCTCCATCCGGGCGCAGATGCCTGTGACCGACCCTGCACCCTCGCCCGCTCTGGCCGACCAGCGCAATGACCAGCGCCAACCGCGTGACGGGATTGCCCCGGTCAGCAAGACCACCTTGCCCGACGCGCCCCAACAGGTGCCCGCCAAGCCGGCAGCGGCCAACCCTCACCTGCTCGCCGCCCGCGACATGGCCGAGGCCAAAGCCGCCGCCACGGCGGAGGCGGCCCGCGCCGCCTATATCCGCGCCAGCATCGAGGCAGGTATCAGCCCTCTGCCCCTGCCCTGAGGCCGCGACCGCTTGGCTACTCTGCCGCCCGAACGCTGGGGTTGTTCGGATGCGTGGTCCAGTTGGCGTAGTCGCCCACCTTTGTCCCGGTGCGGGGATCGACTTCGCCCTTGGCCATCGGCACCATGGTGATGCAATTGTCCACCGGACAGACATTGACGCAAAGGTTGCAGGCGACACATTCGTCGTCCATCACCTCAAACACCCGGTTCGCTGACATGGAAATCGCCTGGTGGCTGGTATCCTCGCAGGCCGCGTAGCAGCGCCCGCATTTGATGCAGGCATCCTGGTCGATATGCGCCTTGGCGACGTAGTTGAGGTTCAGATATTGCCAGTCGGTGACATTCGGCACCGCGCGGCCGACCAGATCGTTCAGACCAAGCTGCTTTTCATCCAGATATTGCGACAGGCCCGAGATCATCTCTTGCACGATCTTGAACCCGTAAGTCATCGCCGCCGTGCACACCTGCACATTGCCCGCCCCAAGCGCCATGAACTCAGCCGCATCGCGCCAAGTGGTGATGCCACCGATGCCGCTGATCGGCAGACCGCGCGTTTCGGCTGACCGGGCAATCTCGGCCACCATGTTCATCGCGATGGGTTTCACCGCCGGGCCGCAATAGCCGCCGTGCGTGCCCTTGCCGTCAATCATCGGCTCGGGCGAGAAGCTGTCGAGGTTCACAGAGGTGATGGAATTGATCGTGTTGATCAACGACACCGCATCCGCGCCGCCGCGTTTGGCAGCCTCGGCCGGCCCCAGGATATTGGTGATGTTCGGCGTCAGCTTGACGATGCAGGGCATGCGGCTATGCTTCTTGACCCAGCGCGTGACCATCTCGATGTATTCCGGCACTTGCCCCACGGCAGACCCCATGCCGCGTTCGGCCATCCCATGCGGGCAGCCGAAGTTGAGCTCTACCCCGTCGGCCTCGGTATCCTCGATCCGGTGCAGGATGTCTTTCCAGCTATCCTCATCACAGGGCACCATCAGGCTGATGACCATCGCGCGGTCGCGCCACTTGCGCTTGACCTCCTTGATCTCCTGCAGGTTCACTTCCAGCGGGCGGTCGGTGATCAGTTCGATGTTGTTCAGCCCCAGAAGGCGGCGGTCAGCCCCCCAGATCGCGCCATAACGCGGGCCGTTGACGTTGACGACCGGCGGGCCTTCGGACCCGAGTGTCTTCCAGACCACACCGCCCCAGCCCGCCTCGAACGCGCGCTCGACGTTGTATTTCTTGTCCGTCGGCGGGGCCGAGGCCAGCCAGAACGGGTTCGGTGACTTGATGCCAATGAAATCGGCGGACAGGTTAGCCATGGGGAACCTCCTTGGCGAAAACTGGGAGAAAGGGTTCAAGGCGGGGATCGTCCCCACCGCTGCTCAGAAAAACGACCAGAGCCAGCCGATGATGTCGCCGCCAAACTGGCCAAGTTTGGGGATCAGATAGGCCCAAGCCACGCAGCCTATGGTGTTCCAGATGGCAAAACGGGCCAATGTCATCCCGCTCATCCCAGCCATCAGAAAGACCACCGGCCGCAGGACCGTGGCAAAGTGGCCGATCACGATCGTGACCGGACCATAGCGGGTAAAGGCGGCGCGGGTCTTTTCCACCATCTCGGGATGGTCCCGCAACGGGCGCATGGTCAGAACGGTGGTGCCATAGCGCCAGCCCAGCCAATAGCTGAAGCTTGACCCGATCAGCGCCCCGACCGTGGCCCCGGCCCAAAGCGGCCAGAACGGCACCGCGCCGGTCGCGGCCAGTGCGCCCACAGCCACCAGAACGGCGGTTGACGGAATCACGATCGACAGGAACGCCGTGGTTTCCGCCGCCGCAAAGATCAGCATGATCAGCGGCAGCCAGTCCTGGTTGCGCTCGATGAACGCGATGAAGGTGTCGATCCAGCCGTCCATGCCTGCTCCCTGCCTTCCAGCGCTTTGGCTGGAAAGCCCGCGTCAGGCAAGGAAAAACCGCCCGCATCAGGCGCCCGTCAGCGCGGAATGGATCGCCTCGGCGGCATCGCGCCCTTCGGCGACGGCCGTCACGGTCAGGTCTTCCCCCCCCGCCGCACAGTCGCCGCCAACCCAGACCTTGCCGACCGGACCGGCCAGTTTGCCCCCCGCGACGGGAAGCCCATCAGGCGCACCGGTAAGGGTCTGGCCGATGGCTTTGAACACCTGATCGGCCTTCAGCGTGAAGGTCTCGGTTCGCAGTTGCAGGCCGCCGGGGGTGTCATCGGTATAGGCAAACTCCACCGCCTGCACGGCCCCGTTGCCAACCACCCGGACCGGAGCCGCATTGTGGATGATCCGCACGCCCGATTGCACCGCATGGTCCTGCTCGTAACCGCTGGCGCTCATCTTCTCGCGCCCGCGGCGGTAGACGATGGTGACATTCTCAGCGCCCAGCAGCTTGGACTGCACCGCCGCATCCACCGCCGTCATGCCACCACCGATCACCACTACATCGCGCCCGATGGGCAAGGTGGAAAGGTCGTCCGTCTGCCGCAGCGCCGCGATGAAATCCACGGCGTTGCTGACGCCCGCCAGATCCTCACCCGCGGCGCGCAGGGCGTTGACCCCGGCCAGACCGATGCCAAGGAACACCGCGTCATACTCAGCCTGCAGCGCCGCAAGCGTCACATCACGGCCAAGTTCGACACCGTTCCTGATCTCGATCCCGCCGATCTGCAGCAGCCACTCCACCTCCGCCTGCGCAAAGCCGCCTGTGGCCTTGTAGCTGGCGATGCCGTATTCGTTCAGACCGCCCGCCTTGGGCAAACGCTCCAGCACCACGACATCATGGCCATGCATCGCAAGCCGGTGCGCACAAGCCAGACCCGCAGGCCCCGCCCCCACAACCGCGACCTTCTTGCCAGTGGCAGCCGCCCGTTCAAACGGATGCAGCCCCTTGGCCATCGCCACATCGGTGGCATAGCGCTGCAGCTGGCCAATCTCGACCGGCTTGCCCTCGGCCGCTTCGCGGACGCAGGCCTCTTCGCACAGGGTTTCGGTGGGGCAGACCCGGGCGCACATGCCGCCCAGAATGTTCTGGTCCCAGATCGTCTTGGCCGCCGCCTCGGGCGTGCCCGTTGCGATCTGGCGGATGAACAGCGGGATGTCGATCGAGGTGGGACAGGCCGTGATGCAGGGCGCGTCATGGCAGAAGTAGCAGCGATCCGCCGCAACCCGCGCCTCATGCCCGTCAAGGGCGGGCGTGTGGTCACCGAAATTCGCGGCATAGGCGGCGGCTGGCAGGCGACCCGGAACAATGCCGGGCGTCAGCGGGCTGTTCGTCATGGGACCCTATGTCCTCCCTTGGCTGTTTTTCAAACGCTGGCACAGGTCATTTTTTTTATCAAACGGTAAATTTTCACCAGACCGGGAAATCGCATCCCGCCCGCCCCGACTGCCGCTTTTGCAGGCACCGCTTTCGCGGCTTTTCAGGCCCGCCCCCCTCGCGTATAAGCGCCCCACACCACAGTGCGGGGCACCTTCCGCACGCAGGCGCCAAACGCGGCACCGACCAGAAAAACAGAGGACGGCATGAGCAAGCAGACGACCGACACCGATGTGGCCTTCATCTCGGCACTGGCCGAACTTCTCAACAAGAACGACCTGACGGAACTTTCCGTCAAGCGTGAGTATGGCGAGGATGACAGCCTTGAGGTCCGCGTGGTCAAGCAAGCCAATGTCGTGACAGTGACCGCCGCAGCCCCTGCCCCGGTCTACCACGCGCCCGCGGCATCCGCCGCAGCCCCCGCCCCGGCCGCCCCCGAAGACCCAGCCCAGCATCCGGGCGCCGTCACCTCGCCCATGGTCGGCACCATCTACCTCTCGCCCGAACCGGGTGCCGCCGCTTTCGTTACCATTGGCGCCACGGTCAGCGCCGGCCAGACGGTGCTGATCATCGAGGCGATGAAGACGATGAACCACATCCCCGCCCCGAAATCGGGCGTGGTCAAGCGCATCTTGGTCGAGGATGGGTCGCCCGTCGAATACGGCGCGCCGCTGATGATCATCGAGTAAGCCCATGTTCGAGAAAATCCTGATCGCCAACCGCGGCGAAATCGCCCTCCGCGTCATCCGCGCCTGCCGCGAGATGGGGATCAAATCGGTCGCCGTCCACTCCACCGCTGACACGGATGCCATGCATGTGCGGATGGCAGATGAATCCGTCTGCATCGGCCCTGCGCCCAGTTCGGAAAGCTATCTGAACAAGGCGGCGATCATCAGCGCCTGTGAAATCACCGGCGCGCAGGCGGTGCATCCGGGCTATGGCTTCCTGTCCGAAAACGCCAGCTTCGCCCAGGCGCTGGAAGACCACGGCCTGACCTTCATCGGCCCAAGCGCGGAACATATCCGCATCATGGGCGACAAGATCACCGCCAAGGAAACCGCCAAGGCCTTGGGGATTCCCGTGGTGCCGGGGTCGGAAGGCGGCGTTGCAGATTTCGACATCGCGAAGAAGGCGGCAGAAGAGATCGGCTTTCCCGTCATCATCAAGGCCACCGCCGGCGGCGGCGGGCGCGGCATGAAGGTCGCGCAGAACGCGGCCGAGCTGGAAATGGCCTTCCGCACCGCCCGGTCCGAGGCGAAGAACGCCTTCGGCAATGACGAAGTCTATATCGAGAAATACCTGCAAAAACCTCGGCATATCGAAATTCAGGTCTTCGGCGACGGCAAGGGCCGCGCCGTCCACCTTGGCGAACGCGACTGCAGCCTGCAGCGCCGCCACCAGAAAGTGTTCGAAGAAGCCCCCGGCCCCGCGATCACCCCAAAGATGCGCGCCGAAATCGGTGCCATCTGCGCCAATGCCGTGGCCAAGATCAACTACATCGGCGCCGGCACGGTGGAGTTTCTGTATGAAGACGGCAACTTCTACTTCATCGAAATGAACACCCGCCTGCAGGTCGAACACCCAGTCACCGAATACATCTTTGGCGTCGACCTCGTGCGCGAACAGATCCGCGTGGCAGCTGGCATGGGCATGTCCTTCACCCAGGATGAGCTTGAGATCAACGGCCACTCCATCGAGGTTCGGATCAACGCGGAAAAGCTGCCGAACTTCGCCCCCTGCCCGGGCAAGGTCCGCACCTTCCACGCCCCCGGCGGGCTTGGCGTGCGGATGGATTCCGCGCTTTATGGCGGTTATTCGATCCCGCCCTATTACGACAGCCTGATCGGCAAGCTGATCGTCCATGGCCGCGACCGGCCCGAAGCGCTCGCCCGCCTGAAGCGCGCGCTGGGTGAGTTGATCATCGACGGTGTCGACAGCTCGGTGCCGCTGTTTCACATGCTGCTGGCAGAGCCGGAAATCCAGAACGGCGAATACAATATCCACTGGCTGGAAAAGTGGCTGGCGGTTCAATTCGGCCAGTAAAACAGGATGAGGCGCCCTGACCGGCGCCTCGCCGCAAAAGTTTTCGAAAACTTTTGCAAAATCCTTCGAAGGATTTTGTCGTGGCCGACCCTCTGGACCCAGAAACCCTGCTGCAGGCCTATGCCATGGGCATTTTCCCAATGGCCGAGGGGCGGGATGACCCCGAAATCCACTGGGTTGATCCGCGCCGCCGGGGGATCATGCCGCTGGACGGCTTCCGCATCTCTCGGTCCCTGGGGCGCGCCCTGCGGCAAACCCCGCTGATCGTCACCGTTGACACCGATTTCGAAGCTGTCGTCACCGCCTGCGCCGGGCGTGAGGAGACGTGGATCAGCCACCGCATCCAGCGGCTTTACGGCCAGTTACACCGCCGTGGCTTTGCCCACAGCATCGAAGTGCGCGCAGGCCAAGACCTTGTGGGCGGCGTCTATGGCGTCTGCCTTGGCGGCGCGTTCTTTGGCGAAAGCATGTTCTCCAGCGTCACCAACGCATCAAAGATCGCCCTTGCCCATACGGTGCACCGCCTGCGCGCCGGGGGGTTCCGGCTGTTCGACACGCAGTTCCTGACACCCCATCTGGCCAGCCTTGGTGCCGTGGAAATCACGCGGGCGGACTATCACCGCCGACTGGCGGCAGCTCTTGCTGCCCCGGCACAGTTCTTCCCGGCCGGCTATTCGCCCTCGACCGCTTCCGTGGCGGCTTCCGGCAGAATGCAGGACAACACCCAGACGTCATAGCGCGGATGATCCAGCGCCGACAGCGCCGGGGAAGAGGCCAGCATCCAGCCATTGAACAAATCGGTCTGGGTGGCATCATCCAGAATGGTCAAATGCGCACTGGCGTCCGAGGCCGGATTGCCCACCGGATAGCGACAGCTGTCCAACCGCACCACGAGCCGACCGAACTGCGCCGCCTGCCCCCGGCTCAGCGTCACATCGCCCGTCACGCTGGTCAGCTTGTCCAGAAAGCGCAGCATGGCCCCGTCGGATTCGGCATAGTCCTGCGCCGAGGCCGCGCTGGCGACCAGCAGGCCAACTGCCAGCCAGACCGCCTTCATGGTGCCGCAGGGTCGCTGGCTGCCGCATCGCCGCCACCGACGAACTTCAACAGCAGGTTGATCAGGCTGACCGCGCCCTGAGTATCCTCGATCTCGGCGCCGGGCTCCAGGTTTTCCAAGGCTCCACCGGGAAGAACCTCGATAAAATTGCCCCCCAGAAGCCCTTCGGAAGACACGAGAATTGTGGAATCCACCGGCAACTGCACATCGTTGCGCATGCTGATCTCGGCATCGGCAAAGAAGGTGCCGGGGTTCAGCGTCAGGTCAGTGACCGTGCCCACCTTCACCCCTGCAAGCCGCACATCCGACCCCACGCCGATCCCCTCGATCGACCGGAAACTTGCCGTCAGCGGATAGCTTTCCGCTTCGCCCAGCACACCCGACCCTTGCGCCGCATAGACCGCAAAGCCGATGGCCACGGCCAAGACTGCGGCGCCTGTCGCCACTTCTGCCCGTTCATACGCCATCACTCGGGCTGCCACGCCTCGTAATCCCGGCGCTGGACGGGATCATCGCGGCGGATAGACCCGGGCGGCGCATAGGCGGCCGGAGTGCCGGTCAGGTTCTCTTGATGCGGTTTTTCCCAAGCCTTCTTCTTCAACGGCGCTTCGGTCGGCGGCTGATCCCAGGTGTGATGCAGCCAGCCGTGCCAGTCCGGCGACACGCGTGAGGCTTCCATCTCACCGTTGAAGATCACCCAGCGCCGCTTGCCGTCGCGGGTCTGGAAGAATGTGTTCCCGGCCGAGTCCGCGCCGACCTTCACGCCCTTGCGCGCGGTGAAGATCTGGGTGCCCAGCGTCTGGGTGTTCCACCAGGTCAACATGCGCTTGAGGAAATACATCGGCGGGCCTCCGGTTTCGTTTCATTCCATATGGCCGAAACCCCTGCCAAGGTCTAGGGCCAAGCACGTCAAAGCGGCAATCCAGCGCCATTGTCCGCCACACAAAAGGGCGAGCCATTGGCCCGCCCTTCATGGTCATGCTTTCAGGCGCTTAGGCCTTTACAGGTTCTTTCTTCTTGGTCTCGGTGTAGACCAGCATCGGCTTGGCGCCATTGGTCACCGCTTCGTCCTTGACCACAACTTCCTCAACCCCGTCCATGCCCGGCAGTTCGAACATGGTATCCAAGAGGATATCTTCCATGATCGACCGCAGGCCCCGCGCGCCGGTCTTGCGCTTGATCGCGCGCTTGGCGATGGCGACCATGGCGTCGGGGGTGAAGGTCAGCTTGACGCCCTCAATCTCGAACAGACGCTGGTACTGCTTGACCAGCGCGTTCTTCGGTTCGGTCAGGATGGTGACCAGCGCGGCCTCATCCAGATCGGTCAGGGTGGCGATCACCGGCAGACGGCCAACGAATTCCGGGATCAGACCGAATTTCAGAAGGTCTTCCGGCTCAAGCTCTTTGAAAAGCTCACCAACCGACCGCTCTTCCGGTCCCTTCACATCCGCGCCAAAGCCGATGCCCGACCCCTTGTTGCGCTGCGCGATGATCTTTTCCAGACCTGCGAAAGCCCCGCCGCAGATGAACAAGATGTTCGTCGTATCCACCTGAAGGAATTCCTGCTGCGGATGCTTGCGGCCCCCCTGCGGCGGCACAGAAGCGACAGTGCCTTCCATGATCTTCAGCAGTGCCTGCTGCACGCCCTCACCCGAGACATCGCGGGTGATCGAAGGGTTGTCCGACTTCCGCGTGATCTTGTCGACCTCGTCGATATAAACGATCCCGCGCTGCGCGCGTTCGACATTGTATTCCGACGCCTGCAAAAGCTTGAGGATGATGTTTTCAACATCTTCGCCCACATAGCCCGCTTCGGTCAGCGTGGTCGCATCCGCCATCGTGAAGGGCACGTCCAGGATGCGGGCCAGCGTCTGCGCCAGCAGGGTCTTGCCGCAACCGGTAGGGCCGATCAGCAGGATGTTCGACTTCGACAGTTCGATATCCGTCTTCGACGTGTGGTTCAGCCGCTTGTAGTGGTTGTGCACCGCGACGCTGAGAACCCGCTTGGCATGGATCTGGCCGATCACATAGTCGTCCAGCACCTTGCAGATTTCCCGCGGCGTCGGCACCCCGTCCGAGGACTTGAGACCCGTGGTCTTCGTCTCCTCGCGGATGATGTCCATGCACAGTTCGACGCATTCGTCGCAGATAAAGACCGTTGGCCCTGCGATCAGCTTGCGCACCTCATGCTGGCTTTTACCGCAAAACGAGCAGTAAAGCGTGTTCTTGCTGTCGCCGCCGGAATTGTTCGCCATCCGCAGTCCTCTAGGCGCGTTCACTGACCTGTCCCCGGTCGCGCCGTCCGGGTCCCTGACCTGAAACTCTAAGCCAAGCCCCAAGTCACCACAATCCGAAAAACCCGGCGGGTTTCCCGCCGGGATCTTGCCTTACGAGGCGGTGTCTTCCGCCTTGCCGCGGCTTTCCAGGATGCTGTCGATCAGACCCCATTCCTTGGCGTCTTCAGCCGACATGAAGTTGTCCCGTTCCAGCGCGGCTTCAACCGTTTCATAGGTATTGCCAGTGTGCTTGACGTAAATCTCGTTCAAGCGGCGCTTCAGCTTTTCGGTTTCACGGGCGTGGATCATGATGTCCGTCGCCTGGCCCTGATAGCCACCGCTGGGCTGGTGCACCATCACCCGGCTGTTGGGCAAGCTAAACCGCATCCCCGGATGCCCGGCCGTCAGCAGGAGCGACCCCATCGAGGCCGCCTGCCCGATCACCAGCGTGCTGACCTTCGGCTTGATGTACTGCATCGTGTCATAGATCGACAGGCCAGACGTCACCACGCCACCGGGGCTGTTGATATACATGCTGATTTCCTTGCTCGGGTTTTCCGATTCAAGGAACAGCAGCTGCGCGCAGATCAGGCTGGACATGCCGTCATGGACCGGGCCGCCAAGGAAGATGATCCGTTCCTTCAGCATGCGGCTGAAGATATCATAGGCGCGTTCGCCCCGGCTGGTCTGTTCGACCACCATCGGGACAAGGGTGTTCATGTAGTGGTCAACGGGATCGCGCATCGGTGCCTGCCTTCGGTATCTCGCGAGGAATATCGCCGGAGTATTGCCAGAGTCTTAGTAGGGCGGAACGGGGGCTGCAAGGGCGGGCGGGTCGAATTCCCTGCCGGGCGTTGCCGGGTCTCCATACCCCCCACATCACTTGCGGGGCCAGCCGGCCGCCCCGCCCCGGCCAAAGACGCGCCATGCGAGGAGCACCCGCGCCAGCGCCGTCACCAGGCAAAGCCCACCGAAAATCCACGCCGCTGCGACAAAAGCGCCCGGCACCAGCACGATCAACAAAAAGAACGCGATCGTCTCGCTGCCCTCCAGCAGTCCCGCCGTGAAGTAGAGCGACTTTTCGCCACGCGAGGATGTCTCCATTCCGTTCTTCGCGGCGAGTATGGCATACCCAAGGAACGTCGCGCCGTTCACATAGAAGCTCAGCAGCAGAAATCCCCCTGCCGCCCCGTTGGTCATCGGATCGCGCAGCACGAAGGCCAGGGGAATAGCCGCGTAGAAAGCGAAATCACAGACGATGTCCAGGTATCCGCCGAAATCCGTCTTGCCCGAAGCGCGCGCCACCGCGCCGTCCAGCCCGTCGGCCAGACGGCTGGCCAAAAGCGGCAGCACGACCAAAAGCCCCGACTTCCCGAAGGCAAGCATCCCCGCCGCCACCAGCCCGAACCCAAGGCCCGTCAGCGTGACGGCATTGGCAGATGCGCCCCGCGCGGCAAGCCAGCGCCCGCCTCGGTTCATCGGGGGGTCTATCACCCCGCGGATCAGCCCATCCAGCATCCAGCCCTCACAGTTTCCAGCATATTCGCCGCGCTTGGGCGGTAAGCAAAGTCACGTTTCAAAGACGGCTTTGACATGCAGCCGCCCCAGCCCGGACCAATCCCCGACCCGGCCCGAATTCGTCAGCCCCGCCCGACGATCCGTTGCTTTTCACGACTTCCACACCTTTGCGCCAGATTCCAGCCGCACTGCCATGGAATCACTGAACCACCGCACCCCCTTAGGGAGAGTATGATGGACCTTCGCACCACCCTGACCGCGCTTGCCACCAGCCTTGCCGTCAGCCTTGCCGCACCTGCCATCGCCTGCACGGTTCCGGGCAACGCCAGCGCGATGCAGGCCGAGGTTCTGTCCCACCTGAACGCCGAACGCCGCGCCAACGGTCTGGCACCGCTGCGGTTGTCGAACAAGCTGGACAAGGCCGCCCAGGGCCACGCCTGCGACAATGCCAAACGCATGTCCATTAGCCATGTCTCGTCCGACGGCGGCACGCTGAAGAACCGCCTGCGCCGCGCTGGCTACAGCTTTCGCACCGCCGCCGAGAATACCGGGCGCGGCTTCGCCTCGGGCGCGCGCGCCGTACAGTGGTGGATGAATTCCTCCAAGCACCGCGACAACATCCTGCTGCGCAAAGCCAAGGAAGTGGGCATCGGCATCGCTGTCAGCCCCGCGCCGGACAACAAGTTGCACTGGATTCTGGTCGTTGGCGCGTCAAAGTAACGCCTAGCGGGCAATCATCAGATCCGCCCGCAACCCCCCCAGCCGTTCCGACTGCGACAGGCGCAACGTGCCACCGTGGCTAAGGGCGATGTCTGCCGCAATCGACAGGCCAAGCCCGACCCCGCCCCCCCGGTTCGGATCGCGCGACTGGTCAAGCCGCGTGAAGGGCCGCAGCGCCTCCTCGCGCCGGTCTTCGGGGATGCCGGGGCCGTTGTCTTCAACGCTGATGCGCAGGCTGCGGTCCAGAAACTCCAGCCGCACTTCGATGACCGTGCCAAAGCGCTGCGCGTTCGACACAAGGTTCTGCACCGCCCGCTCCACCGCCTGTGGCCGCATCTCCACCGGTTCGGCCTTGCCCGAAACTCCGGCCAGCCGCGCGCCGTCACCCGCCCGAGCGACGACGCCGCCCACAAGTGCTACCGCATCCGTCAGCTCTGACCCCTCCATCGCATCGCCGCGCACGAAGGCCAGAAATTCATCAACCATCCGCTCCATCTGCATGACATCGGTCTGCAAGGCAGCAGTTTCCGGGTCATCCGGCATCAGCGACAACCCAAGCCGCAGCCGTGTGAGCGGAGTACGCAGATCATGGCTGACCCCCGACAGCATCAGCGTGCGCTGTTCGATCTGCCGGTCGATCCGGGCCCGCATGTCCAGAAACGCGCGCCCCGCCGCCCGCACTTCCTGCGCGCCGCGTGGCCGGTAGGGAACCGTGCGCCCCTTGCCGAAATCTTCAGCCGCCCGCGCCAGCTTGGTGATGGGCCGCAGCTGATTGCGCAGGAACATGTAGGCGATCACCGTCATCAGGATCGAGGTGAAGATCATCAGCACCAGCAACTGGTGCGGATTGGTCGCCGACATCCGCCGCCGGCTCAGCTCCGCCTGCAAATCCCCATGCCGCGTGGCAAAGCGCAAGTTGACCACCCGCTCTTCATCCGTCACATCCGCAGCCTTCAGCGCGGGCAACTGGATGTGCAGCGTCTCCACGATCACCCGGCCGGACAGGTCCAATGGCCCGATCCGGTCCGTCAGCGGTGCATCCGCCTCCGCTGGCAGCGTCAGCGTGATCTCCAGCGCCTCGGCGACCCCAAGCACGGCAGCCCGCGCCGCCTCAGCCGTCGGGGCGGCCTCGATTTCCGCCAGAAGATAGCCAAGGTCGATCACTACCCCTTGCGTCATCTGCCGGGTCACGCCTTCATAGTGGCGCTGGATGAAGGCGGTGGACACGACCAATTGGATCGTCACCACCGGCACGATCAGGATCAGCGCCGCGCGGCCGTACAGACTTCGGGGAAGAAGACGTTGCAAGATCGACATCGCCCGCGACACTATCCGCCCCGGCCCTGCATGGGAAGGGCGCCCTGCCCCGCGCGCGCATGACCAGCAGCGACCCGCCTCTGCGCTGCCTTAGGGCCGCCAACCCCTCGCCCCTGACCGGGACGGGCACCAACACATACCTCGTTGGTGCCACCGACATCGCCGTCATCGACCCCGGCCCTGACCTGCCCGACCACATGGAGGCGATCCTTGCCGCCCTCGGCCCCGGCCAGCGCCTGTCGCATATCCTAGTGACCCACGCCCACCGCGACCACTCCGCCCTCGCCCCCCGCCTTGCCGCCCTGACAGGCGCGCCCATTCTGGCCTTTGGCCCCGCCCACGCCGGCCGCAGCCCGCAGATGACCGCCCTCGCCCCGCATCTGCCAACGACGGGCGAGGGGCTGGACCTCGCCTTCCACCCCACGGCCCTGCTGGCCGAGGGAGACCGCCTTGCCGGACCCGACTGGGACCTCACTGCCCTGCACACCCCCGGCCACCTTGGCGGGCACCTCTGCCTCGCCCTTGGCCAGACGCTGTTTTCCGGCGATCATGTGATGGGCTGGGCCACCAGCATCGTGGCCCCCCCGGATGGCGACATGGCTGACTACATGGCCTCGCTCCGCCGCCTGCAGGACACCGCCTGGACGCGCTTCCTGCCGGGCCACGGCGCCCCGGTCGAAGATCCAGCCGCGCGCCTTGCCGAACTCATCGCCCACCGCCTGACGCGGGAAGCGGCGATCCTGGCCGAGCTTGGCCAAACCCCCGACCACATCGCCCCCCTCACCCGCCGGATCTATCACGACATCCCTCAAGCCCTCTTGCCCGCAGCGGAACGCAACGTCCTTGCCCATCTCATTGATCTTGCCGCCAGAAACGAGGTTTCCGCCGAACCCGCCCTGCACCCAGAGGCCCGCTTCTCCCGCCTTTGACATCCCCGGCATTTTCCCGGCGTTTGCCCCTTTACGCCCCCAGACGGGCTTGCTATACGGCCCCCGTGTTCCGGCGTAGCTCAGCGGTAGAGCAGTTGACTGTTAATCAATTGGTCGTAGGTTCGATCCCTACCGCCGGAGCCAAATCAAAGGGCCTGACGCCTCGGCGTCGGGCCCTTTTGGCATTTGCGGGGATCGCCCTGACCCCGAACCTTCCGCACAAATGAAAAAGGGCCACCGCTTGGGTGGCCCTGTTTGTTTCGATCTGACCGGGTCGGCCTACTCTGCCGCTTCCTTTGGCGGCTCGCCTTCCGGCTTGCCCTCTGCCTTCGGCTTGCGGGGGCTGCGGGCGCGGCGGGGGGCGCGGTCGTCCCGCGCTTGGGCCGGGTCGCGGGGGGCCTCAGCGGCAGGTGCAGCCTCTGCCCGGTCTTGCGACCGGTCCTCGGCCCGGGGGCGCGCGGCGGGCTTGCTGACGGGCTTGACCACGGATTCCGGCGTGTCGATCAGGCCGGTGTCGTCCCCTGCGTCAAGGTCGATCACATCGGGGACCGAGGGCTGCTCCATCGCGGCATAGTCGCGATCTTCGCGGTAGTCGCGGGTGAATTCCTGACGGCGTTCGCCACGGTCGGGGCGGTCACCGCGATCGGCACGGTCATTCCGGTCCGGCTGGCGATCGTTCCGGTCGGGCTGGCGGTCATTGCGCTGCGGCTGGCCACCCTGGCCACCGTAGCCGCCAGCCTGCTGCCCACCGTTCTGCCCACCGTTCTGGCCGCCTTGCTGCCCGGCACCTTGGCCACCGTTCTGCCCACCACCTTGTCCACCATGCGCCTGGAACTGCTGCTGCCGGGCTTCCTGTTCGGCAGCCATCTCACGCGTGGCTTCGGCCAGCATCCGGGTATAATGCTCGGCATGTTGCAGGAAGTTTTCCGCCGCCACCCGATCATTCGACAACTGCGCGTCGCGGGCGAGCATCTGGTACTTTTCGATGATCTGCTGCGGCGTGCCACGCACTTTGCCCTCGGGACCCGAGGAGTCAAAGACGCGGTTGATGATGTTGCCAAGGGTGCGCGGGCGGTTCTGGCTGGAACGCGAGCGTTTCTTCGAAGAGCGCATCTTGTCCTTTGATGGCTTTGGCCTGCGGCCGCCGCCCCTATCCGGGCAGCAAGGCTTGGTCGCGCAGGGGCTGGTATATGCGTTAGGCCGGGGTCAACCCCTACCTGCGCCAAAGTCAATAACCACAAGGTCCCGGTGCTGACAAGCAGAATTTGCACGGATTAGTGGGAATCCGCGCGTTTCAGGCACAGCCGCAGGCATCTTCCGGCCCCGGCTTTACCGCCGCGACAACCCGGTCACGCCCGTCCATGTCCGGCAGAACCCGAACCTCGCAAAGCCCCGCCGCAGCCAGCAGCCCAGCGACTGCCGCCCCTTGCGTCGGTCCGATCTCCAGCAGGATCCGCCCCCCCGGCATCAACCGCGCGCCTGCGCCCCGGGCAATCGCTCGGTAAGCGTCAAGACCATCGCCGCCCGGCGTCAGCGCCAGAAGCGGTTCCCAGTCGCGCACTTCGGGGGCAAGGGCTGCCATCTCCTCTGCCGCGATATAGGGCGGGTTCGACACGATCAGATCGAAAGCCCCCGACACGGCGGAAAACCAGTCCGACACCAGAAACCGTGCCCGGTCAGCCAGCCCAAGATCGCGCGCATTGACCGCTGCCACGTCAAGCGCTGCGGGCGAGGCGTCAACCCCAACCCCCCGCGCCATCGGCATGCCCTTCAGGCAGGACAACAGGATGCACCCTGTGCCAGTGCCAAGGTCCAGGACTTTCAGGAATGGCCGCTCCAGCGCCGCGGCCACCAGCGTTTCCGTCTCGGGCCTTGGGTCCAGCGTGTCGGGCGTGACCCGAAAGGACAGCCCCCAGAACAGCCTCTGGCCAATGATCTGCGCGACCGGTTGCCGCGCGATGCGCGCGACAAGCGCCGCCTCATAGGCCGCGCCTTGGGCCGCAGTCATCGCATCCTGCAGATGCAGCGTCAGCCGGTCCGCCCCGACCCCCAGCGCATGCGCCAGCAGCACGCGCGCGTCGCGCCCTGGCCCGTCGATGCCCGCCGCCTCCAGCCGCGCCACCGCCGCCACCAGCGCCGCTTGCGCGGTCATCCTTCCATCTCGGCCAGCTTTTCGGCCTGATCCTGCGCCGTCAGCGCATCGATGATCTCGGTCAGGTCACCGGCCATGATCTGCGGCAACGCGTAAAGCGTCAGGTTGATCCGGTGATCCGTCATCCGCCCTTGCGGGAAGTTGTAGGTCCTGATCCGCTCGCTCCGGTCGCCCGAGCCGACCTGCGACTTCCGGTCCGCCGCGCGGGCGGAATGCACCCGCTCCCGTTCCGCCTCGTACAGCCGCGAGCGCAGGACCTGCATCGCGATTTCCTTGTTGCGGTGCTGCGACTTTTCCGACGAGGTCACGACAGTGCCAGTCGGAATATGCGTGATCCGCACAGCCGAATCCGTCGTGTTCACATGCTGCCCCCCCGCGCCCGAGGATCGCATCGTATCGATCCGGATGTCGCTGGCCGGAATGTCGATATCCACGGCCTCCGCCTCGGGCAGGACGGCAACTGTCGCGGCCGATGTGTGCACCCGGCCCTGAGCTTCGGTTTCCGGGACCCGCTGCACCCGGTGAACGCCGGATTCATACTTCAGCCGGGCAAACACGCCGTCACCAGACACCAGCGCGACCAGTTCCTTGAGACCGCCAAGGTCTGTCGTCTGTTCCTCAAGCACTTCCCAGCGCCAGCCCATCTTTTCCGCATGGCGCTGGTACATCCGGGCAAGATCGGCGGCAAACAGGCTGGCCTCGTCGCCCCCCGTACCCGGGCGGATTTCCACAATGGCCGGCCGTCCATCGGCGGCGTCCTTCGGCAGCAAGGCCAGCCGCAGCGCCTGCTCCATTTCCGGAATGCGGGCACGTAGCTGCGGGATTTCCTCTTCCGCCAGCGCCTTCATCTCGGGGTCTGACAGCATCGCCTCGGCCTCGGCCAGAGCGGTCAGGGCCTGGCGATAGGCTGCGATCTCGTCGGCGACGGGCTTCAGGCTGGAATATTCCTTGCTGATCCGCGCAATTTCCGACGGGGCAGAACCGGCATGCAGCTGCGCTTCGAGAAACTCGAACCGCTGGGTGATCTGGGCAAGTTTGTCTAACGGAACCATGGGCAGGGGGTTTGGCGCTTTACGGCTGGCCGGTCAAGGGGGCCGACCCCCGGGGCGCTGCCCCGGACCCCGGGATATTTGGGGAAGAGAAAGACTAAAGCTGCTCCAGCCAGTCCCGCAGGCGCGCTGCGTTCACGCCCATGTCCGCGCCGCCAAAGCGCAGTCTGGCGTAGACATAAAGCCCGTCGTCCCGAACCTCGGCAGTGGTGTAATCGGGAAAGCCCCAAAGCGCGCTGCGCGTGACCCAGGTGATCCGCCCCTCGGCCACCGTTCCCGCCAGCCGGATGGTCCGCGGCGTGGCCAGTGCGACGGCATCCAGACGGGCCAGAAGATCCGCCGGAGCGCCCACGGCCTGCGACAGGCGCAGGCTGGCCGACCCCTGCCCCGCCTGCACGTCATCCCAGGCGCCCTCGGCCATGGGCGGCACATGCCAGCGCGCGGGGTCGCTGGGCGCAAGCCGGACATAGGCCGCGAACCCGATGACCGCGACCAGCGCCAGAGCGATGACCCATCCCATTCTGCTGCCCCTCACCTTTGCGTCCTGGCCCAGTGGTAGAGGCAGATCAGCTCATAGGCGACATGCGCCCCGGCAATCGCGGTGGCCCCGGTGGTGTCATAGGGGGGCGACACCTCGACGATATCGCCGCCGACCATGTTGATCCCCGCCAGATCGCGCAAGGCGGCGGCGGCCTGCCAGCTGTGCAGCCCGCCCCAGACCGGCGTGCCGGTGCCGGGCGCGGCCGAAGGGTCAAGGCAGTCGATGTCGAAGGTCACATAGGTCGGCTTGTCGCCCACGATGTCCTTGGCCTTGGCCACCGCCGCCGCGACGCCCTTTTCATGCACCTCGCGCGCGTCGATGACATGGACGCCCAGATAATCCTCGGTCGTCGTCCGGATCCCGATCTGGACCGACCGGGCCGGGTCCACGATCCCGGTCTTGACCGCCTTATACAGCATGGTGCCATGGTCGATCCGCGTCAGATCGTCATCCGGCCAAAGGTCCGAATGCGCATCGAAATGGATCACCCCCAGCGGGCCGAACTTTTCGGCATAGGCCTTCAGGATGGGATAGGTGATGTAGTGATCACCACCCAGCACCACCGTCCCCGCTCCGGCGGCCAGAATGCCCCGGATATGGGCGGTCAGCGTGTCGGGGAAGTCCGACACCTTGGCATAATCGAAGGCGCAATCGCCGTAGTCGATGATGCTCATCTCCTCCAGCGGGTTGGTGGGCCAGCCATAGGGCGGATCATAGGGCATCAGCGCCGATGCCTCGCGGATCGCGCGGGGCCCAAAGCGCGTACCGGTGCGATGCGTCACGGCCTGATCGAACGGCACCCCGGTGATCGCCAGATCAACCCCGGCCAGATCCTTGGTATAGGTCCGCCGCAGAAAACTCGTCGCCCCCCCGAACGCGTTTTCAAAGGCATAACCGCGCAGCCCCTTGCGGGTGAAGGCGGTATCGACTTCGCTTTTGGCATCTTCCAGGGCCATCCGGGCCTCCCTCGCAGGCGCTATCGTTCAGGGACCGGAGACCGCGCAAATCCGTCAGGTGGCAGGTGTAAGGACCCGCCCGCCCAAGTCAAGCCAACGCGTGTCAAGCCAAGGCTCGTCAAGCCACGGCGTGTCAAGCCAAGGCTCAGCCCAGCTTGAACCCTTCGCGCACCAACTCGTCCGTGACCTGCCGGATCGCGCGCTCCAGCACCTCGGCCACGAAATCCGCCTGCGCTTCAGTGATGACCAATGGCGGCGACATCACGTTCAGATGCCCCATCGGGCGCACCATCAAGCCCATCGCCTCGGCCGCGTTCGAGATGCGCTTGCTTTCGTTCGCCTCATCGGGAAGCACGGCCTTGGTCTCCTTGTCGGCCACGTTTTCCACGCAGACCATCAGCTTCTTGCCACGCACATCCCCGACCAGCGGCATCGCCGCCAACTCCTTCATCCGCGCCTCGAAATAGGCCCCGACCTTGGTTGCGTTGCCAAGAAGGTCCTCACGCTCCATGATCTCGATGTTCTTCAGCGCCACCGCCGACGCCACGGGATGCCCGGCATAGGTATAGCCACTGCTGAACCAGCGCGCCCCGCCCTCGGCCATCACGTCCCAGATCCGGTCGGAAAACAGCACCGCCCCCATCGGCACATAGCCCGAGGTCAGCCCCTTGGCGGTGCAGATGATGTCAGGCTGCACGCCGAATTCATCCCATGAGGCGAACCAGTGGCCCAGCCGCCCGAAGGAGGTCACCACCTCGTCGGCGATGAACAGGATGTCGTGGCGTTGGCACACCTCCCACATCCGCTTCAGATAACCCTCTGGCGGGACGATCACCCCGCCGCTGGCCTGAATCGGCTCGGCGATGAAACCGCCGATCCGGTCGGCGCCCACCTTGGCGATCAGCGCCTCGAACTCGGCGATCAACCAGTCGCAAAAGGCCGCCTCGGTCATCTTGGCCGGGCGGCGATAGGGGTTCGGCACCGACAAGTGCCAGATCCCGTCGGTCTTGTAGCGAAACTCCTCCACCCGGTCGCCCGGACGCTTGCCGATGGATTGCGACAGGTAGGTCGACCCGTGGTAGGAATGATCCCGCGCCACAATGCCCTGCTTCTTCGGGCGGCCCATCGCGTGCTGGTAAAAGCCCACCATCCGCGCGGCGCTGTCCACCGCTGTCGATCCGCCCGTGGTGAAGTGCACGCGGTTCAGATCGCCCGGTGTCAGTTCGGCCAGCTTCGCCGCCAGCCGGGCCGACGGTTCGTTGGTCATGTCCACGAAGGTGTTGGAAAACGCCAGCCGTTCGGCCTGATCCGCCATCGCCAGCGCCATCTCGCGCCGACCAAGGCCGATGTTGGTGCACCAAAGCCCACCGACCGAGTCAAAGTAACGGCGACCGTCGGCATCCCAAAGCCAGCAGCCTTCGCCCTTGGAGATGACCAGCGCACCCTCCCGCTCGAACGTGCCGAACTGGGTCCAGGGATGCAAAGCATGCTCCCGGTCCATCGCCCACAGGTCTGCGGGCGAGGGTGTGTTCAAGGCAAGCACTGACGGCATTGGTTACTCCAACTTTACCCATGCAAAGTTAGCAGTTTGACAATCCGTTTCCACCCCGACTTCACCCAATGGGGTGCCGCTACAGGTTGGGGTCAGGCAAGATGTGGTGGCAACGTGTAGATTACCCGCGAAATCGGCTGGGCGTTGAGATTGAAAACGATTCGTCTCCGATCCAGAGACAAACCCCGCCAGAGCCAATTCAGTACAAGCGCTGCTTCGCCCGGGCGATCTGGAACCCATGGCCTTCGGCGTTCGAACAGGTCATTCCCGTCTCCGCCGAGACGCAGGAAATGCCGCCCAGCGACACCGCCTCGCCATAGCCAAGCACCGGGTTGTCCGGGTCCGCGACCGCATCGCCAACGCAGGCCAGATAGCCCTTGCCCCGCTTGTCCAGCCCGAACGCGCTGCCCCAGTCAAGCTCACACCCGACCGGAGCGCGGGTGTACGTCGGCACCAGATTCATCAGATCGCAGCGTACCGACGCCTGCCCATCCCACTGATACAGCCCGCAATGGATGTTGCCGGTCGGCGATTGAAAGGTCAGATACTCATCCGCCGCCGCCGGGCCGGCCATAACCACCAGAAGAACGCCCCATAACCGCATGATAAACCCCGCTGAAATCACCCCACGGGTTGTGCCCGCTCAACCAGCCTTGCAAAGAAACTCGCCCCGACCGGGGCTGCCTCGTCATTGAAATCATAGGCTGCATGATGAAGCCCCGCCCCGGGCCCGGTGCCCAGGAACAAATATGCGCCCGGTCGCGCCTCCAGCATATAGGAAAAATCCTCCGACCCCATCTCGCGGTTGGCGCGGGCATCCACCGCGTCCGGCCCCACCACATCGCGCGCGACAGCGGCGGCGAAATCCGTTTCATCCTCATGGTTGATCGTGGCCGGATAGCCCCAGTCATAATCCACCCGCGCCGTCACGCCATAGGCTGTGGCATGGCCCTCCACGATCTCGTGAAACCGCTTTTTCAGCAGCGCCCGCACATCCGGCTTGAAGCAGCGGATCGTGGCGCAGAACATCGCCTCCTCCGGAATGATGTTGCTGGCCGTGCCCGTGTGGATCTGCGTGACCGAAATCACCGCCTCTTCCAGCGCATAGACGTTGCGCGGGATGATGGTCTGGATCGCCTGCACCATGCCCACCACCGCGACCACCGGGTCGACACATTCATGCGGCGTGGCCCCATGCCCGCCCTTGCCGGTGATATAGACAAAAGCCGTATCGACCGATGCCATCAAGGGCCCGGGAGTCGTGGTGAAATGCCCAAACGCCACGTTCGGCGCATTGTGGATGCCGTAGACCTGCCCGATGCCGAACCGGTCCATGATCCCCTCCTGCACCATGACCTGACCGCCACCGCCATCCTCCTCCGCCGGCTGGAAGATCAGCGCCACGGTGCCCGCAAAATTCCGCGTCTCCGCCAGATATTTCGCCGCCCCCAGCAGCATCGTGACATGCCCGTCATGTCCGCAGGCATGCATCTTGCCCTTCACCGTGCTGGCATGCGGCGCCCCGGTCATCTCCTCGATCGGCAGCGCGTCCATATCGGCGCGCAGGCCGATGGTCGGACCGTCGCCCTGCCCCTTGATCAGCGCCACGATCCCGGTCTTGGCAATGCCCGTGTGGATCTCGTCCACCCCGATCTCGCGCAGCCGGTCCGCGATGAAGGCCGCCGTCTCATGGCAGTCAAACGCCAGCTCCGGGTGCATGTGCAGATGCCGCCGCCAGCCCTTCATCTCCTCGGCGTATGAGGCAATTCGGTTCAGAACGGGCATGGCTTTCATCCTCTGTCGCAAACTTGTGCATGAAATTTGATCAGACCGCAAAACGCCGCCGCCCGCAATCGCCGAAACGATTGCCCGCGCCCGGGGCTGGCCATCGCCCCGCCTTGGCCGCTAGGGTGCGCCATCCCAAACCAGCCGGGGCCGCATGACCAACGACAACACCCCCCTCCGCGATGACGGCATCGACCGTCTGCTCTCCATCATGGCCCGCTTGCGCGACCCCGCCACAGGCTGCCCCTGGGATATCCAGCAAACCTTCGCCACCATCGCCCCCTATACGCTTGAGGAAGCCTATGAGGTGGCCGACGCGATCAACCGGCAGGACTGGGACGACCTGCGCCTCGAACTTGGCGACCTGTTGTTCCAGACCGTCTACCACGCGCAAATGGCCGCCGAGGCTGGGCATTTCACGTTTGCCGATGTCGTCGCTGCCATTTCTGACAAGATGGTCGCCCGCCACCCGCATGTGTTCGGCACCGAGTCGCGCGACAAGACCGCCGACCAGCAAACCCGCGACTGGGAGGCGCAGAAGGCCCGCGAACGGGGGGCCGCCCGCACCCTCGATGGCATCGCCCTCGCGCTGCCTGCGCTCACCCGCGCGGTCAAGCTGCAGAATCGGGCCGCCCGTGTCGGCTTTGACTGGCCGACGACCGGCGAAGTCCTCGACAAACTCACCGAAGAAGCGCGCGAGGTGGTCGAGGCCCGCGACACCTTGTCCCACACCGAACTGACCGAGGAGGTGGGCGACCTGCTCTTCGTCATGGCCAACCTTGCCCGTCACCTGAAAGTCGATCCTGAAGCCGCCCTGCGCGCCGCCAGCCAGAAATTCACCCGCCGCTTTGCCCGGATCGAGGATTGGCTGGCCGAAACCGGCAAGACCCCTGCCGACAGCGATCTGGAGGAGATGGACCACCTCTGGAACCGCGCCAAGGCCGAGGAGAAGGCCGCCAAGGGCTGACCAAATGACCGACACCGGACCACCCTGCACCTCCCTCCCCCCTCGTGGGGGAGGGATGGGGTGGGGGGGCACCCCAAAGACTTCGGCAACGGAAGCCCTGTGGCAAATTGCCGACAAAATCGCTCGGCCTCTTGACCAAAGTAAAACACTCGGGTTTAAGCGCCCCATAAACCCGACAAAAGGAGTCAGCCATGCTGCGCCTCTCGACCCTCGCCCTTCTTGCCTGCACGACGCCGCTGCTGGCGCAGGAAATCAATGTCTACTCCCACCGCCAGCCCGAGCTGATCCAGCCCCTCGTCGATGCCTTCACAGCGGAAACCGGCATCGCGGTCAACGTGGCCTTTGTCGACAAGGGCATGGCCGAACGCCTGCAGGCCGAAGGTGACCGCTCCCCCGCCGATCTGGTGCTGACCGTCGACATCGCCCGCCTGATGCAGATCGTGGACGCCGACGTGACCCAACCCGTCCAGTCCGATGTGCTGGAAGCCAACATCCCGGAAGCGCTGCGCGATCCGGCTGACCACTGGTTCGGCCTCACCTCACGCGCCCGCATCGTCTATGCCTCCAAGGACCGCGTGGCCCCGGGCGAAGTGACGACCTACGAAGACCTCGCCTCGGAAAAGTGGCGCGGCCGCATCTGCACCCGTTCGGGCCTGCACGACTATAACGTCGCCCTCCTCGGTGCCGTCATCGTCCATCACGGGGAAGAGGCCGCCACCGCCTGGGCCGAAGGCTTGAAGGCCAACCTCGCCCGCAAACCCGATGGCGGCGACCGCGATCAGGTCAAGGCCATCGCTGCCGGCGAATGTGACATCGCCCTCGGCAACACCTATTACATGGGCCAGATGCTGGCAGACCCAGAACAGGTTCCTGCGGCGGAAAGCGTCAACATCGTCTTCCCGACATTTGAAAATGGCGGCACCCACCTCAACATCTCGGGCGTGGCCATGACCAAATCCGCCCCGAACAAGGAAAACGCGCTGAAATTCATGGAATGGCTGTCCTCGGATGCCGCCCAGAAGATCTATGCCGAAACCAACCACGAATATCCGGTAAAGCCCGGCGTCGAACGCTCGGCCCTCGTGGCCGGCTGGGGTGACTACACGCCCGACCCCACCTCCCTCGCCGACATCGCCGCTGCACGGGCTGCCGCCGTCAAGATCATGGAAACGGTGAACTTCGACGGCTGATCGACGGTTGCTCCCCGTCTGACGACCCGAACCCCGGCCCGCAGGTCGGGGTTCGTGGTTTTCGGGGGGCATCGCCGATTGCAGAACGGCCATTTGGGGCCTGTTTGAACACGGCCCATCATTCAAGCGGACTGATGTGGGCGAGCGCTCCAGCCACCGACCGGACTCCAGAACGCTGCCACCTCAGCCGCGCAAGCTCATCTCACCGCATGAACTCCACCGACAGCACGGTCGGCAGATGCCGCGCGATCTCCTCCCAACTCTCGCCCTCATCCCCGGACAGGAAGACCGACCCCGAATTCGTCCCGAACGCCACCCCGTCGGCCGAGGCCGCCATCCCCTGCCGCAGCACAGTGAAAAAGCAGTCCCGTTCCGGCAGCCCCTTGCCCTTCCCCGCCCAACTCTCGCCGCCATCCGTGGTTTTCCAGACCAGCGCCCTGCCATCCACCGGATAGCGCCCCAGAGAATCCCCATTCAGCGGAAACACCCAGAACGTCCCCGGCTTCGACGGATGCGCCGCAACCGGAAACCCGAAGGTCGACGGCAACCCCTCGGTCACCTCCTCCCACACCGCCCCCGCATCGCGGGACCGGTAGACGCCCTGATGGTTCTGCATGTAAATCAGCCCCTCTGCCGCCCCGAACGCCAGATTGTGGACGCAGCTGAAGATCTCATCCTCGCGCCGGAACTCCTCGCCCTCCCAGACCCGCGCCAGCGCTCCGGCCGGTCCCGCGCGGTTGCCCCTGCGGTTCCGCATCGCCCAGGACTTGCCCCCGTCCCGGCTTTCAAACACCCCGGCGGCCGAGATGCCGACCCACACGCCCCCGCGCCCGTCGCACAGGATCGTGTGCAGCGTCAGCCCCGCCGCCCCCGGCTGCCACTGGTCCGCCCCCGGCTGATCGGTCAGTGCATCCAGCCGCTGCCACGACGCACCGCCATCCAGGCTCTCAAACAGATAGGCCGGCTTTGACCCCGCCAGCACCCGCCCGCCGTCCAGACAGACCGACCACAGCTGCTCCGCCCCCGGAAACGGCCCCTGCGACAAGGCCCAGTCCCCGCCTACCCGCCGCCAGACCCCGGCCCCTTCCCACTTCCCGCCACCAGCCGCCCAGATATCCCCCCCGCGCCCCACTGCGTGGTTGATCGGCCACCCCTCGCAATACGGCCCCGCCACCCGCCCCCCGTCCAGCACGAACAGACCCTTCGTCGTCCCGACCAGTATCTCCATCGCACCCTCCCGTGTTTCCCCCATCCTACCCCGAACCGTCCTCTGGACAAATCCCCCCCGTCCGCGCCACCTTCCGCGCAAAGGAGTCCGCAATGCCCCGCAAGATCATCATCGACACCGACCCCGGCCAGGACGACGCCGTCGCCATCCTCCTCGCCCTCGCCAGCCCTGAGCTTGAGGTGCTCTCCCTCACCGCCGTCGCCGGCAACGTGCCCCTGCACCTGACCGAACGGAACGCCCGCCAGATCGTCGAACTCGCCGGCAAGCACACCCCCGTCCACGCCGGCTGCGCGGCCCCCCTGACCCGCAAACTCGTCACCGCCGAACATGTCCACGGCAAGACCGGCCTTGACGGCATCCCCCTCCCCGACCCGACCCAGCCGCTCCACCCCCAGCACGCCGTCGACCACATCATCGAAACCCTCCGCGCCCATCCGGCCGGAACCATCACCCTCTGCCCCCTAGGGCCCCTCACCAACATCGCCACCGCCTTCGCCCGCGCCCCCGACATCATCCCCCGCGTGGCCGAGATTGTGCTGATGGGCGGCGGCTGTTTTGAAGGCGGCAACATCACCCCCGCGGCCGAGTTCAACATCTACGTTGACCCCGAAGCCGCTGATATCGTGTTCAAATCCGGCGCGCCGCTTGTGGTGATGCCGCTGGACGTCACCCACAAGGCCCTCACCTCCCGCGCCTGGGTGGAGGGGATGCGCAGCCTCGGCACCCCCGTCGGCCAGGCCGTCGCCGCCTGGACTGATTTCTTCGAACGCTTCGACACCGCGAAATACGGCAGTGAGGGCGCCCCCCTGCACGACCCCTGCGTGATCGCCTACCTTCTGGAGCCCGCCCTCTTCCACGGCCGCCACATCAACGTGGAGATCGAGACCGCAAGCCCCCTCACCCTCGGCATGACCGTCGCCGACTGGTGGCGCGTGACAGACCGCACGCCCAACGCGATGTTCATGGGGGGAGTGGACCGCGACGGGTTCTACCGGCTGCTGACGGAGCGGTTGGGGAGGTTGTGAGGGCGGACAAGTAGTTCTAATTCTGACAACCTTTTTTTGATTCTCGACGAATTCCTTGCTGCTCTATCTGTATTGCCTACTTCGCTACTTTTGATCCATCAACGACTTCATCGGGAGATTCCTTAACCTGTACCGCTATTTTGATCTCATCCGGCCTGTTCAAATTTGAATCCAATAAAGTTAATATATCACCCACAGCAAGATAAGTTTGAATGACACACCGATTTGCCTCAGGGCGTGACACTTCAGCATGCGATCCCTTCTGAGCAGCGGCGAACAATGAATCGAGCCGATTGCCAAGATAGCTGAGGTTGGAGCCAACAATCGCTTCATAAATCTTGGAGTTCTGCTTGGATTCACAGAATAAAACGAGCCGGTTAATGTAATTGTCAGGACCAATCTTTATATCATGTCCGTTGCTCTTCACAGTTACTCCCGCCTGTGCCGGGTAAACGGCATCGGCAACAGCCTGCAAAAGTCGGCGGCAACTATGCACAGCGTTTGCCCAATCTTCCTTGTTTTCAGACCTAAGGTTCTCGCTGATGGACTCCAGGCGTTTAAGTTCTTCCGGTATCGTACGGATTATTAGGGCATCTGAGCGCTGGCGATACTCTTCAAAGATATCCTCGGCCGCTGATGAGACATTCAACGTCAGGTGCTTCGAAAGCGCATAGTCATAGATGAACGTTCTTCGAGAAGAAAGAGAGCCGACAGCCTTCGTTAAACTGCTAGAAAGACCGTTCTCCAGTGTTATGTTCCTGAATGGAGCATTAACATATTGATTTGGATTCGCAGAGACAATGTTAACCGCTTGTGGTCGGCTAAACTCCAATCTGGTTCTAAACGTTTCTATCGAGGAAAGTATTTGATCGATCGATGCGGTGCTAGCACGCTCAACAAGAGCTTCCCCTTTTTCTGAATCTTTATCCAAGAATACTCTACCGGCCTTTCGGCATAGATCGAAAGTATCAGCCGGTATGCCATTTGGTGTCGATGGATAACCCGAGGCCTCGTGCATGAATATTTGAGACATTTCAACTTCGCCAGTCAGTCTGGCCAAGCGAACTGCCTTCAAGCACGTTTCGGTAAGGGGACAGCGTGAAAGCTCTATATCCTTAAGTATTTCGTCAGCCAATACTAACGCTTCCGCTGCAACCGTGCTTTTCATATGTGTCACCATTTGAGGACTTCTTTTTTCAGGTCAATGTTACACCTTGAACATTAATTGACCATTCCCTTAACAAGCCCCTAGCACCTACCCCCAACCCCTTGAAATCCTAAATCCGCCCCCCTGTCCCTGCCCGGGACACGGCGAAATCCCTTGCGGCCCCCACCTCGCCCCAGCAAGGGCAGTCTGCGCATTCCCCGCGCACCACCGTCAGCCCTACGCATCACCCCCGCGCATCAATTCGCGCGGGCGAACTCGACGCTGTCGAAGAGGTACGTACCAATGCCAAAGGCGGCAAGGCCAAGGCCGCCGTCCCCTCTGCCGGGCGTATAGGTGTGTGGGACGCTGATGATTTCGGAGTCATTGGCGAAGAACACAAGGCTTGCCCCCCGCCAGGCCAATGCCAGCTCATTCGGCTTGTCGGCAAGGATCGCGTCGGATTGCCCGCTGTGCAGGCGCTCGACCCGGCCGTTCTGCTTTCTGATGACGTGGTACTGCCCCTCGGCGTCGACCAGAAACGCCAGATAGGACCCGGCAACGCCATTGCCAAAGTAGATCCCAGCCCCGCCGCTGCCCCGGTTCCGGGATTCCACGATTGCGGAAATCACTGAACTCTCCGTCGGTTCCAAAGCGCCGGAGTCGGGGTATTTCACCCATGAGACGTCATTGTAGTAGACGCTTTGCGCAACGGTACGGTTTTCGACCACGAATTTCCCGTCGGACACATACTGATCCCAGTCCGTCGCTTCGCTGGCCACCAGATCAAGCTGCCCGCCCAGCATGGCATTCGGATCGCCACTGTCAAACGTCTCAACAAAGGTGCTTGGAACTGCGGGTGTTGCAGCCGTCTCTTGCGCGGTGGCTGCGGTCAAGGAACTGCCAAAAACCAAGCCCAGGACAATTGCATGTCTTACAAGACCTACTCGGCTCACCATCACCAGACTCTCCATTGGCCGCTTCCAAAACCGCGCATCCAACGGATTCGCGCATATGAAGATAAGCGTATCTGCAAGCCCCTTGTCTGGCGAGTCCTGTGTTGGCTTGGTTTGCGGCTTCTGGCTTGCAGGATTGCGATCAACGCGGTGCTTGATCAGGGCGCGTCCCGGCATCCTGCCCAAACCCTAACAAAGCCTTAACGCCGACCTGCAACCCCTTGCAATCCCTACAGCAGCCCCGTGTCCCTGCCCGGGACAGGGCTGGGTCCCTTGGCCAGCCCCTACCCCAGCGGCAGCACCACCGAGAACCGGCTCCCCTCGCCCGGCACGCTGTCTACCCGCAGCCAGCCCCGGTGACGGCTCACGATGTGCTTGACGATGGCCAGCCCCAGCCCCGTCCCCCCCAACTCGCGGGAGCGGTGAGAGTCCACCCGGTAGAACCGCTCCGTCAGCCGCGGCAGGTGGACCGGATCGATCCCCTCGCCCTGATCGGCCACGTCCACCCGCACCGCAGCCCCCCGCACCGTCTCCTCCGGGGTCAGCGTCACCCGCACCACCTGCCCCGCGTTCCCGTATTTCAACGCGTTCTCGATCAGGTTGGTGAAGACCTGCGTCAGCTGGTCCGCATCCCCCGGCACCACCGCCCCGGCCCCGGTCAACACGACCGAAGACCCTTCCCGCTCCGCCACGCCCCGAAGGGAGGAGATCACCCCCTCCAGCACCCCCCGCACCTCCACCCGGTCGCGGGGGCGTACCCTCTCCTCCGCCTCGACCCGCGAGAGCTGCAGAAGGTCGCGGACAAGCCGGTTCATCCGCCCCGCCTCATGCTCCATGATCCCAAGGAACCGGTCCCGCGCGGCCGGGTCGTCACGGGCGGCGTGGCGGAGGGTCTCGATGAACCCGATCAGAGCTGTCAGCGGGGTGCGGAGTTCGTGGCTGACGTTGGCCACAAAATCCCGCCGCATCGCCCCGGCTTGCTCCGCCTCAGAGATGTCGCGGAAGACGCAGAGCACCAGCCCGCCCTCCTGGGCCGAGACGGTGACCTGAAACAGCTGCTCCTGCCCGTCGCGGCGCACGGCCATCCGGGCCTCATGCACCCCGCCACTCCGGGCGGCAGCACCGATGGCTTCGAGGACTGCGGGCGTGCGCACGGCGACGGCGGGGTTCCGCCCGACGATCCCTTCGCCCAGCAGCGTCAGGGCAAGCGCGTTGCAGGCCACCACCCGATCCTCGCCCTGGATCAGCATGGCGGGCATCGGCAGCCCCTGCAGCAATCGATCGGATCCGGTGTCAGCCATGGAATTCCTTGCCTGCCTTGATTTTTCGCGACCGCCATGGCCCGCGCGACCTTGCACTGCCGGAAAATCGCTGTAACTTCCCGGTTGTGAATGTGATCTTGTGCGCAACCGGCCGTTGCCCGGAAGACAGGGCATCGCCTGCGACTTGTTCCCGGAACAGTCGGTTTTCGCGGTGTCCTTCGAGATAAAAGGCCCCTGGAACATTATGGTTAACGCGCTGAGATGTCTGGTGATCGGGATACCAGCCGCAACCTTCGCGCAAGGCAGCATCCGCCCGGAGGAGGCTGCGTCGATTACCTACGATGCTTGGCCTGACTATGGCCCCTTGCCCGAGGGTCTGGAACTGGTGGTAGCCCCCCTGTTCTGCAACGATTTCGATGCGCTGGAGATCATGGAGGGTCTTGGCGCGCGGGGCTATCGGGGGCTCATGCGCGTCGTCACGCCGAAGCTGCCGAACCAGCAAGTCGTTCTGCGGGAGCTGCGTGCGCATGCCGTGCGGCAAGGGATCACGCTGGAGATGATTGAAGAAGATGAGCGTCATCACCCTGCCAGACCTGCAGTTGAATGACGTCACGGTCACAGCGGTCGCAGCCCATCCCGGAACCGCCGCGCGTTGGCCCGGTAGCCTGCCGCCGAGGCAAGCAGGCGGGCCGTCCCGGCAGCATCCAGCATCCGCACCACCTTGCCGGGCGCGCCCATGACAAGCGCGCCGTCGGGGATGTCCTTGCCTTCGGTGATCAGCGCCCCGGCCCCGATCAGGCAGCCCCGGCCGATCCTTGCCCCGTTCAGCACAGTGGCCCCCATGCCGATCAGGCTTCCCTCGCCGATCGTGCAACCGTGCAGCATCGCCTTGTGGCCAATTGTGCAGTTGGCGCCGATCACCAGCGGATAGCCGATGTCGGTGTGCAGGACACAGTTTTCCTGCACGTTTGACCGGGCGCCAACCCGGATCTCTTCATTGTCGCCGCGCAAGGTGGCGCAGAACCAGACCGAGGCTTCCGCCTCCAGCACCACGCGGCCGATCAGGTTGGCGTCCGGGGCTACCCAGGCTGACGGGTCGATCTGCGGGGCGATACCGTCAAGCGTATAGATCATCGGGCCTCAAACTCCTCGTTCAGAGCGCGGACGAAGGCGGAAAGCTGCGGTTGGCGTTCGCGGCGCAGCCGTTCAGCTGTCAGGATCGTCTTCAGACGATCAAAGGTCTGGTCCAGATCCTGGTTCACCAGAACATAGTCATATTCCGCCCAATGGCTGATCTCATCGCGGCTTTTTGCCATGCGCCCGGCGATCACCGCGTCGCTGTCCTGCGCGCGGTTGCGCAAGCGGCGGTCAAGTTCGGCAATCGACGGGGGCAGAATGAAGATCGACACGACATCATCCCGCATCGCCTGCTTGATCTGCTGGCCACCCTGCCAGTCGATGTCAAACACCGTGTCAGTCCCCGCCTCCATCGCCGCCAGAACCGGGCCACGGGGGCTGCCGTATAGATTTCCGAACACTTCGGCATGTTCCAGCATCTCACCCGATTGTACCATGGATTCAAAGGTTTGCCGGTCGCGGAAGTAGTATTCGCGCCCATCCTCTTCACCTGGCCGTGGGCTGCGCGTGGTGGCCGAGACGGAGAACCGCATCGTCGGGTCCCAGGCCATCAACATGCGGGAGAGCGTGGATTTTCCAGCGCCGGATGGCGAGGAGAGGATGAGAAGAAGCCCGCGCCGGACCGCACCAGAAATCATCGTCTATTCCACATTCTGCACTTGCTCGCGCATCTGATCGATCACGGTTTTCAGGTCAAGTCCGATCCGGGTCAATGCCAGTGACTGCGCCTTGGAGCACAGGGTGTTCGCCTCGCGCATGAATTCCTGCATCAGGAAATCCAGCTTGCGGCCCATCGGGGCGGGATCGGCCAGATGGGCACGGGCGGCGGCGACATGGGCGTGAAGGCGGTCAAGTTCCTCGGTCACATCGGTTTTCACGGCCATGAGGGCGAGTTCCTGGGCAAGGCGACCTTCATCCACCGCATCGGTCGCGGCAAGGATGCGGGCAAGGTTGTCACGGAGGCTGTCGGCTTGGGTTGCGCTGCGCAAGGCGGCCTCGTGCTGGGCGTCGCGGGTCAGGGCGGCGATCCGGTCGATCTGCGCGCTGATGACGGTGGCAAGGGCCGCGCCTTCCGTGGCGCGCATGGCGGCGAAATCGGCCAGAAGGGCCGGCAGATCGGCCAGCAGGGCGGTGCGCAGGGGGGTGGTGTCGATCTCTTGCGCTTGGGCATCAAGAACCCCGCGCAGGGTCAGCACATCGGCAGCGGTGGCCGGGCGCAGGGTGACACCGGCAGAGAGTGCCGCCGCCTCGACCCCGCCCATGGCTGCAAGAGCGGCGGACAGGTTTGCGGTGTTAAGTCGGTAGGCTGAGGTGTCCCGAGCATCCTCCTGCGCCACCTTCAGCGTCAGGTTGACGTTGCCCCGGGTGACGGCCTTTTGCAGTTCGGCGCGGACCGCCAGTTCCAGCCCGTCGATCCAGTCGGGCAGACGCAGGCGCAGATCGAAGCCCTTGCCGTTGACCGCCCGCAAATCCCAGGTCCAGGCATAGCCCGCCCCTGCACCGCGCCGGGCGGCAAAGCCAGTCATCGAGATCATGCGGTCCTCCACTGTGCCACGGGACGCAGCATTTACCATTTGAATAGATTTTCGTCCGAATCTTCACGATCCGCGCTAAGTTTTCTTCATGGCGTGGTGGTCCGTGGGCCGCAAGTGCCGGGGTAAGTGGTCGAAGGAGTGTGACGATGGATATCAAGCTGATGGACCTTGGCCGGTTGTTGCACCGGCCTGCATCCCCCACCGTCTTCGCCGGGCCATCGCAAGTGCGCGCCTATTGGGAGGGTCTGCGGAACGGGAAGGATCTGCCGGACCGGGCCCAGCTTGACCCAAGGGGGTTGGGCGGGGTGCTGGACCGGGTGTTCCTTGCCGAACGGATCGCAAAGGGTCTGGTGCAGGTCCGCATCGCAGGGTCGGCATTGACCGAGGCGGCGGGGATGGACTTGCGCGGTCTGCCGTTGTCCTGCCTGTTCGCCAGCGGGGCCCGGGCCGATTTGGCCGTGGCGCTGGAACCGGTGGCGGCAGGGCACTGCATTGCCGAGCTTGACCTTGCTGCGAACCGGGGCGGTGCGGGGGTCGTGGCGCGCCTGCTTTTGCTGCCATTGACGGATGGGCCGAACCGGGGCTTGGTCCTGGGGTGCCTTGGCCATGCCAAAGGGGTGCTTGGCCCGGGACTGAAGTTTTCGATCCTGCGGCGGCAGGAGGAACGGCTTGCGCCCATCGCACCGCCAAGCGCGCCCGAACAGCCTGCCCGCAAAACCCCCCATCTGACGCTGGTCCACTCGCGCTGACGGGGGGCTGAACGAAGAAGGGCGGCAAGGTCACCCCTGCCGCCCCATACGCCTATTTGGCGGGGATCAAAGTGCTACGCGGCGCGCGGCTTCCCGCTGCGACGACAGTTCTTCCGCGACAAGGAAGGCCAGTTCCAGCGACTGGCTGGCGTTCAGGCGCGGGTCGCAGGCGGTGTGGTAGCGGTCGGCAAGGTTTTCATCCGACACCGCGCGCAGGCCACCGGTGCATTCGGTCACGTCCTGACCTGTCATCTCGAAATGCACGCCGCCGGGGACGGTGCCTTCGGCCTTGTGGATCGCGAAGAACTCCCGCACCTCGCGCAGCACAGAATCGAAGGGCCGGGTCTTGTAGCCCGAGGAGGACTTGATCGTGTTGCCATGCATCGGGTCGCAGGACCAGACGACATTGGCCCCTTCGGACTGCACGGTCCGGATCAGGCGCGGCAGGTGTTCGCCGACCTTGCCCGCGCCAAAGCGGGCGATCAGGGTCAGACGGCCGGCCTCATTCTCCGGGTTCAGCTTGGCCATCAGGACCTTGAGGTCTTCCGCCGTGGTCGTCGGCCCGCATTTCAAGCCGATCGGGTTCAGCACCCCACGCGCGAATTCGACATGCGCGCCATCGGGCTGGCGGGTGCGGTCGCCGATCCAGATCATGTGACCGGACCCGGCCACGTTCTGTCCGGTGATGCTGTCGACGCGGCACAGCGCCTCTTCATATTCCAGCAGCAGGGCTTCGTGGCTGGTGTAGAAATCGACCCGCGACAGTTCATTCGCGGTGTCCGAGTTCACCCCGGCGGCGTTCATGAAGTCCAGCGCGTCAGAGATCCGGTTCGCCATCTCGCGGTAGCGTTCGGCCTTGTCGTGTTCGGCAAAGCCCAGGGTCCAGCTGTGGACACGGTGGATGTCGGCAAAACCGCCGGTGGAGAAGGCGCGGAGCAGGTTCAGGCTGGCTGCCGCCTGAGTATAGGCCTGCAGCATCCGATGTGGGTCGGGCGTGCGGGCTTCGACCGTCGTCTCGAACCCGTTGATGATGTCACCGCGGTAGGACGGGTATTCCACGCCGCCGATCACCTCGGTCGGGGCGCTCCGCGGCTTGGCGAACTGGCCCGCCATCCGGCCCACCTTGATGACCGGAACCTTGGCAGCATAGGTCAGCACGACGGCCATCTGCAGCATCACGCGGAACGTGTCGCGGATGTTGTCGGCGCTGAATTCGGCAAAGCTTTCGGCGCAGTCACCGCCCTGCAGCAGGAACGCCTTGCCTTCCGCCGCCAGCGCAAGCTGCTTTTTCAGCCGCCGCGCCTCACCGGCGAAGACCAGCGGGGGGTACTTGGACAACTGCCCCTCGACCGCCGACAAAGCGGCTGCATCGGGATACTCCGGCATCTGCACCCGCGGTTTCGCGCGCCATGCCGCTTTGGTCCATCCCTTGGTCATTGTCATTCTCCGGGTCTCGCGCCTGACGTCAGGCAGATCGGCCAGCGGTATAGCCCCCCGTTTCCGCCTTGCAAAGGGCGATTGGGCGAAAACCGCACGCTTCGGCCCTTGCGGCGGGGCAGAATTTCGGTTTCGGTGGCATGCAAACGACACGGAAACGTCGCAGACATGGCCCTCGCCCCCCAAAAAGCCACGCAGACCGCAAAAGCCGACGCGCCGCGCCGCTTTGTGTTCCTGCTCTTGGACAAATTCACGATGATGAACTTCGCCGGTGCAATTGAACCGTTGCGGCTGGCCAACCATGTTGCGGGCGAGAAACTTTACAGCTGGGCCTTGTGCGGTGAAGGGGTGGAAAAGACCTGTTCGAACGGAGCTACCTTCCGACTGGACCTTGGCCTTGTCGAGATGGACCGCGACGATACCGTGCTGGTCTGCGGCGGGGTCGATATCCAGAAGACCACGACCAAGGGCGTGATCGGCTGGCTGCGGCGCGAGGCGCGGCGCGGGATCACCATTGGTGGCCTGTGCACCGGGTCGCATACCCTTGCCAAGGCGGGCCTGCTGGACGGCAAGAAAGCCACGATCCATTGGGAAAATCAGGACGGTTTTGCCGAGGAGTTCGAGGATGTGAAGCTGACGAAGTCGGTCTTCGTGATGGATGGCAATCGCTGGACCACGGCGGGGGGGATCTCGTCGATCGACCTGATGCTGCGGATCATTGCCCAGGACCATGGCGAGGATCTGGCGAATACCGTGGCTGACCAGCTGATCTATTCCACCATTCGCACGGATCAAGACACCCAGCGGCTGTCGATTCCAACGCGGATCGGCGTGCGGCATCCGAAGCTGTCGCAGGTCATCCAGATGATGGAGGGCAACATCGAAGACCCGATGTCCCCCGCCGATCTGGCCGAGGAGGTGGGCATGTCCACCCGCCAGCTGGAGCGTCTGTTCCGCCGCTATCTCAACCGCTCGCCCAAGCGGTACTATATGGAACTGCGGCTGCAAAAGGCGCGCAACCTGCTGATGCAGACCGACATGAGCGTGATCAACGTCGCCCTTGCCTGCGGCTTTGCCAGCCCGTCGCATTTTTCCAAATGCTACCGCAGCCATTACAACACCACCCCCTACCGGGAGCGTGGGTCGCACGGAATGCCGGGGGCGGGGCCCGTGCGGCTGTCAATCTAATCAGGCTGGCAATCTAGTCAGGCTGTCGATCTAGGGCGCCAACCGGTAGGCCGCCCCATTGCCGACCGACAGGAACCAGATCGACCCATCCGGCGCTTCGACCACATCGCGGACACGGCCTGTTTCGGCAGTGGACAGACGTTCCTCGGCATAGCCGGTGTCGGCGGCGGTATCGGGATCAAGCCGCCCAAGGAAATCGCTGTTGAGCGAGCCGAACAGGATATCCCCCCGCCAGTCCGGGATCAGCGCGCCGGAATAGACCAACAGGCCCGAAGGCGCGATGGAGGGGTCCCAGTAGTGCAACGGCTGCTCCATCCCGTCTTGCGCCGTGCCGGTGCCGATCGACCTGCCGTTGTAGTTCACCCCATAGGTGATGACCGGCCAGCCATAGTTCTTGCCCGCTTCGGGTGCGTTCAGCTCATCCCCGCCGCGCGCGCCGTGTTCGACGATCAGCAGGCGGCCGTCGAGGTCCAGTGTCGCTCCTTGCGGATTGCGGTGGCCAAGGCTGAACAAGCCCGGCAGCGCGCCTTCAAGCTGCGTGGCCGGGCTGCCATCGCGGTTGAGGTGGATGATCTTGCCCTCGGCCACCGAAACATCCTGGGATTGCAACCCGCCCGGCCCCGTGCCGCGATCCCCAAGGGTCAGGAAGATCGTGCCATCCGTCGCCTCGACCATGCGCGCGCCGAAATGCCGCCCGCCGGATGACCCCGGCGGCATCTCGAACAGGTCGGTGAAGCCTTCCAGCGTCGTGCCATCCGCCGATAGCGTGCCCTTGCCGATCGCCGTGCCAGACCCGCCGTCTTGCGCCTTGGCATAGGTCAGCCACACTTCGCGCGTGGTGTCGAAATCCTGCGGGATCAGCACGTCCAGCAGACCCCCCTGCCCCTCAACCTCGATCTCGGGCAAGCCCGAGACCAGCTGCGGTTCGGCCAAGGGGGCTGCGAAGTGTTTCAGGACGCCATCGCGTTCAGTGACGAGAAAGGCGCCACCCGGCAGAAAGCTGATGGCCCAGGGTTCCTCCAGCCCTTCGGCGACCGGGGTGATCTGCAGGACCCCGGCCGAGGTTTCGATGCCGTCGGCCGCCCCTGCAACAGATGCCCCCATGAACAGCGCCGCAAGCGCCGCTTCGAACCGATGTCTGACCTTTGGCATGGCGTCCTCTCATGTGCTTTTGGTGTCAGATAGGAAGGATGCCTGCAGCCTGCCAATCACGATCCCTCACAGCGGCGTATCTGCCTTTTGCAGGGCATCTTTTTCCATCGTCAAACCGCTTTTCTTTTCGAATTTGGGACTCTAGGGTCTTCGGCAGGATTGCGATCCAATTAGGGAGACAAAAATGAAAAAACTGCTTCTCGCGACCGTGGCCTCTGCGGCTTTGGCGGGCGCTGCTACGGCTGAAGAAGTCAAGCTGGGCATCTTCATCGGCTTCACCGGGCCGATTGAATCGCTGACGGGCCACATGGCTGCGGCAGCGGACCTGGCGATGAAAGAGGCGTCGGATTCGGGCAAGTTCATGGACGGGTCGACCGTCGTGGGCGTGCGCGCGGACAGCACCTGCGCCATCGACACCGCGGCTGGCACGGCAGCGGCCGAACGCCTGATCACGGCGGAAGGCATCAAGGGCATGATCGGCGGCGACTGTTCCGGCATCACCGGCGCTGTGCTGCAGAACGTGGCGCGTCCGAACGGGATGGTCATGATCTCGCCCTCGGCCACCTCGCCGGCGCTGACCTCTGCCGAAGATGACGGCCTGTTCTTCCGCACCGCACCGTCGGATGCGCGCGAAGGCGAAGTCATGGCCGACATTCTGGTGGAAAAGGGCATCAAGTCGATCGCGCTGACCTATACCAACAACGACTATGGCAAGGGTCTGGCCGAAGCGATTGCCTCGGCTTTCCAGGCCAAGGGCGGCACGATCACGATCAACGCGGCGCATGAAGATGGCAAAGCCGACTATTCGGCCGAAGTCGCGGCGCTGGCCTCGGCGGGTGGGGACCTTCTGGTCGTCGCGGGCTATCTGGACCAGGGCGGCAAGGGCATCATCCAGGCCTCGCTCGATTCTGGCGCGTTCTCGGTCTTCGGTCTGCCGGGCGGCATGGTGGGTGACACCCTGCCCGCAGCCATTGGCCCGGCTCTTGACGGCTCCTACGGCCAGGTCGCCCAGTCGGATTCGGCTGGCGCCGCGATCCTGACCGAAATGGGCAAGACTGCGCCGGTTCCGTTCGACGCCACCTCGCCCTACACGATGGAGTCCTATGACGCCGCCGCCCTGATCATCCTTGCGATGCAGGCCGCCGGGTCGACCGATCCGCAGGTCTACAAGGACAAGATTCTGGAAATCGCCAATGGCCCCGCTGACGGGTCGGGCACCAAGATCCTGCCGGGCGAGATTGGCAAGGCGCTGGAACTGATCGCTGCCGGCACCGCCATCGACTATGACGGCGCTTCGGGTGTGACGCTGATCGGTCCGGGCGAAAGCGCTGGCCGCTACAAGCAGTTCGAGGTCAAGAGCGGCGTCTACGAAACCGTCCAGTTCCGTTGATCCGGTTTACCGGTTGACAGACCGCAGCGGCCCGGGCATCTCCCCGGGCCGTTGCACTATGGCACCTGCCCGACTGGGGACGTTCGGCGGCAGGGCTGGGGCTTTTGGGGGAAATGGATGATCGTTGTCGAAGACCTTCACCGGCATTTCGGGGGCTTTCGCGCCGTTGACGGGGCATCGCTGACTATCAAGACGGGGTCGATTACCGGGCTGATCGGGCCCAACGGGGCCGGTAAGACCACACTGTTCAACGTGATCGCCGGACGCCTGCCGCCAACCAGTGGCCGGGTGCTGATGGATGGCCAGGATATCACAGGCCTGCCGCCGCATGTGCTGTTTCACAAGGGCCTGCTGCGGACGTTTCAGATCGCGCATGAATTCGGGTCGATGACAGTCCGCGAAAACCTGATGATGGTGCCGCCCAATCAGGCGGGTGAGACGATCTGGAACAGCTGGTTCGCCCGTGGCCGCGTCGCCCGGCAAGAGGCGGAGATCCGCAAGAAAGCCGATGAAGTGCTGGAGTTTCTGACGATTGGCCATCTGGCTGACCAGAAGGCCAGCATGATCTCGGGCGGGCAGAAAAAGCTGCTGGAACTGGGCCGCACGATGATGGTCGACGCCAAGATCGTCTTTCTGGACGAAGTGGGCGCTGGTGTGAACCGCACCCTTCTCAACACCATCGGCGATGCGATCGTGCGGTTGAACAAGGAACGCGGCTATACCTTTTGCGTGATCGAGCATGACATGGATTTCATCGGCCGCCTGTGCGACCCGGTGATCGTCATGGCCGAAGGGCATGTGCTGGCCGAAGGCACGGTGGAACAGGTGAAGTCCGACGAACGGGTGATCGAGGCCTATCTGGGCACCGGCCTGAAGAACAAGGCCAAGGCGGAGGGCTTCCATGTCTGAGCCCTTTCTGATTGGCGAGGCGATGACTGGCGGCTACGGCGCGGTCGATATCCTGCATGCCTGCACCATCGCCGTGGAACCCGGCGAAATCGCGGTCATCGTCGGCCCGAATGGCGCGGGCAAGTCCACCGCGATGAAGGCGGTCTTCGGGATGCTAAAGCTGCGCGGCGGGCAGGTCCGGCTGAATGGTGAAGACATCTCTGCCCTCACCCCGCAGGCCCGCGTGGCCAAGGGCATGGCCTTCGTGCCGCAGACCCAGAACATCTTCACCTCGATGACGGTGGAGGAAAACCTTGAGATGGGCGCCTTCCTGCGCCGCGATGACATCAAGGGCACGCTGGAGCAGGTCTATGAGCTGTTCCCGGTCCTGAAAACCAAGCGCTATCAGGCGGCGGGGGAATTGTCCGGCGGCCAGCGCCAGCAAGTCGCAGTTGGGCGCGCGCTGATGACCCAGCCCCGCGTCCTGATGCTGGATGAACCGACCGCCGGCGTCAGCCCCATCGTGATGGACGAATTGTTCGACCGGATCATCGAGGTCGCGCGCACCGGGATTTCCATCCTGATGGTCGAACAGAATGCCCGCCAAGCGCTGGAGATTGCCGACAAGGGCTATGTCCTTGTGCAGGGCGCCAACCGTTTCACCGACACCGGCAAGGCTCTGATGGCCGACCCCGAAGTCCGCCGCAGCTTTCTGGGGGGATGAGGCCATGAACCAGTTTTATTGGGCTGCGATTGCCAAAGCTGAAACCGACGTTCCGGGCGTCTTGCCATTTGGCAACTCGATGCGCGGTGCCTGCCAGGCGGAGGCCGAGTGATGGATGCCCTGAACGCCCTTGTGGCCTTTCTGAACTTCGTCTTCATCCCCGGCCTCAGCTATGGCGCGCAGCTGGCGCTGGGCGCGCTTGGGGTGACGCTGATCTACGGCATCCTGCGCTTTTCCAACTTTGCCCATGGCGACACCATGGCCTTCGGGGCGATGGTCACCATCCTGATGACGTGGTGGCTGCAATCGCTTGGCGTGACCTTCGGCCCGCTGCCGACCGCGCTCCTTGCCCTGCCCTTCGGGATCGCGGCGACGGCGGCCTTCGTGCTGGCGACCGACAGGGTGGTCTATCGCTTTTACCGGCGGCAGAAGGCATCCTCCACCATCGTGGTGATCGTGTCGCTTGGCGTGATGTTCGTGATGAACGGGGTGATCCGGTTCATCATCGGCGTGGATGAACAGAACTTCAGCGACGGCGCGCGCTTTGTGCTGAACCCGAACGAATTCAAGACCATGACCGGTCTGGCCGAGCCTTTGGCGATCAAGACCACGCAACTGGTGACGGTCGTGACCGCGATCATCGTGGTGGGGGCGCTGTTCTGGTTCCTGCAGAAAACCCGCACGGGCAAGTCGATGCGGGCGTTTTCGGACAATGAGGATCTGGCGCTTTTGTCGGGCATCAACCCTGACAAGGTGGTGGCCGTCACCTGGATCATCGCCGCCGGGATCGCCACGATTGCGGGCACGCTTTATGGCCTCGACAAGTCGTTCAAGCCCTTCACCTATTTCCAGCTGCTGCTGCCGATCTTCGCCGCCGCCATTGTCGGCGGGCTTGGCAACCCGCTCGGCGCGATTGCGGGCGGCTTTGTCATCGCCTTTTCCGAGGTGATGGTGACCAACGCCTGGAAGAAGATCGTGACCTATCTTGTCCCGGAAAGCATGGCGCCCGATACGCTCGTGCAGCTTCTGTCCACCGACTACAAGTTCGCGGTCAGCTTCACGATCCTGATCATCGTGCTTCTGTTCATGCCCACCGGTCTATTCAAAGGGAAGTCGCTATGAACGCGCGCAACCTGATCCTCTTTGCCTTGGTGGCGGGGCTGTATGTCGCGACCGGTGTCCTGCAAAGCTGGAACCTGTCCCTGTCGATCCTGAACGCGGCGCTGTTGACCACGATCGCGGCGCTGGGCGTCAACATGCAGTGGGGCTATGCCGGGCTGTTCTCGGTCGGAACCATGGGGTTCACGGCACTGGGCGGGCTTGCCGTAGTGCTGATCTCGGCCCGGCCCAATGTGGACAACTGGCAGGCCGGGGGGCCGGGGATCCTGCTGGCGCTGGTCCTTGGGGCGTTGGCTGGAATTGCCGCAGTCTTTGCCTGGCGCAGACTGGCCCCCGGGCGCACCCGCGCGCTAATCGTGGCGGCGATCCTGATTGGCGGCTTCTTCCTGTTCCGGGCGGTCTTTGACCCGAACGTCACCGCTGCCGAGGCGGTGAACCCCCAGTTCGCCGGCAACCTTGGCGGGCTTGGCCTGCCGTCGCTGGTGGCTTGGCCGGTGGGTGGCCTGCTGGCCGCAGCAGCCGCCTGGGCCATTGGCAAGACCGCGCTTGGCCTGCGGTCAGACTATCTTGCCATCGCCACGCTGGGCATTGCCGAGATCACCGTGTCGGTCATCAAGAACGAAGACTGGCTGGCGCGCGGCGTGAAGAACCTGATCGACCTCCCCCGCCCTTGGCCGGTGCCTTACGAGGTGCAGTTGCAGCAGCAGGCGGGTTTTCTGGACTTTGTCAGCCGCTGGGGCCTTGACCCGGTGACAGCCTCGACCATCGGGGTGAAGTTGCTTTACGCAGGCATGTTCGGCATCGTCCTTGGCATCATCATCTGGGCCTTCGAACGCGCGCTGAACAGCCCCTGGGGCCGGATGATGCGCGCCATCCGCGACAATGAGGTGTCGGCCGCAGCCATGGGCAAGGACGTCACCGGGCGCCATCTGCAGGTCTTCATCCTTGGCTCCGCCGTGATCGGCTTTGCCGGGGCGATGATGACCTCGATGGATGGGCAGCTGACGCCGGGCACCTATAACCCGCTGCGCTTCACTTTTCTTGTCTGGGTCATGGTGATCGTCGGCGGGTCGGGCAACAACTGGGGCACGGTCCTTGGCGGCCTGCTGATCGGCTGGCTGTGGCTGGTGGTGGAAAACATTGGCCCGAACATCATGGGCTACATCACCGCCGGCATGCCGGAGGGCGCGTTCCGCAACCATCTTGTCGGCAGCGCCGAACATATGCGGCTTCTGTCGATGGGGGTGATCCTGCTGGTCGTGATGCGCTTCAGCCCGCGGGGCCTGATCCCGGAGAAGTGATCCCTGCGACATTCTTTGTCGCAAAACCGCATGACCCCTGCCCTTGCCCCGGCCAATCTCTGCCCGGAAAGAAAAGGAGTCGTCCATGAAAAACCATTCCCGCGTGGTCGTCATCGGCGGCGGTGTCGTCGGCTGTTCGGTGCTTTACCACCTGACCAAGCTGGGCTGGTCCGACGTCATGCTGATCGAACGGGCCGAACTCACCGCAGGCTCCACCTGGCACGCGGCGGGGGGATTTCACACCCTGAACGGCGACACCAACATGGCGGCGCTGCAGGGCTATACGATCCGGCTTTACAAGGAGCTTGAGGCGATCACCGGCATGTCCTGTGGCCTGCACCATGTCGGCGGGATCACCTTGGCCGACAACACGGCCCGGTTCGAACAGCTGAAAGCCGAACGCGCCAAGCACCGCTACATGGGGCTGGATACCGAGATTCTGGGGCCCGAGGAAATCGCCAAGCTGACCGACGGGATGGTCAACCTCGAAGGCATCATCGGCGCGCTTTACGACCCGCTGGATGGCCACCTTGACCCCTATGGCACCACACACGCCTACGCGAAAGCGGCCAAGATGGGCGGGGCGGAGATTGTGCTGCACACCAAGGTGATCGCCACCAATCCAACGAAGGACGGCTGGGAAGTCGTCACCGACAAGGGCACCGTCACCTGTGAGCATCTGGTGAATGCCGCCGGTCTTTGGGCGCGGGAAGTCGGCGCGATGGCTGGGGTCTACCTGCCGCTCCTCCCTATGGCGCACCAATACCTCGTCACCGATGACATTCCGGAAATCGTCGCCCGTGGCGGCCGCGAATTCCCGCATGTGATGGACCCGGGCGGGGAAAGCTATCTGCGGCAGGAAGGTCGCGGCTTCTGCATCGGCTTTTACGAAAAGCCCTGTGAAGGCTGGTCGATCGACGGCACCCCCTGGACCTGGGGGCAGGAGCTGCTGCAGGAACAGTTCGACAAGATCGCCGACAGCATCGAGTTTTCCTATCGCCGCTTCCCTGCCCTGCAACGCGCGGGCGTCAAGCGGGTGATCCACGGCCCCTTCACCTTTGCCCCCGATGGCAACCCGCTGATCGGCCCGGTGCAGGGCCTGCGCAACTACTGGTCGGCTTGCGCGGTCATGGCGGGCTTCTCTCAAGGCGGCGGCATGGGCCTCGCCCTCGCCCAGTGGATGATTGAGGGTGAGGTCGAACGCGACCCGCGCGGCTTTGACGTGTCGCGCTTTGGCACCTGGACGAGCCCCGGCTACACCGTGCCGAAGGTGATCGAGAACTACCAGATGCGGTTCTCCGTCTCCTACCCGAACGAAGAACGCCCCGCCGCCCGCCCCTTCCGCACTACCCCGATGTATCAGGTCTTCGACGGCATGAACGCCGTCTGGGGCCAGCAATACGGGCTGGAGGTGGTGAACTACCACGCCCTGCCGGGCGAGCCGCGCTATGAGGAGCCGTCCTTCAAACGCTCCAACGCGTGGGAGGCGACGCGGCAGGAAGTCATGGCCGTCCGCGAAGGCGTGGGCATCAACGAGGTGCAGAACTTCGGCAAATACCGGATCACAGGTCCCAACGCGCGGGACTGGCTGGACCGGATCATGGCCGGGAACATCCCGAAGCCGGGCCGCCTGTCCCTTACCCCGATGCTGGCCCATTCGGGCAAGATCATCGGCGACTTCACCGTCTCCTGCCTCTCCGACCACGAATTCCAGCTCACTGCCAGCTACGGCGCGCAAGGCTGGCACGAACGCTGGTTCGAGCAGAATCCCATGGAGGGTGTGCGGGTCGAAAACATCTCCGACGCGCGCTCCGGCTTCCAGATCGCCGGGCCAAACGCGCGCGAGCTTCTGTCGCGCGTCACCCGTGCTGATGTCAGCGCCGAGGCGTTCAAGTTCATGGACGTGAAGCGCTTGACCGTCGGCATGGCCAACTGCATCGTCCAGCGCGTCAGCTATACTGCTGATCTGGGCTATGAAATCTTCACCGACCACATGTCCGTCCGCCACCTCTGGGACACCCTTTCCGAAGCCGGCCGCGACCTTGGCCTGCGCCCCTTCGGGATGCGCGCGATGATGTCGCTGCGCCTCGACAAATGGTTCGGTTCTTGGGGCCGTGAGTTCAGCCCGGATTACACCCCCGCCGAGACCGGCCTTGACCGCTTCATCCGCTGGAACAAGCCCGCCGACTGGATCGGTAAAGCCGCCGCGATGGCGGAAAAGGCCAGCGGCCCCAAGCGCAAACTTGTCAGCTTCATTGTCGACGCCAAGGATGCCGATGTCGTGGCGTGGGAGCCGATCTGGCTGGATGGTGCGGTCGTGGGCTTCTGCACCTCCGGCGGCTACAGCCATACCACCGGGAAATCGGTCGCCATGGGGTTCCTGCCCGCCGACCGGGTGGAAGACGGCCTGATGTGCGAGATTGAAATCCTAGGCGAACGCCGTCCGGCCACCGTCCACCTCGCCCCGCTTTGGGATGACGGCGGCCGGATGCGCGGCTGATCTTTCTCTTCCCCAAATATCCTCGGGGGGTGAAGGGGGGCAGACGGCCCCCCTTCTTCCATGGCATCATCCCGCGATGACACCGCAGATCCTGATCCTTGCTGCCGGATCGTCCTCGCGCATGCGGGGGGGCGACAAGCTGTTGGAACGGATCGACGGACAGCCGCTGCTGGCGCGGATCGCATCAGCGGCGCTTGCCACGGGTGCAAAAGTCACCGTGACCCTGCCGCCCGACCGGCCTGCCCGAACCCTTGCGCTGGATGGCCTGCCCGTCCGTCAGATCATCGTGCCCGACGCGGCAAGCGGCATGGCAAGCAGCCTGAAGGCCGGACATGCCGCGATCCCGGCTGATGCTCCGCTGTTGCTGTTGCTTGCCGACCTGCCCGAGATCACGGCGGATGACCTGTCGCGGATGCTGTCCGAATGGCAGCTCACCCCCGATCTCATCCTGCGCGGCACGGCCAGTGATGGAACGCCGGGCCACCCGGTTTGCCTGCCTGTCTGGTGCCGCGCCGAACTTGCCAGCCTTGAAGGCGACGAAGGGGCCCGCTCCATCCTCGCCCGACATGCTGACAGGCTGCGCCTTGTGCCCTTGCCCAATGCCCATGCAACAACCGACCTTGACACGCCAGAGGACTGGGCGGCGTGGCGGCGTCAGCGGCGGACGTGACCCTTGAAGTCGGGCGGGACCGGCTGGCAGGTTACCCCGCCAGCAGCACCCGTGCCTCATGCGCCTTCAACGATGGCCGCGCCGATGTGATCTGACCATCGACCTGGGCAAGTGCCGGGAACAGTGCCAGCACTTCGGCACGCACCTCGGTTTCCATCGCCGAAAGCATCCGTTCCGCAGGCTGGAAGCTTTCTGTCCAGATACCGTCAGACTGCACGATCTCATGCTGGTCAAACAGGATGTGGATATAGCTGATCCCATCGGTTGGCAGCACCCGGCTGACCCCGGTCTGACCCAGAAGGTGCTTTGCCGCGACCAGAACTTCGGCCTCGCCAAACAGAAGCTCGGCCCGCGCCCCTTCCAGCAACAGACGGTGCTGCGGCGACACGAGCATGGGCCGAACAGGCCCCGCGCCGTCAAGCGCATCAAGTCCGATCCGCACGGGTTGCAGATCCGGGTCCGCCATCAGGTCAAGCAGCGACAGCTCCCGCCGCCCGACCCAGCGCAGCGGCTGCAGGCCGTTGTCGCGCGTCAGCACCAGATCGCCCGGCACCAGCGCTTCGACCGGGATGTCGCCACGGTCGGTCGTGATCAGGGTGCCCGGTGTGAAACAGGGGAAGATGGCTTCGATGTTGTAGAAATCGATCCGCCCGATTTCGTTGCCACTGGTGTCGAGGATGCGAATGAAACCGTTTTCGTAATTGTCGTTCAGCGGATCAAGGCTGTCGCGGACAATCTGCACGCGCGAAAAGCCGTATTCGGACAGGTCGATGACGTCATAGTCGTCAACGGCATCCACGCCACCGCCGCCGCCGTAGATGACCTCATAGGGCGTGACGGTGTCGACATCGCCCCCGGCAACCGTGGTTACATCCGCCAGACCCACAACAAAGGTGTCGTTGCCAGTGCCACCATAGACGGTGTCATTGCCAGTGCCGCCGGTGATCGTGTCATTCCCGGTGCCGCCTTCGATATTGTCCTGACCGTCACCACCCAGCAGAACGTCAGCGCCGTCGCCGCCGTCGATGCTGTCGTTGTCGGCACCGCCGTCGATCAGGTCGTCGCCACCCTCGCCCAGGATCGTATCATTGCCAGCTTCGCCCAGAACGGAGTCGTTGTCGCTTCCGGCCTGAATGTTGTCATCGCCAGCGCCGCCTTCGATGCTGTCGGCTCCGCTGTCACCCAGAAGAAGGTCATTTCCCCTTCCCCCAAACAGATCGTCGTCATCCGCACCGCCGTCCAGCGTGTCATCGCCCGCGCCGCCCGACAGGCTGTCATTGCCAGTGCCGCCCAGCAGCGTGTCGTTGCCAAATCCGCCATCAAGCACGTCATTGTCGGCCCCGCCATCCAGCAAGTCGTCGCCGAAGCCGCCGATCAGTGTGTCATTGCCCGCGCCACCGAGGACCGAGTCATCATCGGCAGGAATGGCCTGGAACTTGATATCCGACACCCGGATCGCCTGCGCCGCTGTCAGCAGGTTGCCGTAGGAGATCGTGAAATAGGCCACCGGGCCAGGAATTGTGATCAGCGCCGAACCAGCAGGTTCGTTCGGGTTGACTGTGACCCCAGGGGATGCGGTGATGGTACCGCCAGAGACGCTGAGCGAATTTGAGGTTTCGCTGATCTCCGGTACGATCAGGTTGCCATTTGCATCATAGGCAAGGATCGTCACAACATCGCGGAACCCGGATGCGTCGATGTCCGAAATCCGGAAACTGACATTCTGCACTTCGTCGCTGAAGCCGGAACCGGCCACCGCATCGAAATCAAACCGCAAGACGGTGGAGGGTGAACCGCTTGATTGATCCGGGCGATAGAGTTCAGCACTGGAGTCCGGATTGAACGTCTCGCCGCTGGCGACATAGACTTCGCGGTCACGCTCGTCGCCGGTCGTGTTGCCGGTGCTTTCGACCGAGAAGGTCGATCCGCCAACCCCCGATGTGTAGCTGGTCGTAACCTGGATGCCGCCGGTATCTTGGGTGACCCCACCGGCAAGGTTTGTCTCGTCCGACCCGGCAAGGGTCCAGTTGAAGTCAAGGTCGGTCACCGATGCCGAGGATTCGGGCCCGGCAGTGATGACATCGTCACCCGTCCCGCCATCAATCGTGTCGTTCCCGAGGCCCGCATTGATCGTATCTGCGCCGCCACCGCCCTGGATGACGTTCTGCCCGGACGTTCCCGTCAAGGTGTCTGACTGTGCCGAACCCGTAAGGTTCTCGAACCCCGAGATCGAGTCGGTCCCCTCACCTGTCACAGTGTTTGCGCCAAGGTCTGCATTCACCGCCGTGGTCGAATTGGCATAAGTCAGCGTGTCGACCCCGGTGCCACCAGACAAAGTGTCATCGCCGGTGCCACCAGCGATCGTGTCATCCCCGGCCCCGCCGTTGACGACGTCGTTGCCACCGCCGCCAGAAAGGGAATTCGCGCCAGTATCGCCCGTGATACTGTCAGCGGAGTTGGTGCCGACGATGTGTTCAATACCGACAAGCGTATCCGTATTGGGGTTGTTGCCCGAAGGATTGAAGGTCGCATTCCCGTCCGACAGCGTAACGTTTATACCAGAGTTCCCGCCCGAAAAGTCGACGGTGTCGTTCCCTGATCCGCCGTCAAGCAAATCATTGTCACCGGTGGAGAAGTTACCTGCGAACAGGTAGTCGTCTCCTTCGCCACCGTATAGCCGGTCGTTTCCCAAACCGCCGTCCAGGATATCGTTGCCCAGACCACCGTAAAGCGAGTCAGACCCTGTCCCACCAAACAGCTGGTCATCACCATCGTCGCCATTCAGCGTGTCGTTGGCGGTCAATCCGACAAGGGTGTCATTCCCGCCACCGCCTGAAATGAGGTCGTTGAACGTACCCGGGAGAGTCGTGTCGCCGGTCAACGAGTCGTTGCCGGTGCCGCCGTTGATCGTCGCCATTGTCTTCTGCCCTCTGCCTCAGTCCCGCGTCTTTGCCCGATAACCTTGTCCCATTTGGGTCAGGATCGGGGTACAATCTGGCTTTCTTCGTGCCCAGATTGCCTGTTGCGCCGGGTTGTCGTCATACTTTTACAGTACTGTGCGAATCCTATTTGTTTTGGCAACAGTCAAGCAGCGCTTTCGGCGCTTTCTGTTGCTGTCAGTGTCCGGCGTGCCGGGCCGTAGGCGGCCTTGCCCTCAGCGGTTTTCAGTTCCGGGAAGATCTCGAAGATCTCCAGCCGTTGGGCGTTGCCGATGCCCTTGAGGCTGTTGTCCGATGGCTGGAAGCTTTCGGTCCAGATACCGTCGGCAAGCACGATCTCGTGCCGGTCGCACATGAAGTGGATGTAGGTCGTCCCGCTGGACTGAACGGTATGCACGCCTTGCGTGGTCAGGTGCTTGGCCGCGACCAGCACTTCACGTTCTCTGAAACGCAGGGTGGTGCGTTCATTCGCCACCAGCACGCGGTGGTTGGGCGATACCATCATGTCCCGCTCGGGCAGGCCTTTGCCAAAGGCGCCCTGCCGGATGAAGACCGGCAGCAGATGCGGATCAGCCTGAAAATCATACAGGAACATCTGCGTCTTGCCGACCCAGCGCACCGGCTGGATGCCGTTGTCGCGGGTCACCACCTTGTCGCCAACCACCAGATGTTCCACCGGGCACTCGCCGCGCTGGGTGGTTACCATTGTCCCCGGCGTGAAGCAGGGCGTGCTGCGCGGAACCGGCGCGGCCCCGGATACGGGGGACAGGGGGGCGGATCTGGCTGCTGTCTGGTCAGGCATTTTGACGACGTCTCCGATAACTTGAACACATGCACAACAACACGTGCACCTCTGCCTAGATACCTGCGAACGCCCGACACTGAAAAGAAAAAAGCAGTGACCATAGCAGGTTAGACCGGGCACCATTCTCCCTTAGCGCGAAGGGCCGTTTGCCTTGGGGCTGGCAGGCCTTGGAACAGGAGGCGGCCTGAAGCAGCAGACCCAGCAAGAGGGTTCTGTAAGCTTCTAATAAAATACATGTTTCTACTTTGGATTGTTCACAAATATTCAGATTGGCGAACCTTTGCCTGATCCCGATAGCAACTGCGGGTAGAACGGCTGCCGACGGCAAAAAGCCCCCTGCCCTGCGCCCGGCAAGACGCCAGTGTTTCCGCAACTGCGATGGATGCGCCACAAAGGCACAAACTGGCAACTTCTATGCGGCAGTGGGACGAATCGGCGCTGACTGGCAATGTCAGGACAGGGTGTGGTGCCCGAGGCGAGACTCGAACTCGCAAGCCTTGCGGCGGAGGATTTTGAATCCCCTGCGTCTACCATTCCACCACTCGGGCCACGGGCGACGGTTTAGTCAAGCTTGCGCGGGCCGTCAATCGGTCCTGTCACAACTGGTCGGTCGCGAAGGTGTCACAATCGGCCATCTGACCGGATTTCAGCCCGATCATGAACCAGCGCGACCGCTGTTCCGAGGTGCCGTGGGTGAAGGTATGCGGCATCGGGCGCTGGCCTGCGTTGCGCTGCAGCGTGTCATCGCCAATCTGGCGGGCGGCGTTCACCGCCTCTTCAAGGTCGCCCTGTTCCACCACGCCAAGCGTTTCGGCCGCTTCGCGCGCCCAGATGCCAGACAGGCAGTCGGCCTGCAGTTCCACCCGCACCGAAATCTCGTTGCTTTCAGCCTGGCTGACCTGCTGGCGGATGCGGTTCGCTTCGCCCAAGATGCCAAGCTCGTTCTGGACATGGTGTCCAATCTCATGCGCCACGACATAGGCGGCGGCAAAGTCACCCCCGGCGCCAAGGCGGCGCGACAGGGTGGTGAAGAAACTGGTGTCGAGATAGACCTTGCGGTCGGCCGGGCAGTAGAACGGCCCCGTCGCCTCGGACGCGCCACCGCAGGCGGACCGGGTGCCCTCCTTGAACAGGACCAAGGTTGCCGGGCGGTAGCTGCGGCCAAGCTGGGCCTGAAAGACCCGGGCCCAGATTTCCTCGGTATCGGCAAGGACGACCGACACGAACTCGCCCTCGGCGCGGTCCTCGGCGGTCAGCTCGGTCGGGGCCGAGCTTGGTCCGGGGGCGGACTGGTCCTGCAACAGGGGACTGACGTCAATGCCAAGGAACCAGCCGATCAGCAGGACCGCGATCAGCCCCACCCCGCCAACCCCGCCGGCACGGGCAGCGCCGCCGCCCTGACGACGGCGGTCTTCGACGTTCGAACTGCCGCGGCGGCCTCTCCAGTCCATCGTGCTTCTCCCTGCTGGGGCCGCAGTTGCGCAGCCCACCGTCCCGTGGCCAGCAGGTTAACCGCAACTGGCCGTTGCCGAAAGCACCAATCCTGCTGGCGCTGGCGTGACTTTCGCCTGCCGAAAGACCGGCGTATGGTCGCGCCCGCGGGCTGGTCCTGGCCCGCGCCGTGCCCTGTCCGATGAAAAGGCCCTGCCAAGATGACGTTCAACCACCGCAGCCTGACCCAGATCGCCACGCTTGGATCTGGCGCCCTTCTGGCCGGGGCCTTTGCCTTCCAGTACATCGGCGGGCTGGCGCCCTGCCAGCTGTGCCTGTGGCAGCGCTGGCCCCATGCGGCGGCAATCCTGATCGGGGCTGTGGTCCTGCTGACCGGCTGGCGCCCGCTGGCCTGGCTGGGTGCGCTCGCCGCGCTGGCCACGGCGGGCATCGGGCTGTTTCATGTCGGCGTCGAACAGCTTTGGTGGGAGGGGCTGGCCTCCTGCACGGCGGGGTCGATCACCGGGATATCGGCGGCAGATCTGCTGAACCCCGCCGTCGATGTGGCAGCACCCGTGCGCTGCGATGCGATTGCATGGGCAATGTTCGGCATCTCCATGGCCGGATGGAACGCCCTCCTGTCGCTGGGTCTGGCAGGCGTCTGGGTGGCTGCGGCGCTGCGGAAAGACTGAAGCGCCCCGACGCCTGGCCGATGGGGGCATTCTGCCCCCAAACCCCCTGAGAGTATTTGCAAAAGAGCAATTTGATTTGCTCTTTACCCAAATACTCCCGCCGGAGGCAGCTACGCGTCGCGCAGGGCGCTGCTGGTGGCCGTTTCGCACAACCGCTGATGTTCTTGAATCGCGAAGCGGTCGGTCATGCCGGCAATGTAATCCGCGATCACGCGGGCCAATTCGGTTTCATCCGTCGCGGCTGCGACATCGACCTGCCACTCCGGCGGCAGCAGCGTCGGGTCATTGAGAAAGAGCGGGAAGAGATCATCCAGCTTTTGCGTCACCTCGGCCCGGACGGCCATCACCGAGGGGGCGCGATACATCCGGGTAAACAGGAAGCTGCGCACCGCCTTCAGGTCCTGGTAGAGCGGTTTGGAAAAGCGGATCACCGTCGTGCCGAGGTGGCGGATATCCTCGACCGATTTCGGCTGGGCCGCAGCAAGGCGGTTCTGGGCGACGGCGATCACGTCTTCGACCATCCGGCCAAAGACCCGGCGCAGGGCTTCGTGCCGGCGGCGCATCTTTTCAAGGCCCGGATAGAGGCTGTCTACCTCGTCAAAGGCGGGGCCGGTGACGGGAAGCTCCATCAGGTCATCCTCGGTGAACAGACCCGACCGCAGCCCGTCGTGCAGGTCATGGTGCGAATAGGCCACGTCATCGGCGATGGCGGCCACTTGCGCCTCGGCGCTGGCATGCGTGTCAAGCCCAAGGTCCCATTGGGCGTTCACTTCGGCCAGGGCATAGGGCAGCGGGCCTGCGTGTTTGGCATCGGCGTTGGGGCCGGTCACGGGGCCGTTGTGTTTGGCAATGCCTTCAAGGGTTTCCCATGTGAGGTTCAACCCGTCGAAATCGGCATAGTGGCGTTCCAGGCGGGTGACGATCCGCAACGCCTGGGCGTTGTGGTCAAAGCCGCCATAGGGGGCCATCAGCCGTTCCATCGCGTCTTCGCCGGTATGGCCAAAGGGCGTGTGGCCAAGGTCATGGGCCAAGGCCACCGCTTCGGCAAGGTCGGTGTTCAGGCCAAGCACCCCGGCGATCGTGCGGGCGACCTGGGCCACCTCGATCGTGTGGGTCAGGCGGGTGCGGTAATAGTCGCCCTCATGTTCCACAAAGACTTGCGTCTTGTGTTTCAGACGGCGAAACGCGCTGGAATGGATGATCCGGTCGCGGTCGCGCTGATAGGGCGACCGGAACGAGGACAGCCGTTCGGGCCAAAGCCGCCCGCGCGAGGCATCGGGTTGGCAGGCGTAGGGTTCCAGCATCAGGGCCTCGCTTGTTCGGGGCAGAGGATTGACCTATATTCGTCAGGTGCGCGGAAGGATACCGGAACAGCCATGGAACTCACACTGCCGCCGAAAGTGACCGACCGGGCCTTTGCAAGGCTGGCCGAAATCGCCGAACTGACGGGCGAAGTGAAATCCCTGCGGGTCGCCGTCGATGGCGGCGGCTGTTCGGGGTTTCAGTATGACATCCGGCTGGATGATGCAGCGGCGGATGATCTGGTGCTGGAAAAGGATGGGCAGAAAGTGCTGGTGGACAGTGTCAGCCTGCCCTTTCTGGCCAATGCCGTGATCGACTTCACCGATGAGCTGATCGGCGCGCGTTTCGTGGTGCAGAACCCGAATGCGACATCAAGCTGCGGCTGCGGCACGTCTTTTTCGATCTGACGATCATTTTTCCGTGGTCTGCGGGTCGGCCCGCGCTAACTCCGGCATCAGAGTGCGGAGGGTGCCGGATGACTGTTGTTCTGATGCTGGGATCGGCCCCCATGGCGGCAGAGGCGGCAAGTTGGCCGCGTGCGCCGTTCCACAAGGTGGTCGCGATCAACAACGCCTGGCGGGTCCGGACGGATTGGGATGCAGCGGTGTTCCCGTGGGATTTCCCCAAAGACCGGCGGCCGGTCGCCGGGCCGGGCCAAACCATGGTCACGGAAGATGACTTTGTGCCCGTCCAGAACGCCTTCGGGGGTTTTGTTTACGCAGGCGCCACAATGGCGTTCACTGCAGGCTATTGGGCGCTGGGAACGCTACGGCCCACCGTGATCGCCGCCTTCGGCTGCGACATGCATTATGCGGCAACCGGACAGACCCATTTCTACGGCACCGGTGCGCCTGACCCGCTGCGCAAGGACATCTCGCTGCGGTCGCTGGAAGCGAAGTCGGCCCGGTTGATGGTGCTTGCGGCGATGCAGGGCTGCGCGATGGTGAACCTGTCCACCGGGCCGTCGCGGCTGATCTTTCCGCGGGTGTCCCGGTCGGCAGCGGGCCTCGCAAGACCCCAGCCCTTCTGCCCCGACACGGCGGACAAGGCCTTGGCGGCAGAGGCGGCGCTTGGCTACGTCGTGCCGTCGGGCCGGTACTGGGAAGAATCCGGGCGCTTTGATCCGCGCGAACTGGACCGGCTGGATGCACTTTGGGTGAAGGCTGCCAGCCTGCCCTTGCGACAGACGGCTTGAACCCGGGGGTCAGGCGGGCCTAGAACGGGGACGACCGGAGGGCTGCTATGAAACTTGCCACCTTCAACATCAACGGCATCAAGGCCCGGATCGAGGCTTTGCCCGCCTGGCTCGACAATGCCAAGCCGGATGTCGTCTGCCTGCAAGAGATCAAGTCGCTGGACGAAGGCTTTCCGCGCGAGGTTTTCGAAGGCTTGGGCTACCAGGTGGAAACGCATGGCCAGAAGGGCTTCAACGGCGTCGCGATCCTGTCAAAGCTGGCGCTCAGCGATGTGCGCAGGGGCCTGCCGGGCGATGACACCGACGAACAGGCGCGCTGGATCGAAGCGGTGGTGGACGGGCCACGCCCTGTCCGGGTGTGCGGGCTCTACCTGCCGAACGGCAACCCCGCGCCGGGGCCGAAGTATGACTACAAGCTCGCCTGGATGACCCGGATGGAGGGCCGTATCCGCGATCTGCTGGCCAGCGAGGAACCCTTTGTCTGCCTTGGCGACTACAACGTCATCCCGCAGGCCATGGATGCGGCAAAGCCGGAAAACTGGGTCACCGATGCGCTTTACCTGCCGCAAAGCCGTGAGGCATTCCGTCGGATGCTGAACCTTGGCCTGACCGACGCGATTCGGGCGCGTCAGCCGGGGCCCGGGATCTATACGTTCTGGGACTATCAGGCCGGCGCGTGGGAGCGGAACAACGGCATCCGGATCGACCATCTGCTTTTGTCGCCGCAAGCCGCCGACCGGCTGGAAGAGACCGGCATCGACAAGGCGGTGCGGGGCGGTGACAAGCCTTCGGACCATGTGCCAGTCTGGGTGCGGCTGGCGGCCTGACAGTCAGGGTCCCTGCGCGACTATCCTTGCGGACCGGCAAGCGTAACGTCGTGGCCGTACAGCCAGTCGAACCGGGACAGCATCGTCCCCGGCGACACCCGCCCCAACAGGCGCATCCCGCTATGGCCAATCATGCGCGGCAGGCCGGACAGGTGATAGGCCCGGGCATTGGCATTGGCAGCCGCAACGATCCGCGTCGTCCGGGGCTTGCGAAGCGTCTGATAAGCGGCCAGTGCCGCCGCAACCGTGTCATGTTTGGCAAGGACATCGGCCAGAACCCAGGCATCCTCCAGCGCCATCGAGGCCCCCTGAGCCAGAAAGGGCAAGGTCGGATGCGCCGCATCGCCAAGGATCGCGACCGCGCCCTGCGGCAGGCTGCGGGTCCAGATACCTGCGACAGGATGGCGGAACAGACCCCAGAGCCACGGATCCTCAACCTGATCCAGCCAGGCACGGACACGGGGGGAAAAGCCGGCAAAGGCAAGGCGCAGGTCCATCGGATCATCCCGCAGGGTCCAGCTTTCCTCGGCCCATTTCTGGCGTTCTTCGACCGCCACGATGTTGCGCAAGGTCCCGCCGCGCAGGGGATAGCTGACAAGGTGGCGTCCCGGGCCCATATGCACCTCGGCCACGGGCTGTGGGTTTGGTTCAGCCGGAATCACCGCGCGCCACGCCACTTGCCCGGTGAAGAATGGCGTTTCCTCACCATTCAGGGCCGTCCGCAAACGGGAATGGAGACCATCCGCACCAATCAGCAGCGGGCTTTCCAGCCGCTCCCCGCCTTCCAGCAGGACGGCAGGGGTTGGGCCGGACAGATCGACCGACTCGATCCGCGACAGCAGGCGCAGGTTCACCCCAGCCTCGGTCGCGGCGGCCAGCAAAAGGGCGATCAGGTCGGCCCGGTGCAGGAAATGATAGCCCTGCCCCGGTCGCAGGCGCGCAAGGTCAAGCCGCGCCACGCCATCGCCGGTCGGCCCGTCGATCAATGCCACGGCCTCGGCCCGCATTGACGCCGCATCAAGCGCCTCTTGCAGCCCCAAAGCCCGCAGCACCGCCGCGCCGTTGGGCGAAATCTGCAGCCCCGCGCCCACTTCGCGGATCGCGTCGGCCTGTTCCAGAACGGTGACGGATGCCCCCCGCAGCGCCAAGGCGCGCGCCACGGCCAACCCCGCAACCCCGGCACCCACCACGGTAACCTTTTGGCCGATCAGGCTCATCGCGTCCCCCACTAACGAAAACGCCGGACCAAAGGCCCGGCGCAAACAGTATCACATGCCGCCGGGCGGTCAGTCTTCGCGGTGCACCTTTTCCCGACGCTCGTGCTTTTCCTGCGCTTCCAGCGTCATCGTGGCGATCGGGCGGGCATCCAGACGCTTGAGGCTGATCGGCTCACCGGTCACGTCGCAATAGCCAAACTCGCCATTGTCGATCCGGCGCAGCGCGGCGTCGATCTTGCCCACCAGCTTGCGCTGACGGTCCCGGGTGCGCAGTTCCAGCGCGCGGTCGGTCTCTTCCGAAGCGCGATCGGCGATGTCGGGCACGTTGCGGCCCGAGTCCTGCAGGCTGTCGATCGTTTCGGCCGACTGGTCCAGCAGCTCCTGCTTCCAGACCAGAAGCTTGCGGCGGAAATACTCCAGCTGCCGGTCATTCATGAAGGGTTCGTCCTCGGCGGGACGATAGTCGTCAGGGAGGAAAACCTCAGCCTTCATTGACACTCTCTCCTTTGCGCCGGATCGCTCCGACAGGTGGGCTTCTGTCATGATGCGCTCCTGTTGCCGCGCATTTAGCCCAAGGCCGTGGCAATGTCACTAGCGGTTGCGACATTTTCTGCGGCTCGGTAGGGTTTGTGAAAGGACTGCAAACAGGATGTTGAAAGCGCAATGAAATTTGCAACCACCGATGGCTATGTCGCGACCGAAGACCTGACGGTGGCGGTCAATGCCGCAGTCACGCTGCAGCGGCCCCTGCTGGTCAACGGTGAACCGGGCACCGGCAAGACCGAACTTGCGCGACAGGTGGCACAGGCCCTGAATCTGCCCCTGATTGAATGGCACGTGAAATCAACCACAAAGGCGCATCAGGGCTTGTATGAATATGACGCCGTCGGTCGGTTGCGCGACAGCCAGCTTGGCGATGCGCGGGTGAACGACGTGCGCAACTACATCCGCAAGGGCAAACTTTGGCAGGCGTTTGAGGCTGACAACCGTGTCGTCCTGCTGATCGACGAGATCGACAAGGCGGATATCGAATTTCCGAACGACCTCCTTCAGGAACTCGACCGGATGGAGTTTCACGTTTACGAGACGGGCGAGACGGTGCGCGCGCACCTGCGCCCGGTCGTCATCATCACCTCGAACAACGAAAAGGACCTGCCGGATGCCTTTCTGCGCCGGTGTTTCTTTCACTACATCCGTTTTCCCGATCCCGAAACGCTGGCCGCCATCGTGCGGGTGCATTTTCCCGGCATCAAGGACGCACTGCTGACCGCCGCGCTGACCCAGTTCTTCGAACTGCGCGAAGTGCCGGGGCTGAAGAAGAAACCCTCGACCAGCGAGGTTCTGGACTGGCTCCGGCTGCTCTTGGCCGAGGATTTGGCGCCTGAGGACCTGCGCAAGGACCCAAGAAGCGCCCTGCCCCGGTTGCACGGCGCGCTGTTGAAGAACGAACAGGACGTGCAACTGTTCGAACGGCTGGCTTTCATGGCGCGTGGCCAGAGATAGCAGGAAAGCCTTTGGCAGTGGGCCGATGCGCCCGGCGTGTTGGTCCACAGTCACCACAGGCCCGAATCATCGCAAGCCTGCGTTTTCCGGCGCAACGCCAGCGATTCGGGCGGGTTTCTGTAACATTCCGTGATGCCTCTGGATAAATCTGGTCCCGCCAATCACTTCAACCGCGAGGGGTAGTGTACGGAAAAACCAGAATTTTTGCGGAATTGACTTAATGACACCTCGGGGCAGACACTGGCACAGCTCCATCTGCCGGGGCGCTGCCACATCAGGTCTGCCATGCGCCTGCCGTTCCTTTTCGCCGCCTTCTGCGTGGTCGCGTCCTGCGCGCCACCTGCACAGGTGTCGAAAAGCCAACCTCAGGCCGAGGTGGGCGTCGGCTTCGGAACAGGTTCGTTCGGTTTGGCCACGGGCGGCGGCGGCGGCTCGTCGCTGGCGCGGGATTTCATGGACCTGACCTTTGCCATGGAAAGCGGCCGCGGGCTTGACGTGTTCAGCCGCTTTGAAGGGCCCGTGACGGTCGCCCTGACCGGTTCCGTGCCGCCGACCGCGCCGCGTGATCTTGGCGCGCTGATTGGCCGCCTGCGGGCCGAGGCCGGGATCGACATCAGCCCCACCAACGGCGCGGCGACGATCACGGTGGAATTCGCCGAACGCTCCGCCCTGCGGCGACTTGCGCCGATGGCGGCCTGTTTTGTCGTGCCCAACGTGTCAACGCTGGCGGAATACCGGCGCGCGCGCGGGTCTGACGCGGTGGACTGGGCGCAGGTGACCCGGCGCACTCGGGCAGCGATCTTCATCCCTTCGGACACCAGCCCGCAGGAAATCCGCGATTGCCTGCATGAGGAGCTGGCGCAGGCGCTGGGGCCGCTGAACGATCTTTACCGCCTGCCGGACAGTGTCTTCAACGACGACAACTTCCACTCCGTCCTGACCAGCTTTGACATGACGATCCTGCGCGCGACCTATTCCCCCCGGCTTGCCAGCGGCATGACCCGGGCCGAGGTTGCGGCACGCCTGCCCTCGCTGCTTGGCGGCACGGGGATGATGGGCAGCCAGACCCCGGGCGCATGGGTGCAGGCGATTGAGACCGCCCTTGGGCGGAAGGGGGCCGTCAACGCCCGGCTGCAATCGGCCGAACGGGCGCTGACCATCGCGCGCAGTGAGGGCTGGCAAGACGGCCGCCTTGCCTTCAGCCATTTCGCCGTGGCCCGCCTGTCTGCCGGCAGCGACCCGGCCCGCGCCCTGACCGAGTTTGACCGGGCCGCCGCGATCTATTCCAGACTGCCGGGGGGCGACATCCATCTTGCCCATATCGACATGCAACTGGCAGCCATGGCGCTTGCCGGTGGCCTGTCCAACGAGGCGATGCGTCTGGCCGACCGCGCCATCCCTGTGGTCCAAAGCCACGAAAATGCCGCCCTCCTCGCCACGCTGATGCTCATCAAGGCCGAGGCGATGGAGCGTCTGGGTGACCCCAATGCTGCGGCGGCGCTGCGCCTCGACAGTCAGGGCTGGGCGCGCTATGGCTTCGGGCCTGACAGCGTGGTCAAGGCCCGGATGCGCGATATCGCCGCCGTGGCCGACCGTGCGGCAAACGGCTAAGGCGGGGCGACTGACCCCGGCACATGGGGGCACAATGTTCGTAATCGGCGGTCTGGTTCTGGGGGCGATCGGCGGCGCGCTGACCGCGCGGCAGCGCGGCGGCAAGGCTGCCGACATCGCCCAATATGCCGCCGGTTTCGGCATTGCCTTCGGACTTGCGGGCCTGTTCCTGACGCTGATCCTCGACCGGCTGCTGCTGGGCTAGGCGCATGTTCCTCCCATTCTTCCAGACCTTGCGGGAAGAGGGGGTACCGGTTTCCCTGCGCGAATTCCTCGCCTTTCTCGAGGCGATGGTGGCCGGTGTTGCCACCTATGACCCCGAGGGGTTCTACCACCTTGCCCGCACGGTGATGGTCAAGGACGAACGCCACATCGATCGCTTTGACCGCGCCTTCGCCCGCAGCTTTGCGGGTTTGGAGGCGATCACCCCAGATCAGGTGCTTCAAGCCCTCGATCTGCCGAAGGAATGGCTGGAAAAACTGGCCGAACGGCATCTGACGGCTGAGGAACGGGAAGCGATCCAGGCGCTTGGCGGCTTTGACAAGCTGATGAAAACCCTGCGCGAACGGCTGGCCGAACAGAAGGGCCGCCATCAGGGCGGGTCGAAATGGATCGGCACCGCAGGCACCAGCCCGTTCGGCGCCTATGGCTACAACCCCGAAGGCGTGCGGATCGGCCAGGACGAAAGCCGCCACCGCCGCGCCGTCAAGGTCTGGGACCGGCGCGAGTTCCGCAATCTGGATGGCGAAGCCGAGATCGGCACCCGCACCCTGAAACTCGCCCTGCGCCGCCTGCGCCGCTGGGCGCGTGAGGGCGCGGCCGAGGAGTTGGACCTTGACGGCACGATCCGCGCCACGGCGGCGCAGGGCTGGCTGGACGTGCAGACCCGACCCGAGCGCAGAAATGCGGTGAAAGTCCTGCTCCTTCTCGACATCGGCGGATCGATGGACCCGCATGTCAAGGTGATGGAAGACCTCTTCACCGCCGCCAAGGCCGAGTTCCGGCATCTGGAGGTCTTCTACTTCCACAACTGCCCCTATGAGGGCCTCTGGCGTGACAATCGCCGCCGCTGGGATGCGCAAAGCCCGACGTGGGACGTGATCCGCACTTATGGCCCGGACTGGCGCCTGATCATCGTCGGGGATGCAGCGATGAGCCCCTATGAAATCACCCACCCCGGCGGTGCCAACGAACACTGGAACCCCGAGGCGGGGGCGGTCTGGCTGCAACGGATTTTCGCACAGTGGCCGCATTATCTGTGGATCAACCCGGTGGCCGAAACGGATTGGGGCTACACCCAATCCACCCGCCTGATCCGCGAAATAGCTCAGAACCGGATGGTGCCGATGACACTGGACGGGCTGACGCGGGGGCTCAAGGACTTGCGCTGATCCACCCCGGCAGGCGCGGTGCAACGCCCGGTCCATGGCGCGCCGACTCTATTTGCAGCGGACGGATGTCGCAGTGGCTTTGCCAGCGGTCAAAGCGTGACTATATCCGTCGCATGACCAAGTTCATCCCCCTCCTTCTGGCCATCGGTTACGCCGTCCTGATGCTGCGGTTTTCGATGTGGCGCACCAAGCGGATGCTGGACGCGCAGTCCAAACCGCTGACCGACCCGTCGATCACCCGGCTTGCCGACCGGATGGCCGCCGCCATGGACCTGCCCGAGATCAAGGTGAACGTGTTCGAGGTGGAACCGGTCAACGGCCTTGCCGCCCCCGATGGCCGGATCTTCCTGACCCGCGGCTTTCTGAACCGCAAGGCGCGGGGCGAGGTGTCGGCCGAAGAACTTGCCAGCGTGATCGCGCATGAGTTGGGCCATGTCGCGCTGGGTCACATGCGCCGCCGGATGATCGACTTCACCGGCCAGAACGCTGTTTTCATCATGCTGTCCGCCGTGCTGAACCGCTTTCTGCCCTTCATCGGCATCTGGATTGCCAACTTCCTTGCAACCGCGCTGATGGCCCGCCTGTCGCGGCGTGATGAGTTCGAGGCGGATGCCTATGCCTCGGCACTGCTCATCAAGGCCGGGATCGGGACCGCACCGCAAAAATCGCTGTTTCGCAAACTTGAGGCGCTGACCTCGAACCATGCCGAAGGCGTGCCCGCCTGGATGCTGAGCCACCCTAAAACCGCCGAACGCATCGCCGCAATCGAAGCGAACGAGGCGCGCTGGATGAACGCCAAGCAGATTTCCTGACGCGTCAATCCGCCATGGCCTTGGCCAGCCGGTAAAGCCGCACCCGCTTCAAAAGCCCCTTCAGGGCAATGGGCTGGCCCGAGATGGCCTCGGCCTTCGCACGCACAGCTTCGACCACACGCGCCATCGCGTCGGGGTTGCCTGACTGCAGCTCCCACAGAAACCCGTCCGGGTCGCGCCGGGCGATGCCTTCGCTGGCCAGCACATGGCCCGGAAAGTCCTGCGCATTGAACGTCACGATGGCATCGGCACCGCTGGCAATGGCCGTGGCCAGCACATGCACGTCATTGGGGTCGGGCAACAGCAAGCGCGCCTCGATCTCGGGCCGTTCGCGGGTGACGGCTTTGGGAAAGGCCGCGCGGAAACTGGCCGCCTCGCCTGCCGCTATCGTTGGTGCCTCCGGGCCAAGCTTGGCCGTGGCAAGTACCCATTCCCGCAAGATGCGGTCGGACACCACCGGCTCGTACAGCCCCGCTTCCGCCGCGCCCTGCAGGATCTCGCGCAGGACCGTCGGGTACAGCACGCAGGCGTCAAGGACAGCCTTCATCCGTCCAGCCGGAACGCCAAAGCCTTGAGGTAGGACGACTCCGCCAATTGCGGCAACACCGGATGGTCCGGCCCGGCAAAACCGGTGTAGATCAGCTGCGACCGCCGCCCACCGCGCCCAATACCTCGGGCACAAGCGTTGCGAAACGCCTGCAGGTCCGCCGCATGGCTGCAGGAACACAAGACAAGGTATCCGCCGGGGGCCACCAACGGCGCGGCCAGCCTTGCGATCCGCTCATAGGCGCGCAGTCCCGCCTCCAGCGCCGGTTTTGCGGGCGCAAAAGCCGGCGGGTCGCAGATCACCACATCAAACCGCGCGCCTTCGGTGCCAAGGCTTTCCAGCACGTCAAAGGCATCGCCCTGCCGCGTGCTGAACCGGTCGCCAAAGCCCGAAGCCCCTGCCCCCGCCTCGGCCAGCGCCAGCGCCGGAGCCGAAGCATCAACCGCCAACGCACGGGCCGCACCCCCGGCAAGGGCGGCAAGCCCGAACCCGCCGACATGGGCAAACAGGTCCAGCACGGCGGCCCCCTTGGCCAGACACGCGGCAAAGGCGTGGTTTTCGCGCTGGTCAAAGAACAGCCCGGTCTTCTGCCCACCCATCAGGTCGGCCATATAGACCGCCCCGTTCATCGGCACCTGCACCGGCCCTGCCGGAGCGGCACCATGAACAACCGCCATTTCCTCGGCCAGCCCCTCCAGCCCCCGCACCCGGCCCTGCCCGTTCTTGATGACCGTGGTCACCCCCGTCACCGCCACCAGTGCCGCGACAAGCGCGTCAAGATGCGCCTCGGCCCAGGCGGCATTGGGTTGCACGACGGCAACGTCGCCAAAGCGGTCGATCACCACGCCGGGCAGACCATCGGATTCGGCATGCACCAGCCGGTAGAACGGCTGCGGGTAAAGCCGCGACCGGTGTGCCAACGCGCGCGCCAGACGCCCCTCGAACCACGCCTGATCGACCACCGCGTCAGGATCACGGTCCAGCATCCGGGCAATGATCTTCGACTTGGTGTTGACCGTGACCAGCCCCAAAGGCCGCCGCTCGCCATCCTCCAGCACGGCCAGCGCGCCGGGGGCCAGCGATTGCGTGCGCCGGTCGGTCACCAGCTCATCGGCATAGACCCATGGAAAACCATGGCGGATCGCCCGGGCCTCGGCCTTGGGCTTGAGGCGGACGGTTGGCATCTGGCGGGGGTTCGGGCTATCATCATCCATGACCGTCCCATACCGGGTTCCCGGCGCTTGCGGAAGCCAGAAGCTGCCCCGGCGCGTTGGCGCCGCTTGTTAGCGCTAACAGACTCTGCTACACACCCCCTGCAACCTTTCGGAGGGATCATGTCGCTGCACCCCACCATCGCCCAAGTCACCGCCCGCATCCGTGCAAGGTCCGAAGCCAGCCGGGGCACCTATCTGGACCGGATGGCCAAGGCAGTGTCGGCAGGACCGGTCCGCGCGCATCTCAGCTGCGGCAATCAGGCCCATGCCTATGCCGCAATGGGATCGGACAAGGGCGCGCTGGCAGCGGCCAAGGTGCCCAACATCGGCATAGTGACCGCCTACAACGACATGCTCTCCGCCCATCAACCGTTCGAGCGCTACCCCGACATCATCCGCGCCGCCGCCAAATCATCGGGCGCGACGGTGCAGGTCGCAGGCGGCGTGCCAGCCATGTGCGACGGTGTGACTCAAGGCCAGCCGGGGATGGAGCTGTCGCTCTTTTCCCGCGACGTGATCGCCTTGGCCGCAGGCGTCGCGCTTTCCCACAACTGCTTTGACGCCGCCCTCTACCTCGGCGTCTGCGACAAGATCGTGCCGGGTCTCATCATGGCCGCCGCCACCTTTGGCCATATCCCGGCGGTCTTCGTGCCTGCAGGCCCCATGCCCTCCGGCATCCCTAATGACGAAAAATCCCGCGTCCGTAACGCCTATGCCGAAGGCAAGGCCACGCGGGAGGAACTCATGGCCGCCGAGATGGCCAGCTACCACGGCCCCGGCACCTGCACCTTTTACGGCACCGCCAACACCAACCAGATGCTGATGGAGTTCATGGGCCTCCACCTGCCCGGCACCAGCTTCGTCAACCCCGGCACCCCCCTGCGGGAGGCGCTGACCACCGCCGCCGTCCACCGCGCCGCCGCGATCACCGCACTGGGGAATGACTTCCGCCCGGCGGGCGAAATCCTGGACGAACGCGCCTATGTCAACGGCATCGTCGGGCTGATGGCCACGGGCGGGTCCACCAACCTCGTCCTCCACCTCCCCGCCATGGCACGCGCCAGTGGGGTGCTGCTCGACCTGCAGGACTTCGCCGACCTCAGCGAAGCCGTGCCGCTGATGGCCAAGGTTTACCCCAACGGTCTGGCCGACGTGAACCACTTCCACGCCGCCGGGGGCCTGCAGTTCCTGATCAGCCAGCTGCTGGATGCCGGGCTCCTCCACCCCGACGCCAAGACCATCGCCGGGGACGGGCTGGCGCTCTACCGGCAAGAACCCGTTCTGGACAACGGCCGCCTGACCTGGCGCGATGGTCCGAAGGCGAGTCTCAACGAAAAGATCGTGCGCCCCGCCGCCGACCCGTTCGCCCCGCAAGGTGGCCTGAGGCAACTGGCAGGCAACCTCGGGCGCGGGGTCATCAAGATCTCTGCCGTCGCAGCTGACCGCCATGTGATCGAAGCCCCCGCCCGCATCTTCAACACCCAGGATGCCGTGAAGGCCGCCTTCAAGGCGGGGGAGTTCACGACGGACACCATCGTCGTCGTCCGCTTTCAGGGCCCGCAAGCCAACGGGATGCCGGAACTCCACTCGCTGACGCCCACGCTCAGCATCCTGCAAGACCGGGGCCTTCGCGTGGCGCTTGTCACCGATGGCAGGATGTCGGGCGCATCGGGCAAGGTCCCGGCCGCGATCCATGTCGCCCCCGAGGCCGCCTGTGGTGGCCCCCTCGCCCGCCTCCGCGACGGCGACCTTGTCCGGCTTGACGCCGACGCAGGCACGCTGACCGCCCTTGTCCCCGATTTCGACAGCCGGGTGCCAGTGACCGCCGACCTTTCGGCCAACGAACACGGGATCGGACGCGAGCTTTTCGCCGCCTTCCGCCGCAACGTAGGCTCTGCCGATACCGGGGCGGCGCTGGTCCTTTAGACCGGAACGCCCTTCGATCAACCTGCGCCTCCGGCGGGGATATTTTAACCAGAATGAAAGGCTTGGAGAGCAGACTGGAAGTACGGTACAGGCGGGGACGCCGATGACCGTCCAGTGTGAAAGGCCCCCTGCCTCCCCCCGCGCAATCGGGCCCGAGGTGGGGGGTCAGCCCCTCCCCTCTCTTGCGTTTTCATTCTGGCCCAAATATCCCCGCCGGAGGCTCCGACCCATCCGCATCCCCGCCGCCGGGGCCTTGAAGGAGCCTGACCCATGACCCCCGCCGAACAATCCCGCCAGGCCGCCGAAATCTGCCGCCTTGCCCCCGTGGTCCCGGTCCTTGTGATCGACGATCTCGCCCATGCCCGCCCCTTGGCCGAGGCTCTGGTCGCCGGTGGCCTGCCCGCGCTTGAGGTGACCTTGCGCACCCCCGCAGCGCTCGACGCCATTCGGGCCATGGCCGAGGTGCCGGGTGGGGTGGTCGGGGCCGGCACGCTCCTGACACCCGCCGATGTGAAGGCCGCCAAGGCGGCAGGTGCCAAATTCGGCGTCAGCCCGGGCGCGACCGACCGGCTGATCGCCGCCTGTGAGGATGCGGGCCTGCCCCTGCTGCCCGGCGCGGCGACGGCGTCCGAGATCATGGCGCTGCTGGAAAAGGGCTACACGGTCCAGAAGTTCTTCCCCGCCGAACAGGCCGGGGGGGCGGCGTACCTCAAGTCGATCGGATCACCCATCCCGCAGGTCAGTTTCTGCCCGACGGGCGGGATCAGCCTGAAGCTTGCGCCGGACTATCTGGCGCTGAAAAACATCCTTTGCGTCGGCGGCAGCTGGGTCGCGCCAAAGGACGCGATGGCGCGCGGCGACTGGGCCGAGATCACCCGTCTTGCCCGCGAGGCAGCGACGCTCAGCCGTTGATGCCCTGCCGGGCGGCCCGTCCCCCCCGGCGACGGGGTTGGTCGGGCAATGTCAGCGCCTCGGCCAGAACCGCTGTCATCGGATGCGCTGGCCCCCCTGCCCATAGGCGGCGATCAACGCCCGCGCCGCGTCGGGGACCGACAGCCCCGCAGGCAGCGACAACGCCCAGTCGACGAAGATCGACCGGCATTCCGCAGCACTGATCCCGTCGATCCGGTAGCTTTCCCGCACCAGACCCTTCGGGTCGGCCTCAGTCAGGTTCATCGCCCGTCTCCCCATCCTTGCCCCCGGAAACTCCGGCGGCCTCATCCGTGCCGACCAGCCGGTCAATCGCCTCTGCCGCTGCAACCACTGCCGCCGCAACCTCGGCTGCCAGCGCGTCAACGGTCGCAGCCCCCGTCTCGTGCAGGACAAACGCCCGCCCGCCTTCTCCGATGCCATCCATCTCCAGCGCGCCCTCGGTCAAAAGGCGTGAGGCCGCATGCAACCGCCACAGCAGCCTGTAGGCGGCAAGCAGCGCCTGCGCGTCCGATTGCGGCATATGGCGGCCAAGCCCCGCCCCTATCTGGCGTTCCACACCTCGCGCCGCACTGCCCGTCAGCAGCGCCAGCGTCTGCGCCGCAAGCTCGATATCCATCAACCGGCCCGCGCCATTCCGTGCGTCCCAGACCCCCTGCGCCGGTTTGGCCGCCTGCAGACGCGCCCGCATGGCCGCCACATCGCCACGGACCTTGGCGCCCGTCCCCTTGGCGGCCAGCAGCGTCCGGCGGAACCCCTCCACCTCGGCCCCAAGCGCGCCGTCTCCCGCCAGCACCCGCGCCCGCGTCAGCGCAAGGTGCTCCCAGGTCCAGGCCTCGGTCTCCTGATAGGTGGTGAAGCTGTGCAAGCTGGTCGCCACCGGCCCCTGCCGACCCGAGGGGCGCAGCCGCATGTCGACCTCGTAAAGCCGGCCCTCCGGCATCTGCGCCGTCAAGGCGGTGACCAAGGCCTGCGTCAGCCGCGCGTAATAGGGCCGGGTCGCAAGGGGCCGCGGCCCGTCCGAGGTTTCCACCCCATCCGCGTCATAGATGACGATCAGGTCCAGATCCGACCCCGCATTCAACCGCGCCGCCCCGATCGAGCCCATGCCGACCACAACCGCCCCGCGCCCCGGCATCGCCCCATGCTTGCGGGCGAAATCGGCAGTGACCAGCGCCCAAAGCTCCGACACCACCGCCTCGGCCAGATCGGCATATTGCTTGGCCGCCTCGAACCCGTCGATCAGCCCGCGCAGATGGTGCACGCCCACCCGGAAATGCCATTCCTTCATCCAGCGCCGGGCCATGTCCAGCCGCGCCTCGTAATCCGCAGCCAGACCCAGCCGTGCCGCAAGTTCCGCGCGCAAGCCAGCCACCCCCGGCCACAGGCCCCAGAAGCTGCCGCCGATCACCCCGTCCAGCACCGCCGCGTTGCGCGACAGATAGCGCGCCAGCCCGGGCGCTGACCCGGCGATGTCGATGATCAATGCCACCAGCTGCGGATTGGCCTCGAACAGCGCGAAGATCTGCACACCCGATGGCAGGCCCGCCAGAAACCCGTCCAGGGCAACCAGCGCTTCGTCCGGATGGGCGGCGCGGTCCAACTCGTGCAACAGCCGGGGGCGCAACCGTCGAAAGATCGCCCGCGCCCGGTCTGACCGCAGCGCAGGATAGCTTTCCCAGCCCCGCGTGATCGCCCGCGCGGTTTCCGTCAGCTCCGGCCCCGCCTCCGCCTCGCCCGGCGCAAAGAACCCTTCAGTCAGCCGGTCGGTACGCTGCAGCCGGTCCAGAAGATCGCGGCGAAAGCTGGCTTCGTTCTGCCCGCAAAAAGCGGCGATGCGGGCCACGCCCTCAGGCGTTGGCGGCATCAGGTGGGTTTGCGCGTCATTCACCATCTGCAACCGATGCTCCACCTCGCGGTGGGCGCGGTAGAGGTCGGTCAGCTCCTCGGCAACCTCGGGCGGCACCCAGCCCTTCCCGGCAAGCGCCGCCAGTCCGCCGACAGTGGTCCGGTCGCGCAAGTCCGGGTCCCGTCCCCCGGCAATCAGCTGACGGGTCTGGGTGAAGAACTCGATCTCGCGGATGCCACCCGCCCCCAGCTTCATGTTGTGACCTTCGATGGTGATCGGCCCATGCAGGCCACGGTGATCGCGGATCCGCAGGCGCATGTCATGCGCGTCCTGGATCGCCACGAAATCCAGATGCTTGCGCCAGACAAAGGGGGTCAGGGTCCGCAAGAACCGCTCCCCCGCCGCCAGATCCCCCCCACAGGGCCGCGCCTTGATATAGGCCGCCCGCTCCCATGTGCGGCCTTCCGCCTCGTAATAGGCCTCGGCCGCGGCCATCGACAGGCAGACCGGGGTCACGCTGGCATCGGGGCGCAGACGCAGATCGGTGCGAAAGACATAGCCATCCGTCACATCCGACAAGATCGCCGTCAGCCGCCGGGCAACCTTGATGAAGACCGCCCGCGCCTCCTGTTCGACACCCTCATAGCGGGTCTCGTCAAACAGGCAGATCAGGTCGATGTCCGAGGAATAGTTCAGCTCCCCCGCCCCCATCTTGCCCATGGCCAGCGCCACCATGCCCCCTGCCGTCGCCGCATCCTCCGGCGTGGCGCCCGGCAGCTTGCCCCGGCGGATCGCCTCGCCAACCTCAACCGTCAAGGCCAGATGCACCGCCCGGTCGGCCAACCGCGTCAAGGCTCCGGTCACCACCTCCAAGGGCCAGACACCGCCAAGGTCGCAAAGCGCCGCAAGCAGCGCCACCCGCCGCTTGGCCTGCCGCAGGGCCCCCGGCAAGGTCTCGGACGTAGCAGCCCCGGGCCCGGCCAGCACCGCCTCCAGCGCCGCCTCGGGGTCGGCCACCGCTTCCTCCAGCCAGCCCGCCTCGCGCAGTATCAGGCCACGCAGATAGGGGCTGCACCCTGCCGTGGCAGCCAAAAGCCCGCTCACTTCCGGCCCAAGGTCAGGCAGACAAGACCGCAGGTCTGCCGCGGCAGCAGGGTCGAAGGCGATCGGCTGGCGGGTGATGCGGCGGGCAAGGCTCATGCCACAAACCTTGCGCCGCGCAGACACGACCGGTCAACCATCTGCCTGCCAACCCCCAAATTGCTCTTTTCCAAATACTCCCGCCGGAGGCGTGTGGCCAAGCCTGCTGCACCTTGGTGCAGCGGGCGAGACAAAAGTCTTGCGGCGGAACGCCGCTCCGCTTTGCAGCCGCCGTTGACGGAACGCCCCCATGTAAAATACTTTTACATTACCCCTTGAAGGACAGGCCCTGACATCGCATCTTGCATCATGTGAAGATCATTTACATCACACCACCAGGAGACGCGCCCATGCACACCTACTCCGAAACCGCCCGGACCGGCGGGTTCCGCACCACCCTCCGCCGCGCCGAGGCCTGGCTCGACCAGTACGGCCGCAAGGGCTGGATCGCCGCGATGGTCCTTGCCTTCGTTCTGTTCTGGCCCATCGGCCTTGCACTTCTTGCCTACATGATCTGGGGAAAACAGATGTTCGCACGCTCTTGCGGCCAAAGCCGCCACCGTAATGACCAAAGCTGGACCCGCCACGCAGATCGCGTTGGTTCTGCCACCGGCAACCATGCCTTCGACAGCTACAAGGCCGAGGCGCTGCGCCGTCTGGAAGAGGAACAGGCGGCTTTTGAAGCCTTCCTGCAGCGCTTGCGGACCTCGAAGGACAAGTCAGAGTTTGACGCCTTCATGGAAGACCGCGCCCGCAGCACCGCTTCCCGGGAGACTGGTGAAGATGGGGCCGAGGATACATCTCCTTCCGCCAAAGGCGACACTGCCGCCAAGCCTGCGGGTGAAGCCCGCCCCGGCGAATACTGATCCGCAAGGCCCATCCCGCACGCTGCGGGGTGGGCCGCCTTTCACCTCGCAAGGGGGTTCTGTTACAAAAACGAGACAGCGCTTGGCGGAACGCTGCAGGCTTGCTAGGCTTTCGTCACCTTGTTCTGTGCCGGTCCCGATGCGCCATACCCTTCCCCTCGCCCCCCAGTTCTATGTCACGGCCCCCCAGCCCTGCCCCTATCTCCCGGGCCGGATGGAGCGAAAGCTGTTCACGGCGCTGCAGGGCGAACATGCGCAAAAGCTGAATGACACCCTGTCCAAGCAGGGCTTCCGCCGCAGCCAGAACGTGCTTTACCGCCCCTCTTGCGCCGAATGCTCCGCCTGCCTGTCCGCGCGCATCCGGGTGGCCGACTTCGTCCCCTCCCGCTCGCAGCGCCGCATCCTGAAACGGGCCAGCACGCTGCGCCGCAACGCCACCAGCCCCTGGGCGACCGAAGATCAGTTCACCCTCTTCCGCCGCTACCTCGACCGCCGCCACGCCGATGGCGGGATGGCTGACATGGACATCTTCGAATTCGCCGCGATGATCGAAGAGACGCCGATCAAATCGCGCGTCATCGAATACACCCGCCCCCCAGCCGAGGATGAACGTGGCCGCCCCCTCGCCGCCGTCTGCCTGACCGATGTCTTCGACGACGGCCTTTCCATGGTCTACAGCTTCTACGACCCCGACCTCGCCGACCTCAGCCTTGGCACCCATGTCATCCTTGACCACATCGCCATCGCCCGGGACGCCGGCCTGCCTTACGTCTACCTTGGCTACTGGGTCCCCGGCAGCCGCAAGATGGGCTACAAGGCCGGGTTCTCCGCGCTGGAGATCTACAAGGCCGGCGAATGGCGTCCGATGGGCGACCCCGCCAGCCACCGCGCCGAACTGCACCCGCTGTCCGTGGATCCCATCGCCGAACAGGTCGCGCGCATCAACCTTCCCGACACCCGTGGCGATGGCCAGGGCACATCCCGCCGCCCGCAGGAACCCTGGACCGGCGCCTGAGCCGTGGCATAACCTTGGCCCCCCACATCTCGGCCCTTGCTCTGGTCGTGCCCGACTATGACAGCGCAATCGCCTTCTACGTCGGCAAGCTGGGCTTCCGGCTGACCGAGGACATCCCCCAAGGCCCCAAGCGCTGGGTCACGGTCGAACCCCCGGGCGGTGGGGCGCGGCTGGTGCTCGCCAAGGCCGAGGGCGACCGCCAGACCGCCGCCATCGGCAACCAGACCGGGGGCCGGGTTTTCCTGTTCCTGCAGACCGATGACTTCGCCCGCGACCATGCCGCCTTCACTGCCGCAGGCGTCGTTTTTGAAGAAGCACCCCGGCATGAACCCTACGGCACCGTTGCCGTCTGGCGTGACCCTTTCGGCAACCGCTGGGACCTGATCGGCCCGGTTTCTGCCTGACGCAACGCCACAAGGCGCAACCCGGACTTGCGTGCCAAGACCCTTCGGGGCATCCTGCGACCAACGCATGACAGGGTTGACCGGCAGGCATGACTTGCTGTAATTGGCCAAATAAATTTACCAGTTGAAACGGTCACCCGGCCAACGGCGGACCACCCAGGGGAGGGGAACACCGGATGCAGGCATTGCTTGCCCTGTCGCGGGGCATCGACCGCGTCAACGCTTTCATTGGCAAGGCGGTGATCTGGTTGGTGCTCCTTGCCGTCCTTGTCAGTGCCGGCAATGCCATCAGCCGCAAACTGTTCAACCTGTCGTCGAACTCATGGCTGGAACTGCAGTGGTACCTCTTCGGGGCCGCCTTCATGGGGGCCGCCGCCTACACGCTGCAACAGAACGAACACATCCGGATCGACGTCTTCTACGCCAGCCGCAGCCGCAAGACCCAGCACTGGATCGACCTTCTGGGCCATATCTTCTTCCTCTTGCCCTTCGTCGTGCTGATGGCCTGGCTGCTTTGGCCCTATACGGTGCAGGCCTTTTACTCCGGCCAGATTTCCACCAACGCAGGCGGCCTGATCATCTGGCCGGCCCGGGCGATGCTGCTGATCGGCTTCATAATGCTGGTGTTTCAAGGCCTTGCCGAAATCGTCAAGAAGATCGCCGTCATGCAAGACCTGATCGAAGATCCCCATCCCTTCCAATCCGCCCAGGACCAAGCCTTGAAAGAGGTTGAGGAACTGGCCGCCGAAGTCGCCGCCGCCGAAGCCCTGAACCGCAAGACCGAGGTGCAGAAATGATCGAGGTTCTTGCCCACAACATGGCTCCGATCATCTTCGCAAGCTTGGTGATCTTTCTGCTCATCGGCTACCCGGTCGCGTTTTCACTGGCGGCGAACGGGCTGATCTTCTTCGTCATCGGCGTCTGGCTTGCCCCCTATTCCAACGGCGAGATCACACTCGACTGGCCGCTCCTCGGCACCATGCCCCAGCGGTTATGGGGCATCCTGTCGAACGAGACTTTGCTTGCCATTCCCTTCTTCACCTTCATGGGCATCATCCTTGAACGAAGCGGCATGGCCGAGGATCTCTTGGACACGATCGGTCAGCTTTTCGGGCCGATTCGCGGTGGCCTGGCCTTCGCCGTCATCCTTGTCGGCGCGCTTCTCGCCGCGACCACCGGCGTTGTCGCGGCAAGCGTCATCGCAATGGGCCTGATCTCGCTGCCGATCATGCTGCGCTATGGCTATGACCGGCAGACGGCAACCGGGGTCATCGCGGCCTCTGGCACGCTTGCCCAGATCATCCCGCCGTCGCTGGTGCTGATCATTCTGGCTGACCAGCTTGGCCGGTCGGTCGGTGACATGTACCGCGGCGCGATGATCCCCGGCCTGATCCTTACCGGCATGTATATGGGCTACATCTGCATGATCGCGATCTTCCAGCCGCACCGCGTGCCCGCCCTTCCGCCCGAAGCGCGGACGCTGGGCGGCGGGGTTACCTCGTTGTTGCTGGCGCTGGCTGTGGGTGTGGGCATTGGCTATGCCACGCACATCTGGGCCTATGAAGACTGGGGCAACAATGCCGACGTGCTCGGTGCCACCATCGGCGTGCTTGTCGTTTACTTCTACGCGCTGGCGGATCGTTATCTGGGCATCAACCTGCTGTCGCGCCTGGCGCAGCAGGTCATCATGGTGCTGATCCCGCCGCTGGCGCTGATCTTCCTTGTGCTTGGCACCATCTTCATCGGCCTTGCCACCCCGACCGAGGGCGGCGCGATGGGGGCCTTGGGGGCCATGATCCTCGCCTGGGCCAAGGGGCGCTTCAAGTTCCCGGTCCTGCAGTCGGCGCTGCTTGCCGCGACCCGGCTGTCGGCCTTCGTCATGTTCGTGCTGATCGGCGCGCGGATGTTCTCGCTCACCTTCTACGGCGTGAACGGGCATGTCTGGGTCGAAGAACTGCTGACCGGTGTTCCCGGCGGCCAGCTTGGCTTCCTTCTGGTCATCAACGTCATCATCTTCATCCTCGGCTTCTTCCTCGACTTCTTCGAGATCGCCTTCGTGCTGATCCCGCTGCTGATCGCCCCGGCGCAGACCCTGGGGATCGACCTGATCTGGCTGGGCGTCATCATCGGGGTGAACCTGCAGACCTCGTTCCTGACACCACCCTTCGGCTTTGCCCTGTTCTACCTGCGCTCGGTCGCGGCGAAGGTGCCCTATCTGGACAAGGTCACCGGCAAGAAGATGGACGGGATCAAGACCGGTGAGATCTACAAGGGCGCGATCCCCTTCATCATCATCCAGGTCTCGATGATCTTCATCGTGGTCTTCTTCCCGCAGATCGTGATGCATTACAAAGGCCCGGTGGTTGACCCCTCGACGATCGAGATCACCGTACCCGGCTTTGCCCCGCTCGCCCCGCCCGGGGGCACGGGTGTCGGCAGCACGCTTGGCGCTCCGACGCTTGGTGTGCCCAACTTCGGCGCCCCGGCGGAAGGGGGTGGCGCAGTCGCCCCGGCCCCCGCCCCCGGTGGCCTGCCCGCCCTGCCCGGCGCCCCCCAGCTTGGCGCACCGGTCATCAACCCCTGACCGGCCCGCCAAGGCCGCACGAAACAAGGGCCGATCCCATCCGGGGTCGGCCCTTTTTCTGTGCGGCACAGGTTAAGACTTTCTGAAGTAATGCGCGCAAGCCCTTGAAATCAAAGGGCCTGAACCCTCGTCCCTGCCCGGGACATGAAAAAGGCCCCGGGGTTTCCCCCGGGGCCGTCTCAGTTCAGGTCTAACGGGATCAGAGCTTGCCAGCCTGCTGCTGGGTCATCATGAAGACGTCATAGTTGTACTCGGCGATCTGGGCCCACAGATAGGCGTCGCGCTTGAAGGCGGTCTGGCTGTCGTGGATCTTCTTGAACGGCGCGTTGGTGGCGCTGATCTCGGCATAGACCTCCTGCGCGGCCTCATAGGCGGCTGTCAGCACGTCCTGCGGGAATGGCCGCAGCTGCGCCCCGTTCGCCACCAGCGACTTCAGCGCCGTCGGGTTCTTGTGGTCATAAGACGCCATCATGTTGGAGTTTGACGCCTCACAGGCCGACGACAGGATTGCCTTGTAGGCCGGCGTCAGCTCGTTCCACTTGGCAAGGTTGACCATGGTCGACAGCGTCGGCCCGCCTTCCCACCAGCCGGGGTAGTAGTAGAAGGGCGCGACCTTCTGGAAGCCCAGCTTTTCATCGTCATACGGCCCGACCCATTCGGCCGCGTCGATGGTGCCCTTTTCCAGCGACGGATAGATATCCCCGCCGGCAATCTGCTGCGGTACGACTCCCAGCTTTTCGATGACCTTGCCCGCAAAGCCCCCGATCCGCATCTTCAGGCCCTGCATGTCGGCCAGAGAGTTGATCTCTTTCCGGTACCAGCCGCCCATCTGCACGCCCGTGTTGCCGCAGGGCAGGTAGTGCAGGTTCTGGGTGTTGAAGAATTCGTTCATCAGGTCGATGCCGCCGCCGTAATACAGCCAGGCATTCATCTGGCGGTAGTTCAGGCCGAAGGGCACCGTGGTCCCCAGCGCATAGGTCGGGTCCTTGCCCCAGTAGTAGTAGCTGGCGGTATGGCAGGCTTCGACCGTGCCGGCGGAAACGGCATCGGCGGCTTCCAGACCAGGGACCAGTTCGCCCGCCGGGAAAATCTGCAGCGTGAACTTGCCGTCCGTCGCTTCTGACACGTATTTCGACATCGTTTCGGCCGCACCATAGATGGTGTCGAGCGATTTCGGGAAGGACGAGGTGACCCGCCAGGTCACTGTCGGCGCTTCCTGCGCGATGGCCGGGGCGGCCAGTGTCGCCGCACCGGCAGCGGCCACGCCGCCAACGGACGCCTTGGTCAAGAATGAACGTCGATCCATGCAGTACTCCTCCACTATTGGCCCCCCGGATTCGTCGCGACCCGCGCTAGGCACATATCAGATGGGAACCCTAGCCAAGGTTCTTCAAGATGAGAACCCAAAACTGCATCTATCCGCTGCATTCTGGTCAAGTTACCTTACCAAAACGTCAAGTCATCCCCCACAGCTCGCCTGTTTACGCTATCACGGCCTGCCAGAGGCTGCCCTGACAAACCATCGCAAACACTTGCCAACCTCCCAAGCTTTCGCAGACACAGGTTGAGCGAATCATTGCCCCGAACCTCAAGACAGATCGGACGACTGCATGTTCAGCTATGTCTCGCTTGGAACGAACGATCTTGCGCGCGCGATGCGGTTCTTTGATGCCGTCCTTACCCCGCTTGGTCATCAGCGGGTCGAAGACTATGACCCCGAAGATCGCTCCGCCGCCTGGGGGCTGGACGATCCCGGCCCGCATCTTTGGGTGACCCAGCCGTTTGACGGCCAGCCCGCCACCGTGGGCAACGGTACCATGGTGTCTTTCCTTGCTCCCGACCGCGCGGCGGTGGACGCGTTTTACGCTGCCGCCCTTGCCCATGGCGGGGCCGACGAAGGACCGCCCGGCCTGCGCCCGCAGTACGGCCCGAATTTCTATGCCGCCTATGTGCGCGACCCCGACGGCAACAAACTGAACGCGGTGTGTTACCAACCGGCCACAGCTTGACCCCACCGTAACAGCATCGTTCAAAGCAGCAGCAAAATCCGCCCCCTGCCCCTTGCAATCGAGGCGCTGCAGACAAACCTCCCCCCAAACCAAATCGGGGAGCCATCTTGACCTATCTTCTGTTCACTCTCGGCCTTGCCATGCTGTTTTTCGGCGGCGAGGCACTGGTCCGCGGCGCGTCAGCCGTCGCGCGGCACTTCCACCTGTCGCCCATGGTCATCGGCCTGACCATCGTCGGCTTCGGCACCTCGGCGCCCGAACTTCTGGTGTCCTTGCAAGCCGCTTGGGAAGGCAAGCCCGAAATTGCCATCGGCAATGTCGTCGGCTCCAACATCGCCAACATCCTGCTGATCCTTGGCATTTCGGCGCTTATCGCACCCCTGGTAATCCCTGCGCGGCGGATGTGGCGCGACCTTGCCTTCATGCTGGCCGCAACGGCAATCCTCTGGGCCATGCTTCTGGGCACAGAGATCACCCGGACCTATGGCGCGATCCTGTTCGCGGGTCTGCTCGTCTTTCTCGGCAGCACGTTCTTCTTCGGCAAGATCGATCCCGAGCCGAACCAGCCCGAGGAAAACCAGCTCAAGGCCTGGGCCTATACCATCGGCGGGCTGGTCATCCTGGTGATCGGCGCGCGGTTTCTGGTCAACAGCGCGGTCGAGATTGCCACCGCCTTCGGCATCTCGCAGGCGGTGATCGGACTGACCATCGTTGCAGTTGGCACCTCGCTGCCGGAACTGGCAACCAGCGTCATCGCGGCCTACCGCAAACAGACCGAGATTGCCGTGGGCAATATCGTCGGGTCGAACGTGTTCAACATCTTCGGCATCCTTGGCATCACCGCCCTTGTGGCGCCGATCCCGGCCGATCCGCGCTTTGCGGCGATCGACATGCCGGTGGCGGCTGCTGTTGCGGTGGGTCTGACCGTGCTCGCCTTCCTGCTGAACGGTCTGCCCCGCGTGGCCGGCGCGCTTCTGCTGGTGGCCTATGGCGGCTACATCTACTTCATGGCCTGAGTCTTCCCGCAAAGGCATCGACCCGGCCCGGCGCTTTCCCTGCGCCGGGCCTTTTCTTGCGAAAGTTGCGCAGCGCGACAGCCTGTCGCAACAATAGTTCAAGAATGCCGGTCGATTGCGACATTTTCGGATTGCAAATCCCGTTGACGCCCGGCATATCGGCCCCTACTGTTCCAACCGAACATGCAGGGGATAGGCCAATGGCCAGAATTCTTGTCATCGTAGGAAGGACGCGCATGGGCCGGTAACGGTTGACCATACAGGTTCCCATGCGCCCCCGAAGGAAACTTCCGGGGGCTTTTTGTTGCGCTGAAGGAGAGATGGAAATGTCGAAGCAGATGACCGGTGCGCGGATGGTGATCCAGGCCCTCAAGGATCAGGGGGTTGAGGTCGTGTTCGGCTATCCCGGCGGTGCCGTGCTTCCGATCTATGACGAAATCTTTCAGCAGAACGACATTCGCCACATCCTTGTCCGCCACGAACAAGGCGCCGTCCACATGGCCGAAGGCTATGCCCGGTCAACCGGCAAGCCCGGTGTTGTGCTTGTGACCTCTGGCCCCGGGGCGACCAATGCCGTCACCGGTCTGGTCGATGCGCTGATGGATTCGATCCCGCTGGTCGTGCTGACCGGTCAGGTTCCGACCTTCATGATCGGCACCGATGGCTTCCAGGAGGCTGACACTGTCGGCATCACCCGCCCCTGCACCAAGATGAACTGGCTGGTGAAGGACACGGCGAAGCTGTCGGAAACCATCCACCAGGCCTTCCACGTCGCGATGAGCGGGCGGCCCGGCCCGGTGCTGATCGACATCCCGAAGGACGTGCAGTTCGCCACCGCCGACTACACGCCCGCCGACAAGATCAAGATCAGCCATTACCAGCCCCGCACCGAAGGCGACCCCGCCCAGATCGCCCGGCTGGTCGATCTGATCGAAAGCGCCGAACGCCCGATCCTTTATACCGGGGGCGGCGTCATCAACTCGGGCCCGCAGGCCAGCCAGCTTCTGCGCGCGCTGGCGGCCGAGACGGATTTCCCCGTCACCTCCACACTGATGGGCCTGGGGTCCTACCCCGCCTCGGGCAAGAACTGGGTCGGGATGCTGGGGATGCATGGCCTGTACGAGGCCAACCTTGCGATGCACGGCTGCGACGTCATGATCAACATCGGCGCCCGGTTCGATGACCGGATCACCGGGCGGATCAAGGATTTCAGCCCGGGGTCCAAGAAAGCCCATATCGACATCGACCCCTCGTCGATCAACAAGGTCATTCGCGTCGATGTGCCAATCGTCGGCGACATCGCAAAGGTGCTGGAGGAGGTGCTGCGCCAGTGGCGCGCGCGCGGCAGCCGCACCAACAAGGCGGGCCTTGCCAAGTGGTGGCAGCAGATCGACCAGTGGCGCGCGGTGAAGTGCCTGACCTACAAACCCTCCACCACCACGATCAAGCCGCAATACGCGCTGGAGCGGCTTGAGGCGCTGACCAAGGGGATGGACCGCTACATCACGACCGAAGTCGGCCAGCACCAGATGTGGGCCGCGCAGTTCCTTGGCTTTGAAGGCCCGAACCGCTGGATGACCTCCGGTGGCCTTGGCACCATGGGCTACGGCTTGCCCGCCTCCATCGGCGTGCAGATCGCCCACCCCGAAGCCTTGGTCATCAACGTCGCCGGTGAGGCGTCGTGGCTGATGAACATGCAGGAAATGGGCACCGCCGTGCAATTCCGCGCGCCGGTCAAGCAGTTCATCCTGAACAACGAACGCCTTGGCATGGTCCGCCAGTGGCAGGAACTGCTGCACGGCGAGCGGTACTCCTCATCATGGTCGGAATCCCTCCCCGATTTCGTCAAGCTGGCCGAGGCTTTCGGCTGCAAGGGCATCAAGGTTGACCGCCCCGCCGATCTGGACGACGCGATCATGGAAATGCTGCGCTATGACGGCCCGGTGATCTTTGACTGCCTGGTGGAAAAGCACGAAAACTGCTTCCCGATGATCCCGTCCGGCAAACCGCACAACGAGATGCTGCTTGGCGATGCCGATACCCAAGGCGTGATCGGATCGAAGGGCGCGGTGTTGGTGTAATTGATGCAGGATCAAGGGGAGTTGGACCTGGCAGACGCGCGTCTTCGCCTGCTTGGAAGCAGCCGCGCCGCTCTGGTGGTGTATGTCGGCTGTGGTCTGACTCTGCTTTGCACGCTCTTGGTCCTTGTCGTCAGCGCCATCGTCACCTCGGGGGACGGTCCTCGGGCGATGAGCAATGATTTTCGCGTGTTCTGGGCTGCAGGCCAAATGGCCCTCGACGGTGACTTTCTGGGCGTTTTCGACACGGATCGCCTGACCGCCGTCCACGGTGTTGATCCCGAATACTGGATGCCATGGCTCTACCCGCCAGGGTTCCTGTTCCTGATCGCCCCACTTGGTGCCTTAGGCTTTACGACAGGTTTCGCAATCCTTTCGCTGTTGTCCGTTGCCCTCATGGCCTTGGCCATCCGTCCCTTTGTGGCTGGAAGCAAGGTCGCATGGCTGGCCTTCAGCCTTGCCCCCGCCTATTTGCCCATACTGGTTCAGGGACAGAACGGCCTGCTCTGGCTTGCCGGTCTGGTTGCGGCCCTTGCGGCCCTGCGGACAGATCGCTGGGTGCTGGCCGGGGTGTTCATCGGCCTGCTGACACTCAAGCCGCAATACGGCCTGCTGATCCCGGTGGCTTTGCTCGCCGCTGGTCTGTGGTGGACCGTTCTGTCCGCAAGCGTGACTGCCTTGATCGTTGCGGCAGTTCCCACCATCTGGACCGGGTTGGACTATTGGTCCTTGTTCCTCCGGCGCATGGGGGAATACAGCGACTACATCACCGCCACGATGCCGACACTCATTCTGGCGGCCAGTCCGTTCGCAATGTTTGTGCGACTGGGTCTTGATCCGGAAACCGCTTTCGTGGGCCAGGCAGTCGTGACCGTGGCGGCGGCTTTTTGCGTTTTTCTGATCTGGCGCTCGCGGCAGCTCTGCTTTGACACAAAGGCTGCGAGCCTTCTGATCGCCAGCTTTCTTGCAGCACCGGTCACTTGGTACAACGAAGCTGCGATCATGGCCCTTGTCGGACTGTTCCTTGTGCGTGCGGGAATTCTGGGTCGAACGTCATCGCAATGGCTTTTGCTGGCGGTACTGTGGTTTGGTGCCGGCTGGCAATCGATGGGAATTTTTCTGGGCCTCGCGGACAAGCAATTCCCTTGGGCACTGGTCACGACGCCAGTCATGCTTCTGTGCCTGGCGCTATGCCTGTCGCGTTACCTTGCTGTCCGCCGCACACCGGTTTGGGGGGCGTAGTCGATGCAGGACACGCAAACACGCCTTGCCGCCGACGCCCGGCTGCAGCCTTTCTCAAGCCGGACGGGATTTTACGCAGGTGGCATCACCGCAATCTGCGCGGGCGCCTTTGTAAGCCTCATTCTCGTGGTGGCCTATATCCTGACCTCCAACCCCGACGTTCTGGCGATGAGCGTGGATTTCCGGGTGTTCTGGGCTGCGGGCAAACTTGCCGTCTCCGGCGAGCCGCTTGCCGCCCACGACCTTGCGCGGCTCAGTGCTGTGCATGGCCTCCATGTTGACGCTTACATGCCCTGGCTTTATCCGCCCGGCTTTCTGGTCTTTGTCACGCCCTTCGGCGCGGTCTCCTTCATGCCGGCCTTTCTGCTGTGGACCATCCTGTCGATGGCGTTGATCGCACTGGCAGTCCGGCCATTCGTTGCGGGGATCACGCCACTCTGGCTGATGGTTGCGCTGGCGCCAGCCCATTATCCCACCCTCATGCTGGGGCAGAACAGCCTGTTCTGGACGGCCGGGCTGGTTGCAGCCCTTGCCGCACTGCGCGACTCGCGCTGGGTGCTGGCCGGCATCTTCATCGGCTGCCTGACACTGAAACCCCAGCTTGGGGTGATGATTCCCTTTGCGTTGCTGGCGATGGGCGCTTGGCGCACGATCTTTGCAGCGATTATGACCACCATCGTGCTGCATGGCGTGCCGACCCTTGTATACGGCGTCGAATACTGGTCGCTTCTGCGGGCGGGCTTGGCAGAGCACAGTGAACGGGTGGTCGGCTCGCTTGATCAGATCATCCTGATGATCAGCCCGGTCTACACGTTGACATTCTTCGGGATGGCTCCGCCTCTGGCCCTGAACATCCAGTGGGCCATCAGCATCGCCTGTGCTGCCGCGGTCTTCCTGCTCTGGCGGTCAGAGCGCGCCAGCTTTGATGTCAAGGCAGCGGCGTTGCTGATGGCCATCCCGCTGTCGGCACCCTATCTGTGGTATTACGAGGGGGCGCTTCTGGCCTGTGCTGCACTTTTTCTTCTGCGCAGCGGCATCTTCAAAGTCCGCCCGTTCGATCTGGCTGTTCTCGCCCCGCTTTGGCTTGGCGGCAGCTTGCAAGCCTTGAACACTTTCGCCGATCTTGTGGATCAAAGATGGCTTGGCGCGGCCTACCTTCCGCCCCTCCTGATCATCTGCCTTGGCCTTTGTCTGCGCGAGATCCTGCCTCGGCGGACCCTCGCCATGCCTTAGGAACAACAACAGCCCGCCGAAATGAGCTTATGGAACCCCCTGCGCCGCTAATCCAATCAGCAAACTGGGGACACTTGGGAAGAACACATGTCAGCACTGAACATCAAGAAAGGCTCATCGAGCCACTCGGCCTATGACCTGCGCGACAGCCATACCGAGGTCGAGGAAAGTCACACCCTCGCCGTGATCGTCGAGAACGAACCCGGGGTCCTGGCGCGCGTGATCGGCCTGTTCTCGGGGCGCGGTTACAACATCGACAGCCTGACAGTGGCCGAGGTTGACCACACTGGGCACCGCAGCCGCATCACCATCGTCACCCGCGGCACGCCCGCCGTGATCGACCAGATCGAGGCACAACTGCGCCGGATGGTCCCGGTCTATGACGTGCATGACCTGACCGCCGAGGGTCCGTGCGTCCAGCGTGAACTTGCGCTGTTCAAGGTCGCCGGCAAAGGCGCCGCCCGGGTCGAGGCGCTGCAGCTGGCCGAGATTTTTCGGGCAAACGTAGTGGACTCGACGCTGGAAAGCTTCGTGTTCGAAATGACCGGCACGCCCGAAAAGATCGACGCCTTCGCCGATCTGATGCGCCCGCTGGGACTGCTTGAGATTGCCCGGACCGGGGTTGCGGCCTTATCACGCGGGGTAACTTCAGCGGCCTAGCGCGGGTCAGACGGCCCGTGTCCCTTACGTTCCAGTGAACTTGGGGCGGCGCTTTTCCAGAAACGCCGCCACCCCCTCCTGAAAGTCGGCGCTTGCGCCGCAGGTGCCCTGCAGTCGCGCTTCCAGCGCCAGCTGGGTTTCAAGATCCTGATCGAACGCCCCGCGCAGCGCCTGTTTCAGCGCGGCATAGGCCCCAGTCGGCCCCGCCGCCAGCTGGGCCGCCCGTGCCGCCACGACATCGGCAAAGCGGTCGTCCGGCACGGCTTCCCAGATCATCCCCCAGGCCTCAGCCGTCCGCGCGCTGACTGGTTCGGCCAGCAGGGCTGCCCCCATCGCCCGCTGCATCCCCACCCGGCGCGGCAGGAAACTGGTGCCGCCCGCATCCGGGATCAGCCCGATCCGCGCGAAGGCCTGGATGAAACTGGCGCTTTCGGCCGCAATCACCAGATCACAGGCCAGCGCCAGATTGGCCCCCGCCCCTGCTGCCACGCCGTTCACCGCCGCGATGACGGGGACCGGAGCCTCGGTGATCGCCCGGATCATCGGCACATATTCGTCGCGCAGCACTGCTTCGAAATCCACCGCCCCAAGGCTTTGCGCATCGCCCAGATCCTGACCCGAACAGAACGCCCGCCCTGCCCCGGTCAGCACGATCACCCGGCCCGCATGACCCGCACGCAGCGCCTGGGTCAGTTCGCCCCGCAGACCGCGGTTCAGCGCATTCATCACCTCGGGCCGGTTCAGCGTGATCGTCGTCACCCCGCCCTCAGCCGCCACCGTGATCCAGTCCATCGACACCCCTCCCGCTGTTGCGGCAAGGCTAGCGGGTTATCGCGCCCCGGCCAAAGCCGAACGCGGCGTCACTCCTTCAGGATTTCGCGCAGCCGCGCCTCGTCAGCCTCGGTCAGGCGGGTTTCTGGTGCCACCCGGCGCCGCTGCGCCGCGACGGCGATCGCCAAACCCGCCAGAAACAACGCGGGCCCCGCCAGCCAAAGGATCAGGTTCGACCCTTCGGCCCGCGGGTTGAACAGCACGAATTCGCCATAGCGGGCAACGATATAGTCCACCACCTCACGGTCGCTATCGCCCGCCACCAGACGCTCCCGGATGATGATCCGCAGATCGCGGCTGATCGGCGCGCTGGAATCGTCGATCGACTCGCCCTGGCAAACCGGGCAGCGGATGTCGCGGCTGATCTCCCGCGCGCGGGCCTCCAACGCGGGGTCCGCCAGAATCTCATCCGGCTGCACCGCCAGCGCCGGTGTCGCCACCAGCATCAGCGCAAGCACGAACGCTCTCATTCCGCGGGCACCCCGGCCACGACCGGCGCCTTGCGCGCACCTGCCGCCACGCGGTAGCGCCGGTCGCTCAGGCTGAGGAGGCCGCCAAGCGCCATCAGGATGCAGCCCCCCCACAGCCAGTTGGCAAAGGGTTCGATGTAGCTGCGCACCGCCCAACCGCCAGATTGCTGCCGATCACCCAGCACCAGATAGACGTCGCGCAGGAAGCCATAGTCGATCCCGGCCTCGGTCGTTGGCATGCCGGCGACCGGATAGACCCGCTTTTCCGGGGTAAGCTCGGCCACCACGACACCGTCACGCATGACCGTCATGAACGCCATGGTGGACAGGTAGTTCGGCCCTTCCACGTCGCGCACATCGTCCAGCCGCACTTCATAGGTGCCCAAAGGGAAGCTTTCGCCAACCTGCACCACGCGGATATCCTCGATCTTCCAGGCCAGCATGGCCGACACCGCAAAGATCGTGATCCCAAGGCCCCCATGTGCCACCGCCTTGCCCCAGTCGGCCCGGGGCAGCCGGGCAAGGCGGGCAAACCGCGCGCCAATCCCCTCGCGCCCAGTGCGGGCCCAGATGTCGGTCATGGCGCCGAACAGCACCCAAGCCCCAAGCGCCAGACCAATCGGCCCCAGCGCCGTCTGGTTGGTCTGCATCGCAAAGGCCAGCGCCCCCAGCGACAGCGCCAGCAGCAAGGCCGGGACCAGCGCGCGGAACGACCGCGCGATGGTGCCCCGCTTCCAGGCCAACATCGCCCCCGGCGGCAGGATCAGCGCTAGGCCCACGACAAAGGGGGTGAAGGCTGCGTTGAAGAACGGCTCACCCACGCTCAGCGTCCGGCCCAGCAAAAGCTCGGCGATCAGGGGCCAGATCGTGCCGATGAACACCACAAAGGCCGACACCGCCAGCAGGATGTTGTTGGCCACGAGCGCGCTTTCGCGGCTGACGACGGCGAAGATACCCTTCGCCTCCATCACCCCGGCGCGCAGGGCAAACAGGACCAGCGCCCCCCCGGTGAACACACCAAGGATCATCAGGATGAACACCCCCCGTTCCGGGTCATTCGCAAAGGCATGGACGGATGTGATGACCCCCGACCGTACGATGAACGTGCCGATCAGGCTGAACCCGAAGGCCATGATCGCCAGCAGGATCGTCCAGGCCTTCAGGCTTTCGCGTTTTTCCACCACGATGGCGCTGTGCAGCAGCGCCGCCGCCAGCAGCCATGGCATGAAGCTTGCGTTTTCCACCGGGTCCCAGAACCAGAACCCGCCCCAGCCAAGCTCGTAATAGGCCCACCACGACCCCAGTGCGATGCCGATGGTCAGGAAGACCCAAGCCGCCAGCGTCCACGGCCGCACCCAGCGGCCCCAAGCGGCATCGACCCGGCCTTCGATCAGGGCGGCGACGGCAAAGCTGAACGCCATGCTCAGGCCGACATAGCCAAGATACAGGAACGGCGGGTGGAAGGCCAAACCGGGGTCTTGCAGCAAGGGGTTCAGGTCTTGCCCGTCAAGCGGCGGTGCCGCCAGCCGCCAGAACGGGTTTGACGTCAGCAGCATGAACAACAGGAAGGCCACGCCGATCATGCCCTGCACCGACAGCACCCGCGCCTTCAACCGCATCGGCAGGTTGCCGCCCCAGACCGCCACCGCCGCGCCATAGACCGCCAAAATCAGCACCCACAGCAGCAAGGATCCCTCATGGTTCCCCCAGACGCCCGAGATCTTGTAGAGAAGCGGCTTCTCCGTGTGCGAGTTCGACACGACCACGGCCAGCGAAAAGTCCGACGCGACAAAGGCCCAGGTCAACACCCCGAAGGACGCCGCCACCAGCACCAGCTGGATCATCGCCGCAGGCTCGGCCAGCGCCATCAGCCGGGCGTCGCCCCGATGCGCGCCCCACAGCGGCAGGGTCGATTGCACCAGCGCCACCATCAGCGCCAGGATCAGCGCGAAATGCCCAAGTTCGATGATCATGGCCTACTCCCGTTTCCATGTCATACTAGGCGTCTCGGCCGCCATAAGAAATACCCTGCGCCCTTCCGCCGCGCCATTGGGCAATCTGCCGGGCATACCCTTCCGGAACCGGCCTTTTGTGCGTTGCCACTGGCAGGTCAGCCCCGTTACACCCGGTCAAACCCAGCGAGGACCCCATGCCCAAGACAATCCTGATCGGCGCGCCCATCGACACCGGCCAGAAACGCCCCGGCTGCCTGATGGGCCCGGCCGCCTACCGCGTCGCCGGGATCGCGCGCGAAGTCTCCTCCGAAGGCCACGGTGTCGAGGATTGGGGCGATCTGACCCTGCCGCCGCTTCTTGCCGTCGCCTGTCCGAACCCGGCAGTCCATTCCCTTGCCGAAACCGTCGGCTGGACCGTGGCGCTGATGGACAAGGTCGACGATGCCCTCTCGCAGGGTGGCTTTCCGATAATCATGGGCGGCGACCATTCGCTTGCCCTCGGTTCCGCCGCCGCAGCCGCCGCCTTTGCCCATCGTCAGGGCCGCCCGCTGTTCCTGCTCTGGCTTGACGCCCACTCCGACTTCCACACGCCGATGACCACCACCTCGGGCAACCTGCACGGCACCCCCCTCGCCTATATCGCCGGGCGTGAGGGGTTTGACGCCTTCCCCCCCTTCCCGGCCCCGGTCCCCGCCCACCGGATCTGCATGTTCGGCATCCGCTCCGTCGATCCGGCCGAACAGGCGGCGATGCTGCTTCACGACATCCAGGTCAACGACATGCGGGTGATCGACGAACGCGGCCTTGTCGCCCCGTTGCGCGAATTCCTTGATCTTGTGCGCGCCGAGGGCGGAATGCTCCACGTCTCGCTCGATGTCGATTTCCTTGACCCCTCCATCGCCCCCGCCGTCGGCACCACCGTCCCCGGCGGCACCACGTTCCGTGAGGCGCATCTGGTGATGGAGCTTCTGCACGAAAGCGGCCTTGTGACCTCCCTCGATCTGGTCGAGCTGAACCCCTTCCTTGACGACCGCGGCATGACCGCCCGGCTGATGGTTGATCTGGTCGGCTCGCTCATGGGCAAGAAGGTCTTTGACCGCCCCACGCGGAGCAAATGATGCTGAACCTTGTCCCCTTCGTCTCCGTCGACAAGATGATGCAACTGGTCCTGCATCTTGGCATCGAACGCGTCCTCATCGACCTCGCCGCCGAGATCGAGGCCGATTTCCGCCGCTGGCCCCTGTTCGACAAGACCCCCCGCATCGCCTCCCATTCCGATGTTGGCGTGATCGAACTGATGCCCACCTCGGACGGCGTCACCTACGGTTTCAAATACGTCAACGGCCACCCGGCGAACATGAAGCAGGGCCTCCAGACCGTGACTGCCTTCGGTCTGCTGGCCGATGTCGCCACCGGCTACCCCGTCCTGCTCTCCGAAATGACCATCCTCACCGCGCTCCGCACCGCCGCGACCTCAGCCATGGCCGCAAAACACCTTGCGCCCAAGGGGGCAACCACCATGGCCCTGATCGGCAACGGCGCGCAGGCCGAGTTTCAGGCCCTCGCCTTCAAGGCGATCTGCGGGCTGACCGAAGTGCGCCTTTACGACATCGACCCCGCCGCCACCGCCAAATGCGCCCGCAACCTTGCCGGCTCCGGCCTAAACGTCGTGCAATGCGCCACCCCGGAAGAGGCGATCCTTGGCGCGCAGATCATCACCACCGTCACCGCCGACAAGACCAACGCCACCATCCTGACCGACAACATGCTGGGCGCGGGCGTCCATATCAACGGCGTCGGCGGCGATTGCCCCGGCAAGACGGAACTCCACCGCGACATCCTGCTGCGGTCGAAGATCTTCGTCGAATACCCCGCCCAGACCCGCGTGGAAGGCGAAATTCAGCAGCTTGACCCCGACCACCCGGTCACCGAACTGTGGCAGGTCATCACCGGCGCCACCCAAGGTCGCACCAGCGCCGCCGAAGTCACCCTGTTCGACAGCGTCGGCTTCGCGATCGAGGATTTCGCCGCCCTGCGCTATATCCTCGCCAAGTCAAAGGCGACCGGGCTTTACGACAATCTGGACATGATCGCCGACCCCGACGACCCCCGCGATCTTTACGGCATGATCCTGCGCGCGGCAGGTTAGTGAATTCGGAACTCCCCCACCACATTACGCCACTCACCGGGCGCAATCAGCTTGCGGTGGGTGAAGCGCACGGAATGCAGTGGCCCTTCGATCGTGTCCTGCCAGAACTCGATGAATTTGAATAGTTCCGGGTAGTCCGGGGCAAGATCATATTCCTGCCAGATGAAGCTGTTGAGAACATTGCGATAATCCGGCATCCTATAGAAAAGCTCTGCCGTGGTCAGCCCGTAGCCGCCCAACAGCAGCTCAGTCACTCTCCCCACCCCAGAACTGGACTTTGGCGTCATCCTTCAACTCTCTCTCTGCGCTACCTTTTCAATGTAGTAAATTTTCATGAAGTCACAAGTAGCTGAAGGGCCCGCATAGCAACCGAAGATCGCCCAAGAGACGACTCAGCGTGAACCTCCAAGAATAGATTTCACTTAAGAGGTGCACATCGACCTGCCAGGACTTTACTCAAGAGGAGGTTCAGCATACTTAGGTAGTGAGCGACAGTCCGGTGGAAGCAATGGATATCTGCAACTGCGCAATACATTGTGAATTTGTGAAGAGATCAACATGAGATTACGTCTAAAGTTGAATTTGAGTTTCAAAGAATTTGACGATGCTTACCAAGCAAGATTTCTGGGAGATTTCTCGACAGCATTTGGACTACAATCTGGCGATATTCGAACTCCAACATTTCGACCTGGCTGCGTTATATTTGAGGCAGATTTTGATACTGAGACTGCGAAGAAAATACTCGCAATTTTGAGCGAAGCCGTCAAAGTGCACAAAGCAGGAGATTTGAAGCCTGAGATACAGGTTTTTCTTGATTTGGTTGATCAGTATAGCATTGAGAAGAGTGAAAAGGCTGTGACTAGACTCACAGTATCAATGCCCCGAGAGGCGCGTCCAACTGACCGCTACATTCTCTTTGTGCACGGCTGGAATGGTGCCGCTTCCTCTTTTGGAAAGTTGCCCAAATTTCTTGAAGAGGAAACTAATCTCAAGAGCGCGGTATACGAGTTTCCGACCAGTGCCTTGCAGCACTCGCCAGCAGTTCACTTTGTATCAGAGAACCTTGATAACTGGATCAGGAACCATTTCACACTGCAGAATACTAAATTTGCGATCATCGCGCACAGCATGGGAGGAATCGTGGTCCGGAAATTCATTACAAGTCAAATGATTAAGTCAAAACCGATCGATAGCGCAATTAAACAAGTAACGTTCGTCGCATCGCCGCACACTGGGACTGCTCTAGCTACTGCGACGAAGCTTATACCCGGCCTGTCATCAGAGCAATTGAGGGAGCTTTCTCCGACTTCTGCTGAACTCGTGCAACTCAACTCTTCTTGGGATTTCTGGAAGTCGAAAAATCTTGGAGTTGAGGGTCACATACGCTCAATATATGGCACGGCTGATATGGTAGTTCCTGTTTCATCGGCAACAGTTGATGACCCCAATGCAATTCCAATTCTTGGAGCAACGCACACAGACATTGTGAAGCCAATTTCAAGAGATTCTGAGATAGTGATAACATTGAAGCGCCTTCTTTCTGACGCAGGGCTAATTGCTGAATCCAGAACGTAGTAAGTTCATGCGGCTCACTCCCTGAAAGCCGCGACTTCATCCTGACCGCCATTGCACCCCATAGCTTGAATGGTGTATCCTTCTGCCAGCTATATATTGATACCTGATCGAAGGCGGACAGCGCAGTGGCGGATATCCCGGAAGACACTGATAAGACGGAAGAAACGCCCGAACGCGCGGTGCATCACGGCCCGCAGATCGACATCTCGACCGAGATGAAGACCGCCTACCTCGATTACGCGATGAGCGTGATCGTTTCCCGGGCGATTCCTGACCTGCGCGACGGGTTGAAACCCGTTCACCGCCGCATCCTGTTTGCGATGCACGAATCCGGCAACACGCATGACAAGTCCTACCGCAAATCGGCCCGCCCGGTGGGCGACACGATGGGGAAATACCACCCCCACGGCGACAGGGCGATCTACGACGCTCTGGTGCGGATGGCCCAGCCGTTCAGCATGTCGCTGAAGCTGCTGGATGGCCAAGGCAACTTCGGCAGCATGGACGGCGATAACGCTGCCGCCATGCGCTACACCGAAGTGCGGATGGACAAGCCCGCCGCCTATCTTCTGGCCGATATCGACAAGGAAACGGTCGATTTTCAGGACAACTATGACGGCAAGGATCAGGAACCCACCGTCCTGCCCGCCCGCTTTCCCAACATGCTGGTCAACGGCGCGGGCGGCATCGCCGTCGGCATGGCCACCAACATCCCGCCGCATAACCTTGGCGAAGTGATCGACGGCACGCTTGCCATGATCGAAAACCCCGACATCAGCATGGAAGCGCTGATGGACATCATCCCCGCGCCAGACTTTCCGACCGGCGGGTTGATCCTCGGCCGCTCCGGCGCGCGCAAGGCGTATCTTGAAGGGCGCGGGTCGGTCATCATCCGCGCGAAAACCCATATCGAGGAAATCCGCAAGGACCGCTTCGCCATCGTCATCGACGAGGTGCCCTATCAGGTCAACAAGGCCACGATGATCGAAAAGATCGCCGAACTGGTCCGTGACAAGCGTGTCGAAGGCATCTCCAACATCGCCGACGAATCCGACCGGATCGGCGTCCGCGTGGTGATCGAACTCAAGCGCGACGCGACCCCCGATGTCGTGCTGAACCAGCTTTTCCGTTTTTCCGCCATGCAGGTTTCGTTTGGCTGCAACATGCTGGCCCTGAATGGCGGGCGGCCGGAACAGCTGACCCTGCGCGATTTCCTGCATCATTTCATCACCTTCCGTGAGGAAGTTGTTGCCCGCCGCACCGCCTTTGAACTCCGCAAGGCCCGCGAGCGCAGCCACGTCCTCTGCGGCCTCGCCGTCGCCGTGTCCAACGTCGATGAGGTCGTCCGCACCATCCGCGCCTCTGCCGACGCGGCTGAAGCACGCGAAAAGCTGATGACCCGGCGGTGGCCCGCGCATGATATTGCTCAGTATATCAAGCTGATCGACGACCCCAGCCACACGATCAACGACGACGGTACCTATAACCTGTCGGAAATCCAGGCCCGCGCGATCCTCGATCTGCGCCTCCAACGCCTGACCGCCTTGGGCGTCAAGGAAGTCACCGACGAGCTGGAAGAACTCGCCGCCAAGATCAAGGATTACCTTGAAATTCTGGGCTCCCGTGACCGGATCATGGCGATCATCTCGGACGAATTGACCGAGATGAAGACCCTCTTCGCTGTCCCCCGCCGCACCGAGATTGTCGACTGGGCCGGCGACATGGAGGACGAAGACCTGATCGAGCGTGAGGATATGGTCGTCACCATCACGTCGGGCGGCTACATCAAGCGCACCCCTCTGGCGGAGTTCCGGTCCCAGAACCGGGGCGGCAAGGGTCTGGCCTCGATGCAGACCAAGGAAGACGATGTGGTGACGACCCTTTTTGTCGCCAATACACACACTTGGCTCCTCTTTTTCACCACCGACGGCATGGTCTACAAGCTGAAGACCTGGCGCCTCCCCCTCGCCGGCCGCACCGCCAAGGGCAAAGCGATGGTCAACATCCTGCCGATCACCGCCGGCATCACCATCGCCGCCCTCATGCCCGTCGACGTGCCTGAGGAGGAGTGGGAAACCCTCCAGATCGTCTTCGCCACCTCCGACGGCGACGTCCGCCAAAACGACCTCTCCGACTTCACCAACGTCATGCGCAACGGCAAGATCGCGATGAAACTGCCCGAAGGCGTCTCCCTCGTGAACGCCGCCATCGCCGACGATCAGGACGATGTGATGCTGGTCACCGAAGCCGGCCGCGCCATCCGCTTCTCCACCACCGAAATCCGCGTCTTCAAATCGCGCGGCTCCACCGGCGTGCGCGGCATCCGGCTGGCCGAAGGCGACCATGTCGTCAGCATGTCGATCATCCGCCATTTCGAAGCCGACCCGGCCGAACGCGAAGCCTACCTCAAACAGCGCCGCCTGATGGCCGGTGTCACGGAAGATGAGGCGGATGATGAGGAAGAAACCGTTCCCGCAGGCCAGCTTAGCCCCGAACGCTATGCCGAGATGTCAGCGGCCGAAGACCTGATCCTGACCGTCACCAAGGGCGGCTCGGGCAAGCTCTCCTCCAGCCACGACTACCCCGTAAGGGGCCGCGGCGGCATGGGCGTCAAGGCCATCTCCCCCGGCCCGCGCGGTGGCCGCATCATCGCCTCCTTCCCGGTCACCCTCGCCGACCAGATCATGCTCGCCACCTCCACCGGCCAGTCGATCCGCGTGCCGGTCGACCAGATCAGCTTCCGGTCACGGTCAGCCGGCGGCGTCAAAGTGTTCAATGTCGCCAGTGACGAAGACGTGGTCTCGGTCGCCCGCGTGGCGGAGCAAGGCCCCGAACCCGGCAATGACGAGGCTTGAGGACGCGCTCGCCGCCCTTGCGGCGGCGGGCGAAACCACAACCTACGGCGCGCTTGCCAAAGACCTCAGCCTACGCATGGCCGACCTGACGGCCCAGCTTGAGGCACTGATGGAACAGGACGCCGCCGCGAACCGCCCGTTCCGCGCCGCCCTCCTCCGCCAGCGCCTCTCGCCCGACCAGCTTCCCGCGCCCGGCTTCTTCCTCAAGGCCGCCGCCCTCGGCCACCCCACCGACGACCCCGCCGCCTTCACCAAAGCCCACCGCGAAGCCCATTTTCTGTCCCCAAATATCCCGGGGTGAGCGCGGCACGCGCGAGGGGCAGCGCCCCTCCTTGCGCCACCGGCCCCACAAAGCTACATCCCCCCATGGACACACTTCACATCATCGGCGGCGGCATGGCGGGCTCCGAATCCGCCTGGGCCGCGGCCAACGCGGGCATCCCCGTCACCATCCACGAAATGCGCCCCAAGGTGGGCACCTTCGCCCACCGCACTGGCGATTTCGCCGAAATGGTCTGCTCCAACTCGTTCCGCTCGGACGACCACGAACAGAACGCCGTCGGCCTGCTGCATTGGGAAATGCGTACCGCCGGCGGTCTGGTGATGCAGATGGCGGAAAAACACCGCCTGCCCGCTGGCGGCGCGCTGGCCGTGGATCGTGACCCCTTCGCTGCGGCCGTCACGGAAAAGCTGAAGGCCCATCCGCTGATTTCTGCCTCTTATGAAGAGGTTACCGAACTTCCCTCCACCGGCCACTGGATCATCGCCACGGGTCCGCTGACCAGCCCCGGCCTTGCTCAGTCGATCAAATCCGCCACCGGGGCCGAGGCGCTGGCCTTCTTCGACGCCATCGCCCCCATCGTCTATGCCGACAGCATCGACATGGACACCGCCTGGCTGCAAAGCCGCTACGACAAGGGCGAGACGGAGGATGAACAAAAGGCCTACATCAACTGCCCGATGACCAAGGACGAGTATGAGGCTTTCATCGACGCCCTCCTCGCCGCCGAAAAGACCGAGTTTCACGAAGGCGAAACCGCCGGCTATTTCGACGGCTGCCTGCCGATCGAAGTGATGGCCGAACGCGGCCGCGAAACGCTGCGCCATGGCCCGATGAAGCCGGTCGGCCTGACCAATGCGCACCGACCGGACGTCAAGCCCTATGCCGTCGTGCAGCTTCGCCGCGACAACAAGCTGGGCACGCTCTACAACATCGTCGGCTTTCAGACCAAGATGAAGTATGGCGCGCAAACCGCTGTTCTGAAAATGATTCCCGGGCTGCAGGATGCCAGCTTTGCCCGGCTTGGCGGCATCCACCGCAACACCTTCATCAATTCGCCCACGCTGCTCGATGCGCAGATGCGCCTCAAGTCGCACCCGCATATCCGCTTTGCCGGTCAGATCACCGGGGTCGAAGGCTATGTCGAAAGTGCCGCCATGGGCCTGCTGGCGGGCCGCATGGCCGCTGCCGAAATTCAAGGCCGCGCTCTCCCCCCGCCGCCACCCGAAACCGCGATGGGTGCCCTTGTGACCCACATCACCGGCGGGGCTGAGGCGAAGACGTTTCAGCCGATGAACGTCAACTTCGGCCTCTTTCCCCCGATTGACGCCAAGGGTGGCCGTCGCGGCCGCACCGTGCGCTACAAGGCCTATACCGACCGCGCCAAGCAAGCGTTTCAGGCATGGCTGGAGGCCTGACTCCCGCGCCGCATGACAAGCGCCTCCCCTCCCCCTTGTGGGGAGGGGATGGGGGTGGGGGGCACCCCGCCAGACGCCTTCCCGCCCCGGCCCCCGCGCCGGGGCCTCGTGGTCCAGCCGCGCGCCACTCCCAGATGGGGGTCCCGGGTCAGACCCGGGACGGGGTCTCATGTTCGTAACCCGCTTCGCCCCCAGCCCCACCGGGCCTTTGCATCTTGGCCACGCCTATTCCGCAATCCTTGCGCATGACATGGCCCGCGCCGAGGGCGGCAAGTTCCTACTCCGGATCGAAGATATCGACCGCCAGCGCTCCAAGCCGGAGTGGGAGCTCCAGGTGATCGACGATCTTAACTGGTTAGGGGTCTGGTGGGACGCCGACCCGATGCGTCAGTCGGACAGGTTGCCAACTTACTCCCAAGCCCTTGATATGCTGTGGGATATGGGCCTGATCTACCCCTGCATTTGTACACGCAGCGATATCGCAGCAGCTCTGTCAGCGCCGCAGGAAGGCGTGGCGCTGCCAAGCGGTCCGGACGGGCTGATCTATCCCGGAACCTGCCGTGACCGTATGTGGTTCGAACGGACCTTCCCCGAGACGCATCCACGCCCCCAGACCGATACCTTCCGTCTGAATATGGCTATCGCGGCGCATCGCAGCGACGCCTTCATCCACCGCATCGACAGTGCGCAGGGGGGCTGGCACTCCTACGCAACCTATCAGGAAACTGGAATCGGTCCCGAAGGCAGGGCTGGCCGCATTGAGTTCACCCCCGAAGACATGACCAAGAGCGTTGGCGACATCGTCATTGCCCGGCGCGACATGGGCACGTCCTACCATCTTTCAGTCGTCCTTGACGATGCCGCGCAGGGTATCACCCATGTCATCCGGGGCGCGGACCTGACCGAAGCGACAAAGATCCACGTTCTCCTGCAGCACCTCTTCGGCCTGCCCACGCCGATCTACCACCACCACCGCCTGATCCGCGACGACCAAGGCAAGCGCCTTGCCAAACGCGACGACGCCCGCGCCATTGCGAAGTACCGGTCCGAAGGTGCGACCCCCGCCGACATCCGCCGGATGGTAGGGTTACCAACGGCTTAACGCTGTTCTGGCTATCCTTTCAAGTCAATGGCTTAGGGATTTGTCCCGGGCAGGGACACCGCGATGATCTCGACTTCCTCACCCTCCCGGACCGCCGTATAGAAACACGACCGCCGCCCGGTGTGACAGGCCGGCCCCTCCTGCTCGACCAGTGCCAGCAGGCAATCCCGGTCGCAATCGACCCGCAACTCCACCAGCCGCTGATGGTGGCCCGACGTCTCTCCCTTGACCCAGAACGCCTGCCGCGACCGCGACCAGTAGGTGACCTTCCCGGTCTCCAAGGTGGCCGCGACCGAGGCCGCGTTCATCCACGCGACCATCAGCACCTCACCCGAGACATGGTCCTGCGCCACGCAAGGGATCAATCCCTTGTCGTCAAACCTCAGGCTTTCGGGATCAAACGGCATCGTGTCACTCCTTGGCAGGCCGGGCGCAGCAGACTACATACAGGGTCAGGCAGGGAGTTTCCATGAGCGACAGCGACCTTCTCCAGCTCTACTCCAACCGCATCCTCGCGCTTGCGGCAGACATCCCGCATCACGGGCGGCTTGCCGCACCCCAGGCCACGGTGCGCAAACGCTCACCGCTCTGCGGCTCGACCGTGACGGTGGATGTGGTCGCCAAGGACGGCCGCGTTGCCGAGTTTGCGCAGGACGTGAAAGCCTGCGCGCTTGGCCAGGCCGCGGCGGCGGTCGTCGGCGCGGCGGTCATCGGCCGCACCCTGCCCGAACTTCAGGCCGCACAGAACCAGCTTCGGGCGATGCTGAAAGAGTCCGGCCCCGTCCCCGCCGCCCCTTTCGACGGTTTCGAGGTGCTGCTGCCAGCCCGCGACTACAAGAACCGCCATGCCTCGATCCTGCTGGCGATCGAAGCGGTGTGTGAAGCGATGGCTACAGCCACAGCATAAAAAAAACCGCCGCGCATCCCGGGGATGGCGGCGGCAGTAGCGCATCTGGAACCGGCAAACCATGACGGGCATGGGGGGAAGGCCGATCACCCTTGGGGGACAGAGCGCGGGGCAGAAACCTCAGGCAAGGCCGGGCACAGAGAGCACGGCGAACAGCAGAACAAACAGCGCGAGAAGGCCGACGGTATCTTCAACCGCGCCACGCGGGGTGTGGGTCAGAAGGGTCTTTACGGCGGCTTTCATGGCGTTCTCCCTACTTGTTGCTTGATTGTTCTCATGTCCGGCAACGGTTGTAAAGAACTTTTTAAGAACAAATGAGAACAAAGCGGGACATCCACACTGCATCGCCCCACCTGCTCAGGGGTCAACACGCAGGGGGCCGGACGGGTTCCCCCTTATCCCACAGTGATCAGTCGGATCGCCCGGTCCTGATCCAGCAGCCAAAGCAGAGCCCGCACGGATCGGCCGCGCGCGCTGGTCAGGCTGGGGTCATCGAGCAGAAGCTTGCGTGCGTCGGACTGGGCCAGCGCCATCAGCGCCGCCTGACGTTCCAGATCAGCCACACGGAACCGGGGCAGCCCGGATTGCGCGGTGCCGATCACATCCCCGGCCCCGCGCATCGCGAGGTCTTCTTCCGCGATGCGAAACCCGTCCTCCGTGTCGCGGATCGTGGTCAAGCGGCGGCGGCCGGTTTCGTTCAAGGGCGCCTGATAGAGCATCAGACAGGTCGAGGCTGCATCGCCCCTGCCAACCCGGCCGCGCAACTGGTGGAGCTGCGCAAGGCCAAAGGTTTCCGCCCGCTCGATCACCATGATGGAGGCGTTGGGCACGTTCACCCCGACTTCGATCACCGTTGTCGCCACCAGCACGGACGTCTCACCCGCCACAAAGCGGGCCATTGCGGCGTCCTTGTCGGCTGGCGGCATCTGGCCGTGGACCAGCCCGACCCGATCCCCCAACTCGGCGCGTAAGGTGCGAAAGCGTTCCTCGGCGCTGGCGTAGTCCACCACTTCGGATTCCTCGACCAAGGGGCAGACCCAATAGGCCTGCCGCCCCTCTGCCACCGCCTTACGCAGGTGATCGACGACCTCATCCAGCCGTTCGTCCGACACCATCGCCGTGCGGATCGGTTTGCGACCGGCCGGTTTTTCATCCAGCACGGACACATCCATGTCGCCATGCGTGGCCAGCGCAAGGCTGCGGGGGATCGGTGTTGCGGTCATCACCAGCACATCCACCGCTTCGCCCTTGGCGCCCAGTTCCATCCGCTGGACGACGCCAAAGCGGTGCTGTTCATCCACCACGGCAAGGCGCAGGTCCTTGAAGGTGACATCCTTCTGAAAGACCGCATGGGTGCCGACCAAAATCGGAATGCGCCCCATCGCCAGATCTTCCAGTTTCATCGCCCGGTCCGCCCCCCGATCACGACCCGTCAGCAGTTCCAGCCTGACCCCTGCCGCGCGGGCGAGCGGGGCCAAACCCTCAAAATGCTGGCGGGCAAGGATTTCGGTCGGGGCCATCATCACGCCCTGCCCTCCCGACTCAACCGCGACCAGAAGAGCCTGGAAGGCGACAAGGGTTTTGCCTGACCCAACGTCGCCCTGCAAAAGCCGGTTCATGCGCAGCGGCGCGGCCATGTCCGCCGCAATCTCGGCAATCGCGCGGGTCTGGGCGGCAGTTGGCGCGTAGGGCAGACCCGCCAGCACCTTGGCGCGAAGCGAGCCATCCCCAACCGTCGCAACCCCCTTGGCCCGGCGGATCGAGGCGCGGGCCAGCGCAAGGGTCACCTGATGGGCAAAAAGCTCGTCATAAGCGAGGCGCGTCCGGACCGGATGGGTGGCCGCAAGCGCCGCCGCTGTGTCGGGCGCGTGGGCTGCCGTCAGGGCGGCGGGCCAATCCGGCCAGCCCTCACGCGCCTTTAGGGCGGGATCAATCCATTCACCAAGCGGCGGGACCCGGGTCAACGCGGCGGCCACGGCCTTGGCGACGACCTTTTGCGTCAGACCGGCCGTCAGCGGGTAGACGGGTTCATAGGTCGGCAACTCCCCCGCTTCCTCCGGCCGCAGCACATGGTCAGGGTGGACCATCTGGGCGATGCCGTCGAAAAGTTCGACCTTGCCCGAGATCAGGCGGCGCTGTCCGGTCGGCAGCAATCTTTGCAGAAAATCGGCCCGGGCGTGGAAGAAGACCAGCATGAATTCCAGCCGCTCATCCTTGACCATCACACGGTAGGGCTTGCCCTTCAGCCGCGGCGCCAGATGGGCGCCAACCTCCACCTCCACCGTCAGGGTTGTCGGCGGGGTCACATCGCGGACCGAGGCGCGGCGGGTCCGGTCCACGCCCGAGTGCGGCAAGAGGTAAAGCAGGTCCTTTGGCCGGGCCACGCCCAGCATTTCAAAGGCTTGCGCAGCCTTTGGCCCGACACCGGGCAGTGTCTCCAACTCCGCGAACAGCGGGAAAAGGGCCTCGGGCCGGGTCATCCGCCGATCAGCCGCAGCCAGGCGTCTTCGTCGATGATCTCCACCCCCAGCCGTTCGGCGTCCTTGGCCTTTGACCCTGCACCGGGGCCCGCGATCACCAGATCAGTCTTTGCGCTGACCGATCCGGCAACCTTCGCGCCCAAAGCCTCGGCCCGGGCTTTCGCTTCCGCGCGGGTCATCTTTTCCAGACTGCCGGTGAAGACGACGGTCTTGCCTGCAACCGGACTGTCGACCGCGCCGCGCCGGGCCACGGGTTGCACGTCAAGTTCGGCGACAAGCGCATCCATCGCGGCGCGTTCAGCGGGGTTCTGGAAGGCATCGACCAGACTTTGCGCCAGCACCGTCCCCACCCCGTCAATCGCCGTCAGTTCCGCCCAATCCGCGCTGCCGGGGGTGGCGTGGGTGATGGCAGCCTCAAACGCCGGCCAAGTGCCGTAGTGCCGGGCCAACAAGCCTGCCGCCACTTCGCCCACATGCCTGATGCCCAGGGAAAAGATCAGCCGATCCAATGGGATGACGCGCTTTGCTTCGATGGCCGCAAAGAGCTTGGCGGCGGAGACGTCCCCAAAGCCATCCCGATTCTTCAGCTTCTGCAAGGGGTTGACGGCGTCTCTTGCGGCAAGCGTGAAGATATCGGCGGGGGCTTTTACCGGCAGAAGGCTGTCACGGAAGAACATCTCCACCTGTTTGGAGCCGAGACCTTCGATGTCGAAGGCCCCGCGGCTGACGAAATGCTTCAACCGCTCCACCGCTTGGGCCGGGCAGATCAGCCCGCCGGTGCAGCGCCGGACGGAATCGCCAACCTCGCGATGGGCGGGGCTGCCGCATTCGGGGCAAATCTGCGGGAAAACATAGGGTTGCGCGCCGTCCTTGCGACGCGCCAGATCCACGTCTGCGACTTTGGGGATCACGTCCCCGGCGCGGTAGACCTGCACCCAGTCGCCCAGCCGAATATCCTTGCCGTCGCGGATCGGGTTCCCCTTGGAATCCCGCCCGGCAATGTAGTCCTCATTGTGCAGCGTCGCGTTGCTGACGACCACACCGCCCACGGTCACCGGCCGGAGGCGCGCGACGGGCGACAGCGCCCCAGTCCGGCCGACCTGAATGTCGATCCCCAAAAGCTCGGTCCAGGCGAGTTCCGCGGGAAACTTGTGCGCGATGGCCCAACGGGGGGTCGTTGAGCGGAACCCAAGCCGGGCCTGCAGGGCGAGGTCGTCAACCTTGTAGACCACCCCGTCAATGTCATAGCCCAGCGTCGCCCGCTGCGCCTCGACCCGGCGATAGTGATCCAGCATCGCCTCGGGACCGTCGCACAGAACGGTCAGCGGGTTGGTTGCGAACCCCAACTCGGTGAAGCGCTGGATCGCGCCAAACTGAGTTGGGGCCAGCGGGGCCGAAAGCGCGCCCCAGGCATAGGCAAAAAACCGCAGCGGCCGCTTGGCGGTGATCCCGGCATCCAACTGCCGCAAGGACCCGGCCGCGGCATTGCGCGGGTTGGCGAAGACCTTCTCGCCATCAGCCGCCTGCCGTTGGTTCAAGGCCAGAAAATCGGCATGCGACATGTAAACCTCGCCGCGCACCTCAAGCAGATCCGGCGCGCCGATCAGGGTCTGGGGGATATCGCCAATCGTGCGGGCGTTGTCCGTCACGTTCTCGCCCACCTCGCCGTCGCCGCGCGTGGCAGCTTGGACCAGAGCGCCCTTCTCATAGCGCAGCGACAGGGAAAGCCCGTCAATCTTCGGCTCGGCCGTAAAGCTGATGGCCCCGGCATGGCCCAGAAAGCGGCGGATGCGGTCGGTGAATTCGACGACCTCGCCTTCCTCAAAGGCGTTTTCCAGGCTGAGCATCGGCACCGCATGAGTGACCTTGCGAAACCCGTCAGCCACTGGCGCCCCGACCATGGCCGTCGGGCTTTTCATCTGCGCCGCCCGATCAATCGCCGGGAAGGCGGCCTCAAGCTCGGCCAGACGGCGCTTCATGCGGTCATAGGCCGCATCCGTCAGTGTGGGCGCATCGTCACGGTGATACGCAACGTTGGCGTCAAGCACCTTGCCTGCCAGTTCCGCCCATTCGGCGACGGCCTCTGCCTCGGTCATGTCTGCGACCGGACGTTCGACGTTCTCGCTCATCCCAACCCCCTTCGCCTTGCCCAATCCTTAGGGGTGCGGCGGGTTCAGGACAAGTCAGGCGCTTGCAGCCAGCTTTGGCGCTGTGGTCCCCACCGGATCGCGCAACACATAGCCCCGCCCCCAGACGGTTTCGATGTAATTCGCGCCGCCCGTCGCTTCGCCCAGTTTCTTGCGCAGTTTGCAGATGAAAACGTCAATGATCTTCAGTTCCGGTTCATCCATGCCGCCGTAAAGATGATTCAGGAACATTTCTTTCGTCAGCGTCGTCCCCTTACGCAAAGATAGCAATTCCAGCATCTGATATTCCTTGCCAGTCAGATGCACGGTCTTGCCGTCGACATCGACTGTCTTTGCATCCAGATTGACGGCGACACGCCCGGTCTTGATCACCGACTGGCTATGGCCCTTGGACCGCCGGATGATCGCGTGGATACGCGCCACAAGCTCTTCGCGGTGGAAAGGTTTGGTCAGATAGTCATCCGCGCCGAACCCGAAGCCCTTGAGCTTGCTTTCAGTATCGTCAGAACCCGACAGAATCAGGATCGGCGTTTCCACACGGGCCTGGCGGATCTGGCGCAGCACGTCATGCCCGCTCATGTCCGGAAGATTCAGGTCCAGCAGAATCAGGTCGTAGTCATACAGTTTCGCCAGATCGACACCGTCTTCGCCCATATCGGTGCAATAAACGTTGAGATTCGCGTGGGTCAGCATCAATTCAATGCTGCGCGAGGTGGTAGGGTCGTCTTCAACAAGCAGGATGCGCATTTTTCGGATTCTCCGCTCCATTGCCCACATCGTTAACGACATTGGGTGGCAATGGTTAACCGACGGTTACTTTGCCTGAGCGGGAGTACGAAACAATCTAAAGTTGTCGCAATTTTTGAATGGCGGTGACTTTCAGACCCTTGTCGCCATGGCGTTCGACTGCCGCCCGCCACAGGGCAAATTCTTCTTCCGACAGCGCGTAGCGTTCCAGCGCGTCGGATTGTGTGATCAGACCGTAGATCACGGCCTTGACCACCACGGCCTTGCGGCTTGCGACCCAGCGCCGCGTGTCCGGCGCCGGCAGATCGGCCCGCGACAGGATGGTGCCATCTGGCAAGGTGACCTGCCTTGGTCCTTCGACACGTTTCAGGAACATCAGCCTTTCCCCATTCATTTTGCGGTAATCTGGCGTATCAGGCTTAATCAATCCTGAAACAGGGGATTGAGAGTGCACCGCATTTTCATATATTGCCCGGTATCTCAGACATCTGGACAGCACCCATGCCGCGCGACCTGCCGCTGAACTCACTTGGCCTGCCCAAGCCCCCGTCCCAGACGCGGGTGGTCGTTGCCATGTCCGGCGGCGTCGACAGCAGTGTTGTGGCCGCCCAATTGGCCGAGGAGGGCTATGATGTCGTCGGCGTGACGCTGCAGCTTTACGATCATGGGGCGGCACTGGCCAAGAAGGGCGCCTGCTGTGCGGGGCGCGACATTCACGATGCGCGGCGTGTGGCGGAAACCATGGGGTTTCCGCACTATGTCCTCGACTACGAAAACACCTTCCGCGAAGCCGTGATCGAGGAATTCGCCGACGCCTACCTTGCGGGTGCGACCCCGGTCCCCTGCATCCGCTGCAATGAACGGGTGAAGTTCAAGGACCTCTTGGCCACCGCCAAGGACCTTGAGGCGGACTGCATGGCCACGGGCCACTATATCCAGCGCAAGATGGGCGTGCTTGGGGCCGAATTGCATCAGGCCGCCGATCCTGCGCGGGACCAGAGCTACTTTCTGTTCTCGACCACGCCGGAGCAGCTGGACTATCTGCGGTTTCCGCTTGGGCATCTGGCCTCGAAAGCCGAGACCCGGGCGCTGGCGGCGAAGTATGGGCTGCCGGTGGCGGACAAGCCGGACAGTCAGGACATCTGCTTTGTGCCGAACGGCAACTATGCGGCGGTGATCGAGAAGCTGCGGCCCGGGGCGGCGGATCCGGGGGAGATTGTGGATCTGGATGGCCGCGTGCTGGGCGGGCACCGTGGGGTGATCCACTACACGGTGGGGCAGCGGAAGGGCCTTGGGATCGGCGGGTTGGAAGAGCCGCTTTATGTGGTGAAGCTGGACCCGGTGCTGCGCAGGGTCATCGTCGGGCCGAAAGAGGCGCTGTCCACCCGGATCGTGCCGCTGAAAGAGATCAACTGGCTGGGGGATGCGCCCTTCACCTCGCAGGAGACGTGGCATCTGGACGTCAAGGTCCGGTCTACCCGGCCACCCCGGGGGGCGATTGTCCGGCCGACGGGGCCGACCACGGCTGAGGTGGAGCTGATCGCGCCAGAGGATGGGGTCAGCGCCGGGCAGGCTTGTGTCTTCTACGCGCCCGAGGGAGGGCGGGTGTTCGGGGGCGGGTGGATCTGGAAGGGGTAGAGCCCTGTCCCGGGCAGGGACAGGCCTTCGATCCAGTGAAATCAAGGGCTTGCCTCACCCCTTTCAGGAATGGTTCACCATGACAGAGGCGATGGGCCTGCCCGTCGTACAGAAGTTTCGGCAATCCCTAGCGCGGCAGGGCTGCGAGCACCGACCGCGCGGCGCGCAGGCCGGGGGCTTCCCCGCCACGGCCAAGGCGGTCCATCGTCAGGGCCATGGCGGCGTCCTGGCTGGTGCTGTCCTTGCCCAGCAGGTCCAGCAGGCGCGGCGCGATGGCGCTGGCGCGGCAGTCGGGGCCGATGAATTCGGGCACGACGCGAGTCTCTGACACCAGATTGACCAGCGTCACCGTGTCGATCAGCGCGGCGCGGCGCATCAGCCACAGGGTCAGCGGTGCCATGTCATAGGCGATGACCATGGGGCACATCTGGGCGGCAAGCTCCAACGACACGGTTCCCGAGGCGGCAAGCGCCACATCCGCCGCGGCAAAGGCCGCGGTCCGGGTCGCCACATCGGGGGCGGGCAGAATGACCGGCTGGCCTGGCCAGTCGGCGATCAGGCTGCGCAAATGGCCTTCAAGATGGGCAGGCGTCGGCACGACGACGCGCAGGTCGCGGGTCTGCGGCACCAAGGCCGCCAGCGATTCGCCAAAGGGCCGGGCAAGGCGCGTGATTTCCGACCGGCGCGACCCGGGAAGAGCAGCGATCAGCTGCGCGTCGGGACGGATGCCATGCGCCTGCCGGAAGGCGGCGGCCTGCGCTGTTGTGGCCACCGGTTCGGACACGACCGGATGACCCACAAAATCGCAGGTCATGCCGGCGGCGGTCATATAGGGCGGCTCGAACGGCAGGAGGGCGAGAACGTGGTCAATGACCCGCGCCATTTTCGCCGCGCGCCCGGGACGCCAGGCCCAGACCGAGGGGGCGACATAGTGGATGGTGCGAAAGCCGGGCCGGGATGCCTTGACGATCTTCGCCACGCGCAGGCAGAAATCAGGGCTGTCGATGGTCACCATGGCGGCAGCACCTGAGGCCAGAGCGGCTTCGGCGGCCTGCGCAATCCGACGCTTGAGCGGGAAATACTTCGGCAGCACCTCGGCGATGCCCATGATGGACAGCTCTTCCATCGGGAACAGGCTTTCCAGCCCTTCGGCCTGCATCAAGGGGCCGCCAATACCGTCGAACGTGATCCCGGGGGTGAGGTCCTTCAGACCGGCCATCAGGGCCGCCCCCAGACGGTCACCCGAGGGTTCGCCCGCGATGAGGAAGATCTTCACCGCAGCCTCATGCGGTGGCCGGGGAAAGGGGGGCCGTCTGCCCCCCTTGGCGCTGCGCGCCCTACCCCCCGAGGATATTTGGGCAGACAGAAAATGGACAAGGCGGCAGGCATCAGCCGCGCGCCCAGAGGAACAGGCCAAGGTCCGCGGCAAGGCGCTGCATGTCAGGCAGGTTGAGGCAGATCACCCCGCCCGCTTCGAAGGCGACCCCGCCAAGGCCCGCAGCGGCCACGGCGCGGAGGGTATCGGGGCCGAGGGTGGGCAGGTCGATGCGCCGGTCTTGCCCGGGCTTGCTGGCCTTGTAGAACAGACCCCGGCCCCGCGCCGGATCGGGGCGGAGCTGTGGGGGCAAGGCGGCGACAGCGGCAAGCATGGCGTCGGTGCCGGGCAGCGCCTCAACCGCCAGACAAAGGCCTTGGGCGACGACTGCCCCCTGCCCCACATCCACTGCGCCGAGGGCGGCGACGATGGCAGCGGCGCGGGTGGCGTCGGCCTGATCGCGGTCAGTCAGCGTGCCTGCAAGCAGGCCAGCGGCGGGAAGCAGTGACGGGGCCACATCCGCCACACCGGCGACGGCAAAACCGCTTTCGGTGAAGATGTCGATCACGGCGCGCAGGGTGGCGTCGTCGCCAGCGGCCATGGCCTGCATCAGCCGGGGAAGCATGGCGGCGGTGGCAGGGTCAAGAAGGGCCGGATCAAGCCTTGGGCGGGTGACGGCACCGGCAAAGACCACGGTCGTCACGCCACGGTCTTGCAGGCTGTGCAGGAAGGGCATCAGACGTTCGACCCGGAACGGGAGATCAACGGCAAGGCCTTCGGGGGTGAAGCCTTCCATCGCGGCGACAAGGGGCTGCGGGGACATGGCCTGCGTCAGGGCAAGGGGAAGACCACCCCGACCAGCGATCAGGGCGACGGTCACCGGCCGCCCTTCGGGGTCAGGAAGCTACGGTCGGATTTGGTCAGGATGAAATCGGCAATCTCGCGCACGAGGGGGTTGTCGCTTTCCTCGGCCAGTTTGCGGGCGCGGTCCTGAAAGCTGCCGTCTTCCTGCGCAAGGGTCTGGAAGGCGGCGCGCAGGGCGGTGATCCCGGCGCGGTCGACGCCACGGCGTTTGAGACCGACGAGGTTCAGGCCGTCAAGCTCACCCCTCGGGGCCTGGACGAGGCCGTAGGGGATGACATCGTTGGTGACCATGGTCACCGCGCCGATGATGGCCCCCTGCCCGATGCGCACCCATTGGTGGACGCCAGAAAGGCCGCCGACAATGACGTCATCGCCCAGCACGCAATGCCCGGCGATGGCGACGTGGTTCACAAGGATCACCCGGTCACCAATCTGGGAATCATGCCCGACATGGGCGCCGGTCATGATCAGGACGTCATCACCGACGCGGGTGATGCCGCCACCACCTTCGGTGCCGGTGTTGAGCGTGGCCCCCTCGCGGATGCGGCAGCGTTTGCCGATAACCAGACGGGTGTGTTCACCGGCGTATTTCAGGTCTTGCGGAACCTCACCCACGGTGGCGAAGGGGAAGATCGTCGTGTCTTCACCCACCTCGGTCCAGCCGGTGATGACGGCGTGGGATTTCACGGTGACGCGGGCGTGCAGGGTGACTTCGGGGCCGATCAGGCAGAAGGGGCCGATGTCGCAGCCTTCGCCAATGGTGGCGGCGGGGTCGACGACGGCCGAGGGGTGGATGCGGGGGGCGGTCATGCCTTGGGAACGTCAAACATCGCCATGAAGGTCGCCTCGCAGGCCAGTTCGCCCTCGACCATGGCGCGGCCTTCGAATTTCCAGACCCGTCCGCCGCCGCGGAGGGCTTTGACGTGCAGCTCCAGCACATCGCCGGGCACGACCTTGCGGCGGAACTTGACGCCATCGACGCCCATGAAGAACACCTTGGCGTTCTTGTCGACGAGGTCCATGGAGAGGCCGACGAGGATGCCGGAGGTCTGGGCCATGGCCTCGATGATCATGACGCCGGGAAAGATCGGCATGCCAGGGAAGTGGCCCTGGAACTGCGGTTCGTTCAGGGTGATGCATTTGATGCCGACGCAGCCTTCGTTCAGCACGATGTCGCGCACCTTGTCGATCAAGAGAAACGGGTAGCGATGCGGGATGATCCGCTGGATCAGGTCAAGATCGGCCGTCGTGGGTGCCGTTGTGGCGGCTGGCTGGGCGGCTGCATCCATGGTCATACCTCATAAGCTGGTGGAACGGCGGCGCGTTCCCTTGGCTTTTGCTACCAACTCGGCCAGCGGGTGACAAGTTGGCGCGGGCGCGTTCAGGGCGCAGGGGGAGGTGTGGTGCCCAAAGGCAGCACGGCATCGACCCGCGCGATGGCTTCGTCGGTGACGTCGATGGCGGTCAGCGACAGGATGACGCTGGATTTTTCCAGAATGGCCACGGCGCCCTTTTCACCCATCAGGTCACCCAGCACGGGTACAGCGGCGCGCAGGAAGGCCTGACGGTCCGCGTCTCGCGCCCGCGAAAGATCCCGCACCTTCGCGTCCTGTTCGTCGCGGATGCGTTCGACCTTGGCATCAAAGGCACTGGCGAGGGCTGCGAATTCATCGGCGGGCAGCGTTTCGCGACGGGTGGTCAGGTCCTGTTCTTCGGCGATCAGGGCAGCCTCGATCTGCTTGTTCTCAACGTCGAGTGCCTGGGAGGCTTCGCGTTCCCGGGCAAGGCTGGCTTTGCCAAAGGCCGATTCGGTGAAGAAACGGTCCTGCTCTATGGTCAGCACCATTGTCCCGACCACGGTGCGCGCCTCTGGCACTGGCTGCGTGTCTGGCAAGGGCTGCGCCTCAGCGTCAGGCGTGTCCTGGGCCAGTGCAAACCCGGTCAGCAGGCACAGCACGCCGACCAGGGGCATTGACCCACGGACTAGGCGCCGCAGACACCCGCCGACGCCCATGTCAGAACTGCGTCGAGATGGTCAGGTCGAACGATTGTTCCTTGTCGTAATCTTCCTTCTTCAGCGCGTGGCTGAAGTTGAACCGCAACGGCCCGATCGGCGTTGTCCAGAAGACCGAGAACCCGACGGTGGCACGCGGAATGAAGCTGTCATCCACAGTGCCGATGCCGGCAGTGTTGTCGAGGCTCCAGACCGAGCCGATGTCAAGGAAGGCCCCGCCGGTGATCCCGTATTCTTCTGGCAGGCCAAGCGGGAAATCCGCCTCGAACCGGGCGACGGCGAACATGTTCCCGCCAAGCGCGTCCTGATCGGCCGCCCCAAGATCACGCGGACCGATCCCGTTGGCTTCGAAGCCGCGAATCTTGCTGTTGCCGAAGTAGCGTTCGGTCACCCGGCTGATATTGCCGCCCAGCGACGTGATCGCCCCACCTTCGAAAACGGCGCGGAGGGTGACTTCCTCGTTGAGGATGCGGGTTTCGGCCAAGGCCAGAGCCGTGGTTTCGATATATTCGGTATCGCCGCCCAGCCCTGCGAAATCCTGGCCAAAGCGCAGCAGGATCCCGCCGTTGGGGTTCAGCCCGGACACCCGGGTATCGTATTCATAGTTGTAGCCAAGCGAAACGGTGCGCAGCGCCCCACGATCGGATTCGGCGATCAGGATCGGCGAGTCACCGTCGTAGTTTGAAATCTTGTCTTCCGACAGCCGGAAGCGGAGGTCCAGATTGGACAGCTCGCCCAAGGGGAAGCCGATCCCCGTGGTGAACCCGATATTGCGGGTATCATAGGACGCATTCTGGTTGTCCGAGGTCCGGTAGTAGGCCCCGACCGAAAAGCTGAGATCGCGGCCCAGCAAGGCCGGTTCGGTAAAGTTGAACGACGAATTCTGGTTGTCGGTCCCGACGTTGAGCGACAGCCCCAGTCGCTGCCCGCGCCCAAGGAAGTTCGCTTCGGAAAAGGCGACGTTCACACCGGTGCCACTGTTCACCGAATAGGTCAGACCAAAGCTGAGCGACCCGGTCGGCTGTTCCTCGACATCGACGTTCACGACGACCTGATCCGGGCCCGACCCCGGCTCGGCGTTGACTTGCGCGTCCGAGAAGAAGCCAAGCGCGCGGATGCGTTCGGCCGACTGGCGGATTTCGCGCGGGTTGAAGGGATCGCCTTCGACCGTGCGGAACTGGCGGCGGATCACCTGATCCAGCGTGGTGGCGTTGCCTTCAATGTCGATCCGTTCGACGAACACGCGTTCGCCCCGGACGATGGCAAATTCGACGTTGACCATCTGGCCGCGATCATTGCGGGTGATGCGCGGTTCGATGCGGACGAAGTTCAGGCCCTTCTTCAGGGCCAGATTTTCCATCCGGGTAATGTTGTTGTCGATCAGAAGCGGCGTGTAGGTCTGACCAGTGCGGATGCGCTGGACATCGGCAAATTCGGCCGCATCAACGCCTTCGATTTCCGAAACCGTTGTCACGTTGCCAATGCTGTAGGGCAGGCCTTCGCGCACGGTGAAGGTGACGAATGTCGCGTCCCGCTCGCGGCTGACCTCGGCCCCGGCGTCAAGCACCTGAAAGTCGATATAGCCGCGCGACAGATAGAAATCCGTCAGCACTTTCTTGTCGAGTTCCAGACGTTCGGCAACGAAAGTGTCGCGCCGGATGAAGGTGCGCAGGAAGCCGGCCTGTTTCGTTTCCAGCACCTGACGCAGACGGCGATCGCTGAAGGCGCGGTTGCCGACAAACGACAGACGCTCGATTTCAACAACGCGGCCTTCGGTCACCTCAAAGACAAGGTCGACACGGTTGTCAGTCCGACGGATGATCTTGGGGGTGACGGTTGCGGCCATCCGGCCCTGAACGCGGTACAGTTCGGCAATGGCCGCTGCGTCGGATTCGGCGGTGCTGGGCGAATAGACCCGACGGGCCTGCGACTGGACCAACGCGGCCAGTTCTTCGTCCTTGAGGCGGCGGTTGCCTTCGAAGTTGATGATATTGACGATCGGGAATTCCGCGACCCGGATGATCAGGGTGGACCCCTGCGGCACAACCTCCACCGTTTCGAACAGACCGGAGTTGGCGATGCGCTGATACGCGTCGTTCAGGGCGGCGGCGGAAACCTCTTCACCGCGACTGATTCCGGCGTAGGACAGGATTGTTGCGGGGTCGACTCGGACGTTGCCTTCGACAACGACGTTCGAAAAAGAAAAGCTCTGCGCGAAGGCCGGGGTCAGGAACGGCGCTGAAACCGTTGCGGCACCGAGGAAAACCGCTGTAGCCAGCAATCGTGCCCGTGCGGCAGCCGTGGAAGACCGTCCTTTGGTCATGCGGAAGGTCCCTTGCATCTTCTGTCCTCGTCGATCTGTGCCGTTTCAGGTTGACTACCGGGAAAGCCAAGCTTTGTCAAAAGCCTGCGGTCCTTGTGGATAACTTTCCCACATCTTGTGGTTCTGGGCGCGAAGCCGCAGGTCTGGCTTTGCCCACCTTGCACAATCAGACGCAGATCAGATCGCGGCTGAGCGCAAAGACCATCAGGCCGATGACCAGCGACAATCCCACGGTCATCATCACCCGAAGGGCGCGGTCCGACGGGGGGCGGCGCGTCACCGCCTCATAGGCGTGGAACACCAGATGGCCGCCATCGAGCACCGGAATCGGGAAGAGGTTCAGGATGCCAATCCCCAGCGACAGCACCGCCATCATGCCTATGAAGCTTTCCGCGCCGTTGCGCGCAGCGTCGCCCATGGTTTCGGCCATGCCGATCGCGCCCGTGAGGTTGCAGGTGCTGATCGCACCGCTGATCATCAGGCCAAGGCCGTTCAGCGTGCCCGTCGCCATGCGCCACATCTGCCCGGCGGCAAGGGTGATGGTCTCAACCGGGCCGGTGGCGCGGGTCGCGGGTTCGAAGGCGAGGCCAGCGACGATGCCGATCTGGTAGCGTTCGACGAAAGTGCCCGTCTCATCCTCGACGGTGCGGATGCGGGGGGTGAGGGTCAGGTCAAACGCCTCGCCATCGCGCCAGATGGTCAGCGGGACGGGGTCGCCCTTGCTGGCGGCGACGATTTCGGGAAGCTGGCTGAAGGCGGTGACATCCTGCCCTGCCGCGCGCAGGATCACGTCGCCGGACTGCAGGCCCGCGTCCATAGCGGCGGAGCGGATGATGACCTCACCCACCACCGGAGCAAAGGGGTGCGGGCCTTCCACCACAAGCTCATCCGTGCCGCGGCGCACGGTATAGGACATGGTGCGCTGGTTGGGCAGGTCGCTGACCACGGTGCCAAACGTCTCGCGGTCGGGGGTGGGCTGGCCCTGGATGGCAAGGATCACGTCGCCTTCCAGCAGGGTCGGGCCTTCGTGGGGAAAGTCGCGCATGGTGCCGACGGTGGGTTCTTCGCGCGGGATGCCAAGCACCAAGAGGATGCCCGCCAGCAGCACGAAGGTCAGGATGAAATTCGCGACCGGCCCCGCGGCCACCGTGGCCGACCGCGCCCAGAGGGGGGCGCCGGTCATCGTGTGGCGGCGTTCTTCGGCCGACAGGCCCGAGACGTCGCCGTGCTGGACTGACGTTGCATCGGCATCGCCCAGGAACTTGACGTAGCCGCCGAAGGGGATCGCGGCGATTTGCCAGCGGGTGCCGCGCTTGTCGAGGCGGCTCCACAGCACGGGGCCGAAGCCGACGGAGAACACTTCGGCATGGATGCCGGACCAGCGGCCGACGATGTAATGGCCGTATTCGTGGACGAAAACGATGATCGACAGGGCGACGATGAAGAAGAACACCGTCCAGGCAGTGCCACCAATGGCTGCGAAGATTTCCATGCCGTCAGCGGCCCCCTGCCCTTGCGCGTGCGATTTCGCCCGCCCTTACCCGTGCCAGATGGTCCATTCCCAGCACATCCTCAAGGGCTTCAGGCAGATTTGATGCGCCCATTTCCGGATCAAGCGCCGTCAGCGTGTCTTCGACGACCCCCGCCATGTCCATGAAGCCGATGCCGCCGGCAAGGAAATGGTCCAGCGCGATTTCCTTGGCCGCGTTGAAGGCGGCCCCGGCAAGGCCACGGCGGGCCATCACCTCGCGCGCAAGGCGTAGCGCCGGGTAGCGGGCCAGATCGGGCGCGCGGAAGGTCAGGGTGGAGACCTGGGCAAGGTCCAGCCGCGCCACCGGCAAGGCATCGCGCGCGGGCCAGTTCAGCGCATAGCCGATGGGATGGCGCATGTCGGGCGCGCCGAGATGCGCCATGATCGCCCCGTCATGAAAACCGACCATGGAATGGATCAGCGATTCGGGGTGGATGATGACCTCGACCTGATCCGGCGTCACACCGAAGAATTCGCGCGTCTCGATCACCTCGAGCGCCTTGTTGAACATGCTGGCCGAATCGATGGTGATCCGCTGGCCCATGGCCCAGTTCGGATGGGCCAGCGCCTCTTTCACCGTGGCTTTCGCCAGTGCCTCCAGCGGCCAGTCGCGCAACGCACCGCCTGAGGCTGTCAGGATGATGCGTTCGACGCAGGTGATGTCTTCGCCGGTCAGGGCCTGGAAGATGGCGGAGTGTTCGCTGTCCACCGGCAGGATGGTGGCTTTGTGCTTGGCAGCCTCGGCCAAGAGAAGCGGCCCGGCGGTGACGAGGCTTTCCTTGTTGGCAAGCGCCAGCGTCCGCCCGTGCCGCAGGGCGCGAAAGCCGGGGACAAGGCCTGCGGCACCGACGATCGCGCTCATCACCCAATCGGCGGGGCGGTCGGCGGCCTCGGCGATTGCCTCAGGCCCCGCGGCGGTTTCGGTGGTGGTGTCGGCCAGAAGGTCACGCAAGGCGGGCAGATCGGCAGGGTCGGCGCAGACGGCAAGTTCCGCATGCAGGCTGCGCGCCATGTCGGCCAGTCGGGCAAGGTTGCGGCCCCCGGTCAGGGCGACCACGCGAAAGGCCCCTGCCCCGCCCGCGCGCTGGATCAGGTCCACCGTCTGTTCGCCGACCGACCCCGTGGCCCCGAAAATCGAGATGCTGCGCATCAGCCCGCCACCGCCATGGGCAACGGCAGATCAAGGATCAGGCCCAGCAGGATCAAGACGACAATCGCCCCGATCAGCGCATCAAACCGGTCCAGCACACCGCCATGCCCGGGGATCAGGGTCGAGGCATCCTTGACCCCGCAGCGCCGCTTGATCCAGCTTTCCCAGACATCGCCCATCTGCCCGGCAAAGCCGATCAGCACCGACAGCGGCACCAGCCAGATCGTGCCATAGCCGGCAAGGACGAACGCGCCCCCTACTACCGCCGCCCCGACCCAGCCGGCCAAAGTGCCGCTCCACGTCTTTTTGGGGCTGACGGCGGGCCAGAACTTCGGCCCGCCAACCACACGGCCGACGAAATAGCCCAGCACGTCCGACGCGACGACGATCAGCACCAGCCACAGGATCACCGGGGTACCCGCCGTCATGCGCAGGTCGATCAGGCCATAGCCCGCGACCATGATGGCGACCGAATAAAGGCTGGTAAGCCTGCGGTCGCGCCGGTCAGTCAGGGCGATGGCAAGGGCGGGTGCCAGCAGGAAGGCCGCGGTGACCGGATCGGGAAAGACCAGCGTGACACCAAGGCTGACGCAGGCCAGAGCGGCCAGCCCGAGGGGCGTATTCTCATGGCCGGGCGCAGTGATCCTGGTCAGTTCCCAGACCATCGCGCCGGTCAAAAGCACCACCAGCAGCGCAAAGGACGGCCCACCCAGCCAGATTTCCGCCCCGCCAACCGCGATCAGCACCACGGCCGACACGACCCGTTTGCGCAGGTCCGCCCACCGGCCAACCGGACGGCCCGGCGGGATGGTCGTGACCGTGGGGTCTGCCGCAGCCTGTTCCGCCTGTTCGACCGCTTGCTCTGCTTGCTCTGCCGCTTGCTCCGCCGCCTTGGCGGTTGCATCGGTGTCCGGCACCGGGTCGTCGACGGTCATACTCCAACCCCGCCGAACCGCCGTTCGCGGTTGGAGAAGCGCTGGATGATGCCCGCAAGCTCATCCGGGGTGAAATCGGGCCAGAGCGTGCCGGTGAATTCATATTCGGCATAGGCCGCCTGCCACGGCAGGAAATTCGACGTCCGAGTCTCTCCGCTGGTGCGGATGACAAGGTCAGGGTCGGGCAGACCGCCGGTGTCCAGCCGTTCGGCGAAGGCCGCTTCGGTCAGATGGGCGGGGTCCAGAAGGCCTGCCGCCACTTCGTCGGCCACGCGGCGGGCGGCGCGGAAAATCTCATCCCGGCCGCCGTAATTGACCGCCACAGTCAGGTTCAGCCGGTCACACCCGGCGGTGCGCGCCTCGATCCCGGCCATCAGGCGCTGCAACTTGGGGTCCAGCCGCCCGCGTTCGCCGATGAAGCGCATCCGGACGCCCGCCTTGGCCAGCCGATCCGCCTCACGCTCGATATAGCGGGCGAAGATGGCCATGAGGCCAAGGACTTCCTCGGTGGAGCGTTTCCAGTTTTCGGTCGAGAACGCGTATAGCGTCAGCCACTTGATCCCAAGATCAGGCGCGGCCTTGACGATTTCGCGGACCCGTTCGGCACCGCGTCGGTGGCCCACAAGGCGCGGCCAGCCGCGGTTGGTGGCCCAGCGGCCATTGCCATCCATGATGATCGCCAGATGATTGACCGGCCGCAGAGCCGTCCCGATCTGCAAGTCTTTCGACACTTCGGCCGCCCCTCCTGCCAGACCTCCCGGTCAGACCTGCATGATTTCCTGCTGCTTGGCTTCCAGCACCCGGTCAACGGCGGCAATTGCCTTGTCGGTCAGATCCTGCACTTCCTCGGACCACATCTTCTGGTCGTCTTCGCTCATCCCGGCGGACTTGGCCTTCTTGATCTGGTCCATCCCGTCACGCCGGACGTTGCGGATCGCGACCTTGGCGTTTTCGGCATAGGTCGCGGCGACCTTGCTGAGCTGCTTGCGGCGCTCTTCGTTCAGTTCGGGGATCGGCAGGCGGATCAGGGGGCCATCGGTGACCGGGTTGATGCCGATGCCGCTTTCGCGGATCGCCTTTTCCACCTTCGAGATCATCGCCTTGTCCCAGACGTTGATCACCACCATCCGGGGTTCGGGGACGTTCACCGTGCCAAGCTGGTTGATCGGGGTCATCTGGCCATAGGCTTCGACCTGGATCGGCTCGACGATCGACGCCGAGGCGCGGCCAGTGCGAAGCGAGGCGAATTCGGTCTTGAGCGCGTTCATCGCGCCATCCATCCGGCGCTGCAGGTCGTCGGTGTCGATTTCAAGCTCGTCATTTGCCATGGACAACGGTTCCTTCACTTCAGCCCGCCCCCGGGGGATGGGTCATCCCGTCAGGGTTGCGGTTTTCGGCTCTATAGCAGAGGCGCGGGTCGGGGGTATAGGCCAAAGCCGCAGGCCTTTGAACCCCGATTGGCCGGTCTGGGGCAGGAAATCGCCCCGATTCGCAGTGCGTAGGCGGCTTTGGCGCATGATTGGCGTGGGGCCGGGGTCAGCCCTGCACCCTTGTATAGGTCCCCTCACCCGCCAGAATCCCCCGAAAGCCGCCGGGTTCGTCCAGCGAGAAGACGATGATCGGCAGGTCATTGTCGCGGGCCAGCGCGATGGCGGTGGCGTCCATCACCCCGAGGTGCTTTTCCAGCACCTCATCATAGGTCACGTTCGTATAACGCTTTGCATCGGCGTGCTTCTTGGGGTCCTTGTCATAGACGCCATCGACCTTGGTGCCCTTGAAGATCGCCTGACAGGCCATCTCGGACGCGCGCAGGGTGGCTGCGGTGTCGGTGGTGAAATACGGGTTTCCCGTGCCGGCAGCGAAGATGCAAACCCGCTTTTTTTCAAGATGCCGGACGGCGCGGCGGCGGATGTAGGGTTCACAAACCTGATCCATCGGAATGGCGCTGATGACCCGGGTGAACACGCCGATCTCCTCGAGCGCGGACTGCATCGCGAGGGCGTTCATCACGGTGGCAAGCATGCCCATGTAATCGGCGGTGGTGCGTTCCATCCCCTGGGCGCTGCCTTGCAAGCCCCGGAAAATATTGCCGCCGCCAATCACCATGCAGATCTCGACCCCAAGGTCGCGGACGGATTTCACCTCTTGCGCGATGCGGGCGACGGTGGGCGGATGCAGGCCAAAGCCCTGATCCCCCATCAGCGCCTCGCCCGAGATCTTGAGCATCACGCGGCTGTAGGTGACTGCCGCCCCCGTGTCGGTGGCTGTTTTGGACATGGCACCCCCTGCATATCGTTTTGTCATTGGACTGTGACGCAAAATGTCGCAAAACGGCGGAAGGTTCAACCTGTGACATCGGCTGGAGCGGGGGCAAGCCCCCGCACCCCCGGGATATTTGGACAAAGATGAAACTGGGCGCGATTTCCCGCGACAGGGCCGTGCTGATTGCGGGACCGACGGCCAGCGGCAAGTCTGGCCTTGCGATGGAGATTGCAGCGCGGGATGGACGGCTGATCGTCAATGCCGACGCGTTGCAGGTCTATGACAACTGGCGGGTCCTGACGGCCCGGCCCACCGTCGCGGATGAGGCGGCGCTGCCCCATGCGCTTTACGGGCATGTCGGGCGGCACGAACCCTATTCGGTTGGCCACTGGCTGCGCGAGGTGGCGCCGCTTTTGGACCGCCCGGTGGTGATCGTGGGGGGAACGGGGCTGAATTTCAATGCCTTGACCCGTGGGCTTGCCGACATCCCCGCAACCCCGCCGCCCATACGCGCGGAGGCGGATGCCCGGATGCAGGCCGAAGGGCGCCGGGCGCTGTTGGCCGAGCTTGATGCCGCAACCGTGGCGCGGATCGATCCGCTGAACGGTGCCCGCGTCCAGCGGGCCTGGGAGGTGATGCGCACGACCGGGCGGGGACTGGCCTCGTGGCAGGAGGAGACGCCTGCGCCGCTTTTGCCGGTGGAGCATGCGGAAGCCGTTGTCCTTGCACCGGAAACCGGCTGGTTGAACGATCGCATCGACCGCCGATTTGCCGCCATGATCGCCGACGGGGCGCTGGAAGAAGCGCGGGACAACCTTGCCGACTGGGACCCTGCGCGCCCATCGTCGCGCGCCATTGGCGGGCCCGAGCTGATTACCTACCTCAAGGGGGAAATCAGCCTTGAGGCGGCCATTGCCGCCGCCACGCTGGCCAGCCGACAATATGCAAAGCGTCAGCGCACCTGGTTCAGATCGAACATGGCGGGCTGGCGGCAGCTTTCCTTGCCCTGACGGGGGCTTGGCGGGCGAAGTTCGTGCGGATTTCGGCCTGTCCACAGACTTATGCACAGAAAATTGCAACATCGGGGGGTAACTTCCGGGCCTCAGTGCCGATTTTGCTTGGGTTGCGCTGCCGTGCCTGCTTTACTTTGGGCGTTGCCCGCATATCCCGGATCATCCGCTGCCATGACCGTTGCCACGCCGCCTTCACCGTCCCGGCTTGTTGCCATTCCGCGTCTTGCGGCGGGTGGCCGCTGGCGGGTTGAAGCGATGCGGTCGATTTCGGAGCCCTGCCTCCTTTGGTTCACCAAGGGTCAGGGTCGGATCACCATTTCCGGTGTCACACGCGGCTACACCGCCCATAACGCCATCTTCATCCCTGCGGGCGTGATGCATGGGTTCGAAGCCGGGCCGCAAGTTTTCGGCACGGCGGTGTTCTTCGGGCGCGATACGGATATCGTCCTGCCAAAGACCCCGCTGCATCTGCGCATCCGCGAAGTTCACGCCCAGCAAGAGGTGAACATCCTGCTGGATGCCATCCAGCGCGAGATTGAAAGCGACACCCCGGCCCATGAGCGGGCCACCCGGCATTACGTCGGGCTTCTGGGAGTGTGGCTGGAACGGCAGGCGCGCAAGGCAGAACCCGATGTCGCGCGCCCCGATGCCACGCGGCGGCTGGTCGCGCGCTACACCGCGCTGCTGGAGCGGAACTTCCGCAGCGGCATGGGTGTGGCGGATTTCGCCGCCGCCTTGGGGGTGACCCCGACCCACCTGACGCGCTGCTGCAACGCCGCCTGCGGCCGCCCGGCGAGCGCCCTGCTGCAGGATCGCCGCATCTTCGAAGCGCGCAAGCTTTTGACCGAGACTCGCATTCCGGTCGGGCGAATTGCTGAACAATTGGGCTTCAATTCGCCCGCGTATTTCACCCGCGCCTTCCAGCACCTTACGGGCAAGTCGCCATCGGCCTTCCGCCGTGCGATCTGACGGGCCAAATTCGACCTCAATCCGTACGTTTTCGACCAGTCAATGTCGCAAATGCGCGACCATGTGACGAAAGCAACCGTTGACGTCGGGGCAAAAAAGTTGCGCAATGGGCCCCGGGGGCGCGCTTTTGGCGCGAAGGTCTGATAGAGGTTGCGGCAGTGCCGCCCCTTGTTCGACCTTGGGGTCGGCGCTGCCAAAACCAAGAACAAAAAGTCTTAACAAAATGCCTGACAGGGAGACGACAATGACTGAAACGAACCGCGCTGCCGCATTGCACCCGGCAGCCTCGATGCACGTCGATGACTTTTCGGCCGGCAAGATCAGCCGCCGTGAGTTTCTGACGCGCACCACTGCGCTTGGCGTGTCTGCCGCCGCGGCCTATGGCCTGATCGGCCTGCAGTCGCCGGTGAAAGCCGAAGCCCATGCCACCGGCGGCATCGTCCGCTGCGGCATGGAAGTGAAGGGCACCAAGGACCCGCGGCTGGCCGACTGGCCGCATATCGCCAACGTCTACCGCGGCTGGCTGGAGTATCTCATCCAGTACAACGCCGACGGCACTTTCGAAGGCCGCCTCCTGGAAAGCTGGGAAGCCAATGCCGACGCCACCCAGTACACGCTGAAGGTTCGCCCCGGCGTGACCTGGAACAATGGCGACGCGTTCACCGCCGATGACGTGGTGCGCAACTTCGCCCGCTGGGCTGACGGCAATGTCGAAGGCAACGCGATGGCCAGCCGCTTCCCCGGTCTGGTGGACGAAGCGACCAAGACCCTGCGCGAAGGTGCCGTCGTCAAGGTCGACGACATGACCGTGCAGCTGAACCTGTCCGCCTCGGACGTGGCTGTGGTCCCGAACCTGGCCGACTATCCGGCGGCTGTTGTCCACTCCAGCTTCCAGGACGGCGAAGATCCGTCGGTCAACCCGATCGGTACCGGACCTTACGTTCCGCAGGAAGTGTCGGTCGGCCAGAAGGCCGTGCTGGTGCGCGCGCCGAACCACACCTGGTGGGGTGGCACTGCGCCCTTGGATGAGATTCACTACATCGACTTCGGCACCGACCCGTCGACCATGGTGAACCTTGCCGCTTCGGACGAGATCGACTGCAACTATGAGACCACCGGCGACTTCATCGACCAGCTTGACACTCTGGGCTGGCAGAAGCTGGAGGTTGTCACCGCATCGACCATCGTCGCGCGGATGAACTCGGCCACAAGCGAGCTTTACAAGGAAAAGGCCGTGCGTCAGGCCGTGCAGCTGGCCGTCGATCCGGCGGTCGTGCTGGAGCTTGGCTACAACAATCTGGGCCGGACCGGCGAAAACCACCACGCCTTCCCGATCCACCCGGAATATGCCGAACTGCCGCCCCAGACGATCAACGCGGCGGGTCTGGTCCCGGCGCTGGAAGCGGCTGGCCTGAAGGATGCCGAGTTCGAGCTGATCTCGCTTGACGATGGCTGGGAAGCGTCGACCACTGCCGCCATTCAGGCGCAGCTGAAAGACGCGGGCATGAACATCAAGCACACGGTCATGCCGGGGTCGACCTTCTGGAACGACTGGCAGAAGTATCCCTTCTCCTCCACCACCTGGAACCACCGCCCGCTGGCGGTGCAGAACATGTCGCTGGCTTACACCTCGACCGGTTCGTGGAACGAGACGGGCATGGCCAACGCCGAGTTTGACGCGGCGATGGCGGCAGCGCTGGCCCTGGCCGACGCCGATGCCCGGCGTGAAGTGATGGTGACGCTGGAGAAAATCCTGCAGGACGAAGGCTACATCATCAACCCGTTCTCGCGGTCGCTGTTCCGGCACGCGAAGGAAGGGGTGAACGTCGAGATGCACCCGTCGTTCGAGCATCACCACTACAAGTGGTCGATCACCGCCTGATCGACCTGACCGGGCGCGCAGGTGATGCGCGCCCGGATCTTTCCTGCCACCCCCGCCAGCCGCCGCCGCCCGCAAGGGACGGCCTGATCGCCCGTTGGGAGCAAAGGCCACAGCAATGCTGATTTTCATCGCACGCCGCCTGGGCATCATGGTGCTTACGGCATTCGTGCTGACCTTCGTGGTCTTCTTCCTGACCAACCTGCAGCCCAACCTTGAAAAACTGGCCCGACAAGAGGGTTCCGTCCGGATGAGCGACGAATCCGTCCTCGCCTGGATCGAACAGAACGGGCATAGCGGATCGGTCTTTTCGCGTTATGGCGAATGGCTGGGTCTGGTGCCGGGCTGGACCTACACCGACGAAAAGGGCGTGACGCGCGGCCGCTGCATCGAAGTGCGTCAGGACCCGGCGGATGCCCCGCGGTATTGCGGCATCCTGCAGGGCGACTGGGGCTATTCCACCTTCTTCCGCAAGGATGTGCTGCCATCGCTGACCGACAAGCTGGCCGCGACCGGCTGGCTGATGATGTGGGTGATGATCGTGATGGTGCCAAGCGCGCTGATCATCGGCGTCGTCGCCGGGATGCGTGAGGGCAGCCGGACCGACCGCGTGCTGTCGACCTTCTCCATCGCCTCGACCGCAACGCCGGAATATGTGTCGGGGGTCATTCTGGTGGCGCTGTTTGCCTCACCCGTCACCGGCCTGTCGCCGATGCTGGCGGAATGGGGCTGGATCGACGGGCGGACCCTGTTTCAGGGCGCCGCCTCGCCCGACCGCATCACCTTCTGGAGCTTTACGCTGCCGGTCCTGACCATCGCGCTCTACGGGATCGGCTACATCGCCCGGATGACACGGGCCAGCATGACCGAGGTGATGACCGCGCAATACATCCGCACGGCGCGGCTGAAGGGCGTGTCCTTCAATCAGGTCGTGATGCGCCATGCCTTGCGCAACGCACTGATCGCGCCTTTTACCGTGATCATGCTGCAGTTTCCCTGGCTATTGAACGGCGTCGTGATCGTGGAGACGCTGTTCAACTACAAGGGCTTCGGTTGGACGCTGGTTCAGGCCGCGGGCAACAATGACATCAACCTCCTGCTCGGCTGTTCGGTCGTGGCGGTGTTCGTGGTGCTGGTAACCCAGCTTATCTCGGACATTGGCTATGTGTTCCTGAACCCGCGCATCCGCATCTCGTAAGGGGCCGCCATGGACGACGTACTTTCCTGGGGCACCATCTTCGGCAAGGTCGCGGTGCAATTCGTGCCGGTCTGGATCGCACTGGTGGTGACCTACGCCGTGTCGATCACCTTCAAGCGGCGGCTGGGGCTTTACGGCAAGCTCTTCGACAGCCCGGTGGGCATGATCGGCTTTGGCATCGTGATGTTCTGGGTCTTCACGGCGCTGTTTGCCGATCAGATCATCACCTTCGACCCCTTGGCGCAGTTTTCGGGGATGAAGAACAAGCCGCTTGGCACGCCGCTGGCTGGCGCTGGCGAGGCGGATTACGCCTGGTTCCTGTTCGGCGGTGACCATCTGGCGCGCGATGTCTTCAGCCGCATGGTGATGGGCGCGCGGTCGGTCCTGTCGATCGCCCCGGCGGCCACGGCCTTCGCCTTCATGGTCGGCATCACGCTTGGCGTGCCAGCGGGCTACTTCGGCGGGCGGCTCGATACCACGCTGTCGTTCATCGCCAACCTCGTGCTGGCCTTCCCGGTGATCCTGCTGTTCTACCTGCTCGTCACGCCGGAAATCCGGCTGACCGGCATCCCGGTGATCCTTGCCGCGATCCTGTTCCTGTTCCCGATCATCTTCCTGACCATCCTCTTCAACGCCCGCTTCTTCACCGATCCGAAGAAGCGCAACCTCTATGTCGGCGCGGTGCTGGTGATCGGCCTCTGGGCCTACTCTGGCCTCGCGTTCAACATGGACCCCCTCGGCGTCTGGTCGATGGAGCCGAACCTGTTGAACGTCTTCGTGTCGGTCGTCTTCGTGAACTCGCCCACCGTGTTCCGCATCGTGCGCGGCATCGTGATGGACCTGAAAGCGCGGGACTATGTGGCGGCGGGCCAGACGCGCGGCGAAGGCCCGTGGTACATCATGCTGTGGGAAATCCTGCCCAACGCACGCGGGCCGCTGATCGTCGATTTCTGCCTGCGCATCGGCTACACCACCATCCTCCTCGGCACGCTGGGCTTCTTCGGCCTTGGTGTGGCGCCTGACAGCCCGGACTGGGGCTCCACCATCGACGATGGCCGCAAGACCCTGAACCTGTTCCCCCATGCAGCTGTAGTCCCAGCGCTTGCTCTGATGAGCCTGGTCCTTGGCCTCAACCTTCTGGCCGATGGCCTGCGCGAAGAAAGCTTGAGGGACTGATGTCTTTCACGTTTGACCAAATATCCCACGGGGGCGGACTCCGGTTCGCCACCGGTTCAAGAACCGGAGGCCGCGGGGTATGAAACCCCCGCTCCGCCGCCCGCCAAAGGAGACCACCATGGCTGACTCCAGCACCGCTTGGGACCCGTCCAAACCGATCCTCGAAATCGAGAACCTCTCGATCAGCTTCTTCACCCGCTTGCGCGAAATCCCGGCGGTGATGGATTTCTCCTGCACCGTCATGGCGGGTGAGGCGATGGGGCTGGTCGGCGAATCCGGCTGCGGCAAGTCAACCGTGGCGCTGGCCGTGATGCGCGACCTTGGGAAGAACGGCAAGATCGTTGCGGGCACAATCAAGTTCAAGGGCCGCGACCTGACGCATATGGGCGATGAGGAATTGCGCCATATCCGCGGGTCCGAGATCGCGATGATCTATCAGGAACCGATGGCCTCGCTGAACCCGGCGATGAAGATCGGCGCGCAGCTGGCCGAAGTGCCGATGATTCATTCCGGCATGTCGAAGGATGAGGCGTGGAAACTGGCCCGCCAGATCGTGGCTGACGTCCGCCTGCCCGACCCCGACCGGATCATCAACGCCTATCCGCACCAGCTTTCGGGCGGCCAGCAGCAACGCATCGTCATCGCCATGGCGCTGATGGCGAAGCCCGCGCTCCTGATCCTGGACGAACCCACCACTGCGCTGGACGTGACGGTGGAGGCGGGGATCGTCGATCTGGTCAAGGACCTGGGCGAGAAATACGGCACCTCCATGCTGTTCATCAGCCACAACCTTGGGCTGGTGATGGATGTCTGCGACCGCATCTGCGTGATGTATTCCGGCGAGGCGGTGGAAACCGGGGCCGTCACCGAAGTCTTCGACGTCATGCGCCACCCCTATACGCAGGCGCTGTTCCGTTCCATCCCGCTTCCCGGCGCTGACAAGAACGCGCGGCCGCTGATTTCCATTCCCGGCAACTTCCCCCTGCCCCATGAACGGCCGCCCGGTTGCAACTTCGGCCCGCGCTGTGACTATTTCCAGAAGGGTCGCTGCGATGCGACCGAGATCCCGATGGACCCGGTCCCCGGTGGCGACCGCCACGCCACGCGCTGCCTGCGGTGGAGCGAGATCGACTGGGACGCCCCGCCCGCCAAACGCGCGGTCAAGGCGAAAGCCCCGATTGGCGAGGTCGTCCTGAAGATGGAGGACCTGAAGAAATACTACGACGTGTCCTCGGGCGCGTTTGGCGGCGGCACCATGAAGGTGGTCAAGGCGAACGAAAGCCTCAGCTTCGAAGCGCGTGAGGGGGAAACACTGGCCATCGTCGGCGAATCCGGCTGCGGCAAGTCGACCTTCGCCAAGGTCTTGATGGGGCTGGAGACGGCGACCTCGGGCTCCATCATGCTGTTTGACGAAAACGTGCAGTCGACCCCGATCCAGAAGCGCAACACGGATACAGTGTCCTCGGTGCAGATGGTGTTCCAGAACCCCTTCGACACGCTGAATCCGTCGATGAACGTGGGGCGCCAGATCATCCGCGCGCTAGAGATCTTCCGCTACGGCAAATCGGATCAGGACCGTCAGGACCGGATGCTGGAGCTTCTGGATCTGGTGAAGCTGCCCCGCGCCTTTGCCGACCGGATGCCGCGCCAATTGTCGGGCGGGCAGAAGCAGCGCGTCGGCATCGCCCGCGCCTTTGCCGGTGGGGCGAAGGTCGTGGTGGCGGATGAGCCGGTGTCAGCGCTGGACGTGTCGGTGCAGGCCGCTGTGACCGACCTGCTGATGGACATCCAGCGCGAGAACCGCACGACGCTTCTGTTTATCAGCCATGACCTGTCCATCGTCCGCTACCTGTCGGACCGGGTGATGGTGATGTACCTTGGCCATGTGGTCGAGATGGGCACGACCGATCAGGTCTTCCAGCCGCCATACCACCCCTATACCGAGGCGCTTTTGTCCGCCGTGCCGATTGCCGATACCAAGGTGGTGCGCAAGCGGATCGTGCTGGAGGGTGACATCCCTTCGGCCGTGAACCCGCCGCCCGGATGCCCGTTCCAGACGCGGTGCCGCTGGAAATCCCAGGTCAGCCCGGCTGGTCTGTGCGACCGCGAAATGCCACCTGTAAAGACGCTGGACGGGGGGCATCAGATCAAATGCCACCTCACGACCGAGCAGCTTGCGCAGATGGAACCGGTGATCAAGGTCGCGGCGGAATGACCCTTGCCTGCGGTGCGGGCAAGGGCGCCAGGCCGGCCTAGCCCAGAATTGCCAGGACGTAGTTTTCCGTCTCGGCATAGGGAGGGATGCCGTCGTGTTCTTCGACGGCTCCGGGTCCGGCGTTGTAGGCGGCAAGGGCCAGCTTCCAGCTGCCGAACTTGTCATACATCATCCGCAGATAGCGCGCGCCGCCGTCCAGATTGGCCTTGGGGTCATTGATGTCGACGCCAAGAATCTCGGCCGTGTCGGGCATCAGCTGGGCAAGCCCCTTGGCCCCCTTGTGGCTGACCGCCACGGCGTTCCAGCCGCTTTCCTGTTGCACCAGCCGCAGGAACAGGTCTTCCGGCACGCCATGTTTGCGGGCGGCGGCCTTGGCCACCTCAAGATATTCGCCACGGTAGCTGCCACGATAGGCGGGCGTCGCTTCGGCCGCGGCCTCACCTTCCTTGTACTTGGGCGTAAGCTTGACCGAACCGCTGTATTGCTTGGAAAGCTTGTCGTCGATGAGCCGGGACTGGGATTCAAAAAGCGCCGTGCGGGATTTGGTCGAACCTGTCAGCTTCAGCCCTTCGGCAGTGGCAGCGCCGCTGACCGCCAAGGCCAGAAAAAGCCCTGCGCCAAATTCCTGCGCGCTTTTGCATGTGAAACCCGGCACCCTTGGCACCCCTGCTGACCCCGACCGCGTGACTATACTGGCATTCTGGCAGTTTTCCAGTCACGAACCGGCGGGATTTCCGCACCCTGCGGCGGGTTGCTGGCAGATTCTCGCCGAAAGCCCGGCGCGGCTGGAGCTAAGCAGCGGCACTTGGCCTTGGGGCCGGGTCTAGGTATAGGTTTGTTAACCAAGCGGCGGCGAAGCTGCGGCAAAGATGCAATCAGGGAGAATCGCATGGCGGGGTCGGTCAACAAGGTCATCATCGTGGGCAACCTCGGCCGTGACCCCGAGGTGCGCAGCTTTGGAAATGGCGGCAAAGTGGTGAACCTGCGGATTGCGACGTCCGAGACCTGGCGCGACAAACAGTCCGGAGAACGCAAGGAGCGTACCGAGTGGCACTCGGTCGCGATCTACAACGAAGCTTTGGGCAAGATCGCCGAACAGTATCTGAAGAAAGGCTCAACCGTCTATATCGAGGGCCAGCTTGAAACCCGCAAATGGCAGGACCAGTCCGGCGCCGACCGCTACACGACCGAAGTGGTCTTGCGCCAGTTTCGGGGGGAACTCACGCTGCTGGGTGGTCGTGACGGCGGGTCGGGCGGTGGCGGCGGCGGTGGCTATGACGATCGGGGTGGCTATGATGACAGCAGTCAGGGTGGCGGCTTTGGCGGCGGGTCGCAGGGCGGTCGTGGTGGGTCCGGCGGCGGGTCGGGCGGCAGCTCAGGTGGCGGCGGGCGGTCCGACATGGATGACGAGATTCCGTTCTGACACCGGCCGGAGCCCGGGGCCGCCGCGCTGCGGCCGCCCCGATCTGGCGGCACTGGACGTTGGCCGGGAATTCCCTATATAATCGGTCAACAACCCATGCGACGTCAGGACATGTGCGATGCAGGACCAGATCGAGGGCACAGCGCTGATCAAGCCCTCAACCACCGACCATCCGCTTTACCCCCAAATCGTTGAGGCGTGCCGGTCGGTGTTCGACCCGGAAATCCCGGTCAACATCTTCGACCTCGGGCTGGTCTACACGATCGAGATCGGGGAGGAGAGCCAGGTTGACATCACCATGACCCTGACCGCCCCGGGCTGCCCCGTCGCCGGTGAAATGCCGGGTTGGGTGGCAGATGCGGTGGAACCCCTGCCCGGGGTGAAGCAGGTTGATGTCCACATGACCTTTGACCCGCCCTGGGGCATGGACATGATGTCGGATGAAGCCAAGCTTGAACTGGGCTTCATGTAGGCGCAGGCCAAAGCAGGGCGAAACGCCAGGGCTTGAACGGTGTCCGGGTCAGGATTACCTTGAAGCCAACCGAAAGGACCGCAAATGTTCGGCATTCCCGGCAAGGCCGCCGTTACCCTTACCCCCGCCGCCACACGGCAGATCGCCCGCCTGATGGAACGTCAGGGGTCGTCGGGCTTGCGCATTGGCGTCAAGAAGGGCGGCTGCGCGGGGATGGAATACACGATGGACTACGTGTCTTCGGTCAATCCGCTGGACGAGGTGGTGGAACAGGACGGCGCGCGCGTCATGATCGCGCCGATGGCGCAGATGTTCCTGATCGGCACCGAGATCGACTATGAAGCCGGGCTGCTGGAAGCGGGCTTCAAGTTCCGCAATCCGAACGTGGCCGAGGCTTGCGGCTGCGGGGAATCAATCAAGTTCAAGGATGCTCCTGCCGCTTGACCCGGCAGTTGAGCGGCGCGGCGTTGCCGCAAACCCTTTCTCTCGCCCCGGCGCAAGATGCGCCGCGGCAAGGCTGTAAGGGGGCGTTCCGCCCCCTCGCCGTTCCGGCTCACCCCCTGAGGATATTTGGCGAATAGAAAGCCCCGGGGCTTTTCCTTTGACAGGCGAGGCGCTAGGCATCTTGCGCGGAACCCTTGGAGACGCCCGATGAAAAAGCTCGCCGCCGGAAACTGGAAGATGAACGGGACCGCTGCCGCGCTGGACGAGGTGCGGGCGCTGATCGCCGCGCACCCTGCCCCGGGCTGTGAGATGCTGCTCTGCCCACCCGCCACGCTGGTGGCGCGGATGGCAGAGGCGGCGCACGGCAGTGCCCTTCTGGTCGGCGGGCAGGATTGCCACCCGAAGGCCAGCGGCGCGCATACGGGCGACATCTCGGCCGACATGCTGAAGGACGCAGGCGCCAGCCATGTGATCGTTGGCCATTCCGAACGCCGCGCCGATCATGGCGAAACCGACGCCCTTGTGCGCGCCAAGGCCGAAGCCGCGATTGCTGCCGGGCTGGTGGCGGTGGTCTGCATCGGCGAGACCGAGGCGGAACGTGACGCCGGGCAGACGCTGGCGGTGATTGGCGGACAGTTGGACGGGTCGCTCCCTGCGGGGGCCAACGCCCGGACGCTGGTGGTCGCTTACGAGCCGGTCTGGGCTATCGGCACCGGCCGCACCCCCACCCTGGCCGAGATTGCCGAGGTCCACGCCTTCCTGCGCGACCGGCTGCGCGGGCGGATTGGGGCCGAGGCTGACGGGGTGCGCCTCCTCTACGGCGGGTCGGTCAAGCCGTCCAACGCGGCCGAGATCTTTGCCGTGCCGCATGTGGACGGCGCGCTTGTCGGCGGGGCCAGCCTGAAGGCCGCCGATTTCGGGGCCATCGTGGCGGCCCTGTCTGCCTGACGACATCACGGGGTCGCTGGCGGATCAGCCTGCGATCCACCGCTTGCCTAGCGTGGCCCAATGACAGTCCTTACCCCCACCGCGCGGCGGTCGCTGCTGACGGCCAATCTGTTCTGCCTCGCCTCGATGGTGATCTGGGCGGCGGGGCTGCCTGCGGCGGACCTGATCATTCCCCACATGCCGCCTGTTGCATTGACCGCCGGGCGGGCCACGCTGGCGGCGGCGGTCCTGCTGCCGATCTGGTGGCTGCTGGAGGGGCGCGGTGCAGTGCTTGGGGCCGACTGGGCGATGGGGGCCTGGGTGGGTTTCGTCACCCTGGGGCTGGCCTCGTTCTTCGTGATCATCGCGCTGCAGTTCAATGACCCGGTCACCGTCGCCATCGTGACCGCCGTGATGCCGGTGGCCGGGATCCTGCTGGAATGTCTGGCCGACAAACGCCCCTTTACCCGGGCGCTGGCCTTGGGGCTGCTTCTGTCGGTGGCCGGCGGCCTGATCGCCGTCAGCGGCAGCGAGGGCAGCGTCGATTTCGGCGTGGGCGTGCTGGCGGCGCTCGCCTCGGTCCTGTGCTACACGTGGGGCAGCCGCGAGACGGTACGCGCCCTGCCAGACCTGTCCCCGCTTGGCCGCAGCGCCATCACGGTGACCGGATGCGCCGTGGTGGCCCTGCTGGCAGCGCTTGGGGATGGGGTCTTGCGCGACCAGTGGCCCGACTGGCAGGCCATCGGCATACCCGAGTTCACGGGTCTTGCGATCTTCGGCATCGGGTCGATGGCGATCAGCCAGCTTTTGTGGATCATCTCGGTCGGGCGGATCGGCATTGGCGCTGCCTCCATGCACATGAACGCCGTGCCGTTCTATGTCATGCTGATGGTGTTCACCCTTGGCGGGCCGTGGAATTGGGCCCAGACCTTTGGCGCGGTGATCGTGGTGACCGGCGCCTTGGTGGCGCAGGGACTGATCGGACGGCAAAGGTAGGCCATGCAGAAGCTGCAGCAATCGCCCAAGGACCCGGGCTTCGTCCAGAACCCCTACCCGTTCTACGAACGCGCGCGTTCCGGTGGCCCGTTCTTTCACTGGCAGGACTATGATCTGGTCTGTACCGGCAATGCGGCCGCCGTGAATGCCATCTTCCGCGACCGTCGCTTTGGCCGCGAGCCTGTGGATCCATTGCCGATTCCCGCGCATCTTGCGCCCTTCTACGCCGTCGAAGCCCATTCCATGCTGGAACTGGAGCCGCCGCGCCACACAAGGCTGCGCAATCTGGTGCTGCGGGCCTTCACCTCACGCCGGATTGCCGGGCTTGGGCCCGACATCACGGCGCTTGCAACCGAGTTGGCCGATGCGCTGCCACCAGGACGGTGCGACCTGCTGCAGGCCTTTGCCCAGCCCTTGCCCGTGCGCATCATCGCCCGGCTTCTGGGGGTGCCCGAGGACATGGCGCCTGACCTGCTGCGCTGGTCCAACGCCATGGTCGGCATGTATATGGCCGGCCGGACCCGCGACATGGAAGACCGGGCCATTGCCGCCACCGAAGCCTTCGTGGCCTTCCTCCGCTCCTATGTCGAGGAGCGGCGGGCGCAGCCGGCCGATGACCTGATCACCCAGTTGATCGCCGCCGAGATGGACGGCGACGCCCTGTCCACCGACGAGCTGATCTCGACCTGCATCCTGCTGCTGAACGCAGGGCATGAGGCAACGGTGCACACGATCGGCAATGGCGTGAAGACGCTGCTGGAGACCCGGACCCAGGCCTCGGCCCTTGGTCCCGATGCAGTGGCGGGCACGGTGGAAGAGATCCTGCGCTTTGACCCGGCGCTGCACATGTTCACGCGGTATTGCTACGCCGAGGTCGAGGTGATGGGCCAGACCTTCCAGCGTGGTGATCGGGTCGGGCTGCTGCTGGCCGCAGCGAACCGCGATCCGGGGGCATGGGACCGGCCCGCGCAGTTCCTGCCCGGGCGACCCACCCGGCCAAACGTCAGCTTCGGCGCGGGGCTGCATTTCTGCGTCGGCGCCCCCTTGGCACGGCTTGAGCTGCAGATCGCCCTGCCGATCCTGTTTGCGCGGCATCCAAGCTTACAGCTGGCCGCCCCGCCGCAGTATGGCGACGTCTACCATTTTCATGGCCTGAAAGAACTTCTCGTCACCACCGGATCTGATTGAGCGGCGCGAAACGCGCCGCACACGACCCCTCGTCGTCGCGTGCCGCTCCTCCTCAGCGCATGAGGGGCTAGCCCCTCAAACTCCCCAGAGTATTTGGCAAAGAGCAGGATCATTTGCTCTTTGCCAAATACTCCCGCCGGAGGCGTTTACCCGAGCCGGTTGGGGCGCGCCCGCGCGCCCCAGAGGCGAGACAAAAGGAATGCGCGGTACGCGCGCGAGTCGATGGCCGGCGGTCAAAGCGGCAGGACGGTGGTCGATTTGATCTCTTCCATGCTCAGGAGTGCCGTCACGTTGTAGATCCGCACTTCGGAAATCAGCGCCTGATAGAAGGTGTCATAGGCCCGGGCATTCTTGACGCGCACTTTCAGGATGTAATCGATATCCCCCGCCAACCGGTGCGCTTCCAGCACCTCGGGACGCTCCTTCAGGGCCTTCAGGAACTTGCGCTGCCAGTCCGCCTCATGCTCCGACGTGCGGATCAGGACGAAGAAGCAGGCCTCAAGCCCCAAAGCCTCGGGGTCGAGGATCGCGGTCGTTCGGGTGATCACGCCCTGTTCGCGCATGCGGCGGATGCGGTTCCACACCGGGGTCTTTGACGAGCCGACCTTGCGCGCAATCTCGTCCAGGGACTGTTCGGCGTCGGTTTGCAGTTCGGACAGGATTTTCCGGTCCAGATCGTCCAATTGGGCCGCCATTCGCCTTCACCCCGTCAAGCCGGAACCCTGTTCCACCAGCGCGCAGTATCGGAACAAACGTCCTTATCTGCAAGGGCGTCTGGCGGAAATCCGGGAAAATCTTCTATACTGGGTCAAGAATTTCGGGGTCCGGTCATGTTCAGCCTTCCTTCCCATCCTGTCCTTTTCGTCGGTGCCGGTCCCGGTTCGGCTGATCATCTGACCTTGGGCGCCTTGCGTGCGATCACGCAGGCCGACGTGGTGATCCATGACCGTCTGGTCGGGCCCGAGGTGCTGGACCTGATTCCGCCCCCTGCCCGGCGGATCGATGTCGGCAAAGAAGGGTTCGGCCCGTCGACCCCGCAAGCCACAATCAACGCCACCCTTGTGGCCGAGGCCCTGACCGGCGCGCGGGTTGTCCGTCTGAAGGGCGGCGACTGTGGCATCTTCGGGCGGCTGGATGAAGAGATCGAGGCTTTGGAGGCGGCCGGAATCGGCTTCACCATTCTCCCCGGTCTGACCTCGGCCACAGTGGCCGCTGCGCGCATCGGGCAATCGCTGACCCGCCGGGGCCGCAACGCCAGCCTGCGGATCATTACCGGGCATGACATGGCCGGCTTTGCCGATCAGGACTGGCGCGGTCTGGCCCGCAAGGGCGAGGTGGCCGCCATCTACATGGGCAAGAAATCCGCCCGCTATATCCAAGGCCGGCTGATGATGCATGGCGCGGCCCCCGACACTGCCGTGACCGTGGTGGAAAACGTCAGCCGCGATGATGAACGGATCCTGCCGGCCACCCTTGCAACCCTGCCTGACGCCGTGGCAAGGGTCGCGGGCCCCGCCGTCATCCTGTTCGGCCTCGCCCCACGCAAAGCCGCCGCCGCCCTGTCCCTCCGCAAGGAAGCCCACGCATGAGCCGCCGTTTCACCCCGAAGGTCGTCACCGCAAACCTGCTGCGCGAAGGCGATGTGGTCTATCTGACCGCCGATGACCGCTGGTCACCCCACCACCACGAGGCCGAGCTGATCGAGGATGAAGCCCACGCCCAGATGCGGCTCCTCCATGCCTCGGCCCAGAAACTGCTTGTGGTCGGGGCCTATCTCGCCGATGCGAAAGCCGGGGCGCATGGCCCGGAGCCGACCCATTTCCGCGAGGCGTTCCGCACCCGCGGCCCGTCGAACTATCCCCACGGCAAGCAAGCCGATCTGGTGTAGGTCGGGCTTCAGCCCGACTCTCTTGAAAGAGCCCGCGATGTATTCCTATTCCGACTTCGACGAAGCTTTCGTGCGCGCCCGCGTCGCCCAGTTCACCCAGCAGGTCGAACGCCGCCTTGACGGCAGCCTGACGGAGGAAGAGTTCCGTCCCCTGCGGCTGATGAACGGCCTTTATCTGCAGCTGCATGCCTACATGCTGCGGGTGGCGATCCCTTACGGCTCGCTGAACCCCGGCCAGATGCGCCAGCTTGCCCATATCGCCGACACTTGGGACAAGGGCTATGGCCACTTCACCACCCGGCAGAACATCCAGTTCAACTGGCCGAAACTGCCCGACGTGCCCGCGATCCTGCAGGCTCTCGCGGATGTGGAGATGCACGCCATCCAGACCTCGGGCAACTGCGTGCGGAACGTGACCGCCGACCATTTCGCCGGAGCCGCCGCCGATGAAATCGCCGACCCTCGGCCTTACGCGGAACTGCTCCGCCAGTGGTCCACCGACCACCCGGAGTTTCAGTTCCTGCCGCGCAAGTTCAAGATCGCCATCACCGGCAGCCCGAATGACCGCGCCGTGACGCGCGCCCATGACATCGGCCTGCGGATGGTCCGCAATGCTGCTGGTCAGCCGGGCTTTGAAGTGATGGTCGGTGGCGGCCTTGGCCGGACCCCGATGATCGGTGTGACGGTGCGGGAGTTTCTGCCGGAAGCCGACCTGCTGCCGTATGTCGAGGCGGTGCTTTCCGTCTACAACACGCTTGGCCGCCGCGACAACAAGTACAAGGCGCGGATCAAGATCACCGTGCATGAGACCGGGGCCGAAGAGATCACCCGGATGATCGAAGCCCGCTTCGCCGAGCTTCGCCCGCTCTTTGGCGGCAACGACCAGAAACTGCTAGCCGACATCCGTGAGGCGTTTGCGCCCCCCGCCTTCCGCAATGCGCCGACCGACGCCTACGACGCCTTCCACAGCGCCGACCCTGTGTTCCGCGCCTGGGCTGACACCAACCTGACCGCCCATCGCAACGCGCAATATGCCATCGTCACGATCAGCCTCAAGGCGCATGGCGAAACCCCCGGCGATGCGACCAGTGCCCAGATGCGGCTGATGGCTGACCTGGCCGAGAAGTACGGGCACAGCGACCTGCGGATCAGCCATGAACAGAACGTCATCCTGCCGCATGTCCACAAGTCTGACCTCCCGACCCTGCATGCGGCGCTGATGCAGGCCGGGCTGGCAACGGCCAACGTGGGCCTCTTGTCCGACATCATCGCCTGCCCCGGCATGGATTACTGCGCGCTGGCGACGGCCCGGTCGATCCCCGTCGCGCAGGAACTGGCCACGCATTTTGAGGCGTTGAAGCTGGAGCATGAGATTGGCCCCCTGAAGATCAAGATCTCGGGCTGCATCAACGCTTGCGGGCATCACCATGTGGGCCATATCGGGATTCTGGGGCTGGACCGGGCGGGGGTGGAAAACTACCAGATCACCCTTGGCGGCGACGGCACGGAAACCGCGGTGATTGGTGACAAGACCGGCCCCGGCTTTGCCTATACCGAGATTGTCCCGGCCATCGAACGCATCCTGCGGGCCTATCTTGCCCTGCGGCTGGAGCCGTCCGAGACCTTCCTGCAAGCCTTCCGCCGCGTGGGGATGGACCCGTTCAAGGTGGCACTCTACGAGACTGAAGGCGCGCAAGATGCCGCGTGATCTGCACTCTGGCCCGGTGGCAGAGCGTGTGGCGGCGCTGAACGCGCGCTACAAGCACCACTCCGCCACCGCCGTGCTGGAACATGCGTTGAAGGATGATGACCTTGGCCGTGTGGCGCTGGTCAGTTCCTTCGGCGCGGAATCGGTTGTGCTTTTGCACCTTGTCAGCGTGATCGCCCCGGAAACCCCGGTGTTGTTCGTCGACACCAAGATGCTGTTTCAGGAAACCCTCGACTACCAGCGTGAACTGGCCGAAAAGCTTGCGCTCTGCGACATCCGCACGATCCGCGCCAACCCGGCCCGGGTGAATTTCGAAGATCCGGACGGCACGCTGCACCAGTTCAACACCGACAGCTGCTGCAACGTCCGCAAGGTCGAACCGCTGGAGCGGGCGCTGTCCAAGTTCGACGGCTGGATCACCGGCCGCAAACGCTTTCAGAACGCTGACCGGGGCACCATCGACTTTTTCGAGAACGAAGGCGACTTCCGCATCAAGGTCAACCCGCTGGCCCATTGGGGGCGGGAAGACCTTGAGGAATACATGGTTGAAAACCGCCTGCCCCGGCATCCTCTGGTGGCGAAGGGTTTTCCTTCCATCGGTTGCGCGCCTTGCACGTCTGCGGTGAAACCAGGTGAAGACCCGCGCGCAGGCCGTTGGCGTGGAACACAAAAGACCGAATGTGGTATCCACTTCATCGACGGCAAGGCCGTGAAACTACCCAAGGAGAACGCGGCATGACCGTCATCGTCACCGACGCGGGCTTTGCCCCCGCCACCCAGCGCGAGATTGTGGCGCTGGCCGATCTGACCGACCAGACGGCTGTGGACCTGTCCAACACCGACGACCCCCATGCGCTGGTGGGGCGGCTGGATGAGCTGACGCTGATCCGCGTCGCCTTCCCCGCCTTCAACGACGGCCGCGCCTTCACCATCGCCCGCCGCCTGCGTGAGCTTGGCTATACCGGCCAGCTTCTGGCGCTTGGCCCGGTGATCGCCGACCAATACGCCATGCTGCGCCGGGTGGGGTTTGACGGGGCGGAAATTCCAGACGATATCGCCGCCCGCCAACCCGCCGACCAGTGGCAGTTCCGCGCAAGTGACTGGCGCCAGCACCACTATCAGGCCCGCCTGCGCGCCTGACTTTCGTTTGACCTCAATCAAGGCTAAGAACGGACGGCTGACTTAGGCCGACCTCACCCCCATGACCGAAGCGATCCTGATGACCGAAGCAAGCCCTATCCCCGCCGCAAAGCTGCATTTGCCCGATGCCCAGACTGTCACCGCGGTGCAGCACTGGACGGACCGGCTGTTTTCCTTCCGCGTGACCCGGCCGCAGTCCTTGCGGTTCCGGTCGGGGGAGTTTGTGATGATCGGCCTGATGGGCGACAACGGCAAACCCTTGCTGCGCGCCTATTCCATCGCCTCGCCCGCCTGGGATGACGAGCTGGAGTTCTACTCGATCAAGGTGCCGGATGGGCCGCTGACCTCGAAGCTGCAGCATATCCAGGTCGGGGATGAGATCATCCTACGGTCGAAGCCGGTGGGGACGCTGGTGCATGATGCCCTTTTGCCCGGCAAGCGGCTGTGGTTTCTGGCGACGGGCACCGGCCTCGCCCCTTTCGCCAGCCTGATGCGGGAACCTGAGACCTATGAGAAATACGATCAGGTCATCATGATGCACACCTGCCGCGAGGTGGCGGAGCTGGAGTATGGCAAGCGGCTGGTGGAAGGCCTGAAGGATGATCCGCTGATCGGCGAGTTGGTGGCCGACAAGCTGATCTACTACCCCACCACCACGCGTGAGCCGTTTCATCATATGGGGCGGGTGACGGACAACCTTTCCTCCGGCAAGGTCTTTGCCGATCTGGGCCTGCCGCCGATGAACCCGGCCGAGGATCGGGCGATGGTCTGCGGGTCGCTGGCCTTCAACGTGGACGTCAAGGCGATCCTTGAAGGGTTCGGGCTGCGCGAGGGTGCGAATTCTGAACCGCAGGAGTTTGTGGTGGAAAAGGCCTTCGTCGGCGACGGGATCTGAGCCTGTCCCGGGCAGGGACAGTGTCGGGAGGCCCATGATGTCAATGGCTTACGAATTCTGTTCATAAAGCCTTAAGACTCTGCCCCGCCCGAACGCAGCATATGCAAAAGGCCGCCGGAGCGATCCGGCGGCCTTTGTCATGGTCCAAGAGAGCCGGGCTTACATGCCAAGCGCGGTCTTGACCTGTGCGACGGTGTCGGCGACCAGCGCGGGGTTCGCGCGGGCGGCTTCGACAGCGGTCTTGAGCGTGGTCTTGGTCGCTTCGTCCAGCGACGAGCCGTCGATCAGGGCGGTGACGGAGTCTGCGTTGAAGTTCGCAGGGTCAAGGGCCGCAGCGGCATCGGTCACGGCTTCGGTGGCGGCGGCAGCACCTTCGGTCACAGCCTCGGTCGCGGCGGCGGCGCCTTCGGTGACAGCTTCGGTCGCGGCGGCAGCAGCTTCGGCGGCGGCGGCTTCAGCAGCGGCGGCTTCCGCGGCAGCGGCTTCGGCAGCGGCAGCCTCAGCGGCGGCGGCTTCGGCGGCAGCGGCGGCGGCAGCCTCTTCGGCCTTCTTCGCGGCTTCCTCGATCATCGCAGCTTCCTGCTGCGGCTTGTAGACGAACTGGTAATAGCCCCCACCAGCCAGGAGGACGACGAGTGCGCCGATGATTACAGTTCTGTTCATATCAAAAACTCCATTGACCGGAACATGGACCCGGATGGCGGTCATATGGCAGTTTGTACCCCACTTGAAAAGGCCAGAGCGGCTTTCGCGCGTTAAATCGCCGGTTGAAAGACGTCGTCGCAGAGCGCGCAAACCCCAATAGACCCCAGGACTTGGGCTTGCGGCAGACGGCCCGGAGGGCTAGATTGCACGGGCAGGATGCAACAACCAAAGGACGCACACCATAGCCCGCCGCCCCCACAATGCCCCGCCGCAACGCGAAACCGGCCCCCGGATCAATGACCGCATCCGCGGCACCGAGATCCGCCTGATCGGCGCCGATGGCGAAAACGTCGGGGTCGTGACCCCCGCCCGTGCCATGCAGATGGCCGAAGAAGCCGGGCTTGACCTGGTCGAAATCTCGCCCACTGCGGTGCCGCCGGTCTGCAAGATCATGGACTTCGGCAAGTTCAAGTATGAGACCCAGAAGCGCGAGGCCGAGGCGCGGAAGAAGCAGAAGATCATCGAGATCAAGGAAATCAAGTTCCGCCCCGGAACGGATACCCATGATTACGACGTCAAGATGCGGTCCGTGGTCAAGTTTCTGGAGGAAGGCGACAAGGTCAAGGTCACGCTGCGGTTTCGCGGGCGCGAAATGGCGCACCAGGATCTTGGTCTGGAACTGCTCAAGCGGGTTGAGGCTGACGTGGCCGAGCTTGGAAAGATCGAATCCTTCCCCCGGCTGGAAGGCCGCCAGATGGTGATGATGATCGGCCCGAAATAGGCCTGTCTTTCTGCGCTGTGGTTTCGGGGGCCTTTGTGCCCCCGTTTTCATTTGCGGGTACGATCTATTCCGGGCCGGTTTCGCGCAGGCGACCGCGGATCGGGATTTCTTTCAAGAGGCCCCCTACCCCCATTTCGGCGATGTCATCATCGCCAAGCTGTATGCCGCAGGCCAGCCGTTCCAGCACCCAGTCAGCCCCGTTCAGCGCCGGGCTTCGGGCGCATCCCGGCAGGCCGATGACGGGCCGTTCGCCAAGGTTTCCCAGAAACAAGAGGTTGCCGGGATCAACCGGCATGCCAAAGCGCAGCACAGTGCCGCCTGCCGCGCGCACCGCCTCGGGTGCCGTGTCGTGCAGGTCTGATGTGGCCGATCCGGTCAGGATCAGCAGCATTTCGCCCCGGGCGGCGGCAAGGGCGCTGGCGACGGCAGCGGTCTGGTGCGGGACGGTGACACAGTCGGCAAGGGTGATCCCGAGGGCGGTCAACCGGGCCTCAACCGCGCGGCGGCCCTTGGCGGCAAGTTTGGGGGCAAGGTCCGGGACCTGCGTCAGGATCAGGCTGGCGGTGCGATGCCTGACTGGGAGTACGCGAAGCGCGTTGCGGGCCAGATTGCAGGCCTTTTCCAATGCCGCTTCGGGGACCGCATAAGCAATGATCTTGACGGTGGCCGACAACTGCCCCGGGGCCACGCGGGCCAGGGGCGGCAGCGTGGCCAGAGTGATGGCGGGGTGGACGCGGTTCAGCGCATGGATGGCGGCTGGGTCAAAGGCCAGGATGCCCGGATAGGCGGCATTCAGGTTCACGCGCCCAGTATGGGCCTGCGACAGGGCCAGACCCGCCCCTGCCGGGTCGGGCACCAGGGCCGTGGCCAGGCGAGTGGCCGCGCCATCTTCGGGCACATCCCCGGGGTCAAGCCGGGCGACCGTCACGGTGGTCAGCCCGGCGGCCTGCAGGCGGGCAAGATCGGCAGGGCCAAGGATGCACCCCTTGCGCAGCCGACCATCGGCCAGCGCGACGGAATGCGCCAGGATCGCGCCTTGGGCCATGTGCAGGGGAACCGGGCCGAACTGCATCAGGCACGCAGGGTCTGGGTGATCTGGGCCATGATGCTGACCGCGATTTCCGCAGGCGACTTCGCCCCGATGTCCAGACCGACGGGGGCGTGAATTCGGGCGTTCTCCTCGGGCGTGAAGCCCGCCGCTGTCAGCCGGTCCAGCCGTTTGGCGTGGGTTTTCTTTGACCCAAGGCAGCCAAGGTAGAAGGCCGGTGATTTCAGGGCTGCGTGAATGGCGGGGTCGTCAAGTTTGGGGTCATGGGTCAGCGTCACGATGGCGGTGCGGGCGTCAGGGGCAAGGCTTGCCAGCGCCTCATCCGGCCAGTCGTCCAGCAGTGTCTCGCCCGGAAAGCGCTCGCTGGACCCGAACGCGGCGCGGGGGTCGATCAGGGTGCAGGCATAGCCACATTCGCGGGCGATGGTCAGCAGGGGCTGGGCGATATGGACCGCGCCGACAACGATCAGGCGCAGGGGCGGGTTGTGGACGGCGATGAAGCGGCCGTCCTCCTCCATTCCTGAGCGGTCGGATTTCAGGCGGGCGTCCACGGCCGCGTCCTGACCGGGGGTGACAAGCTGGCGGGTCCAGGTGGCAAGCGTGGTGACCAGGGCGGCGGCACGGGCGGCGGCGCGGGCGGTGACGAGATCGGCCAGGATCGGCTCGGGGAGCGCAGTGGCCCCATCGCCGACGGGTTCGACAAGGATGCGGATCGTGCCGCCACAGGCAAGGCCAGCGGCGAAGGCCGTCTCATCGCTGACGCCGAAGGTCAGAAGGCGGGGGGTGCGGTCGGTCAGCGCCTCCAGCGCCTCGGTCACGACGGCGCCTTCGACGCAGCCGCCCGAGACGGAGCCGACCATGTCGCCCGTGCCGGAGATGGCAAGCTGGCTTCCGGCGGGGCGCGGGGCAGAGCCCCAGGTTTCCACCACAGTGGCAAGGGCTGCACCCGCGCCGGCGCGGTGCCAGGCAAGGGCGGCTTCGGGGATCTGGTCATGCGTGGCGCGGGTCATCGGGGACTCCTTATGCGCCAAGTATGCGTCCCGGGGCGGCGGTTTGCCACTGAAATGACGAAGGCCGCCGGGGGGACCGGCGGCCTTGTGACTGTAGCTGACGTGCGGGTTACTGCACGACAGCCGTCCGCATCAGCGGGGTGATGACCCGCACTTCGACGCGGCGGTTCAGGGGTTCGTTGGCTTGGGTGTCGACCAGAAGTTCGGTCTCGCCATAGCCTTGGACCACCATGTTTTCCGGCGGGATGTCGAAGTATTCCGTCAGCGCCAGCGCCACCGATTCCGCACGCCGGTCCGACAGCGCAAGGTTCATCGCGGCCTTGCCGGTCGCATCGGTGTGGCCTTCGACGAGGAACACTTCACCCGGGTTCTCCTCCAGCAGGTCCTGCATGACGCGGCCAAGGTCGGCCAGGTCGCGGGCTTCGGAGGCCGGGATGGCGGCCGATCCGCTGGCGAAGGTCACGTTGTCGGTGTCGATCACCGCCGCAAGGGCACGCACTTGCGGGATCTCGCGGATCTGGCGGAGCGAGAACTTGCGACCTGCGCGGTCTGCCTCAAGGGCGGCAAGCTCGCGCTTCAGGGCGGTGTCATCGTCCTTGGACGAGATCACGATCCGCGACCGGGGGGTCGGCAGGTCACGCACGATGACCACTTCTTCGCGCTGCAGATCGTCGATCAGCACAAGTTCGCGGCCAAGGTCGTCATAGGTCGCGCGGCGCAGCACGCGGCCGGTGGCATCGCGGATCGTCACCACTTGGGTGCCATCCTGCCGTTCAACGATCGTACGGGTCGAGCCATCGCGGAAGGTTTCGGTCCGCACGGTGGAGCCGGGGCGGCGGATCACCGTATCGTCGTCCTTGAGCACCTGATAGGTGCCGTCGGGGTTCAGCACGACAACGCGGTCGCCCGTGTTTGATACGACGCGGCGGTCTTCCTGGGCTTCGTTGTTGTTCTTGATGATCGCACCGACGGCGAGGGCACCGAGAACCAGAAGACCGGCCTTTTCAAGATCGGACAGGCCACTTCTGCGGCCGTCATCGCGGCGGCGGGGTGCTGCGGCGAATTCTTCGCTCGACGTCCGAACCGAGTCTTCGGTGACGGTTTCGGTCACGGAGCCGATCAGGTCGTCCGGGTTGACCGGCGGCGCGACCGTGCCATCGGCGGCGGGTTCGGCGTTCGGATCAGTGGCAGCAACCGTGGCGGCAGCGGCCAGGGATTCCGGGTTGATGGCGGTCGGATCGCTGGTCAGAAGCTCGGTCAGGCTTTCGACCTCGGCTTCGGACACGACGGGCGCGTCGATGGGTTCAGCCTCGACTGCGTCCGGTTCGGCGGTGCGCAGACCGGCGGCAGGGTCGACGATTTCACCGGTGTCCGAGATGGCAAGCTCTGCCTCGGCTTCAGCCAAGGCTGCGGCTGCGGCCGCAGGATCGATGACTTCGCCCGTGTCGGGGTTGACTGTGGCGTCCGCTGGCACGTCGGCGACGGCTTCGTCGGTCGGTTCGGCAGCGGTTTCGTCAGTCGGTTCGGCAACGGCTTCTTCGGTGGGTTCGGCAGCGGTTTCCGCCTCGGCTGCAGCTTCGGCTTCGGCTTCCGCTTCGGTTTCAAGGACCGGATCGGCTTCGGCCTGCGCGGCTGCGTCAGCTTCGGCTTGGGCCGCAGCATCAGCTTCGGCTTGGGCTGCTGCATCGGCTTCCGCTTGCGCCGCAGCGTCAGCTTCGGCTTGGGCTGCTGCGTCGGCTTCAGCCTGCAGGGCTGCTTCCAGATCGGCGGCAGCCTTATCCGCTTCGGCTTGCGCGGCAGCATCGGCGTCCGTCTCAGCGGTCGCGTCGGCCTCAACAGCGGCCTCTGCATCTGTTTCTTGGACCGGTTCGATCACCGGATCGGCGGCAACTTCTGCCTCTGGCTCGGCGGCGGCGTCGGCTTCGACTGCGGCTTCGACGCCAGCCTCATCGGCTGCCTGCGAGGTGGCTTCAGCCTCGACCGAGGCTTGTGCGGCGGCTTCAGCCTCTGCAGCGGCCTGAGCGGCAGCAGCGTCCTGAGCCTGCGACGCGGCTTCGGCATCGGCGGCGGCTTGGGCAGCTGCTGCAGCTTCGGCCTGGGCGGCGGCATCTGCATCAGCGGCGGCTTGGGCGGCAGCATCAGCTTCGGCCTGGGCGGCAGCTTCCGCCTCGGCGGCGGCTTGCGCGGCAGCTTCCGCTTCGGCGGCGGCTGCGGCTTCAGCAGCGGCGGCGGCCTGAGCGTCAGCCTCGGCCTGAGCAGCAGCGGCGGCTTCTGCTTCGGCGGCAGCTTGCGCGGCGGCTTCGGCTTCGGCTTGCGCGGCGGCTTCAGCAGCCTGCGCGGCGGCTGCAGCCTCGGCGGCGGCAGCTTCGGCCGCTACCGCGGCTTCGGCGGCTTGCTGGGCCTGAATGATGGCGTCAAGGTCACAGGCGGCATCTGCCGTCGGCATGCAAAGCACCGAACCATCGGCACCGACCACGGACCCGTCTTCAGCCAGCGTCTGGGCATAAGCCGGGAACGTGGCCACGGGGGACAGCGCAACGGACAGGGCTGTCGTGGAGATCAGAAGCTTTCTCATACCATTCCTCATGATGATGGTCGAAGGGGAAACCCGGACGACTCGATCCGGTTCCCTTGGGACCCGATACAAGCAGATGACCCAGCTTCTGCTTGATATGCGATATCACGGCACTGCCAGACGATAGCGGTCGGCAAAGCGCCGCCTAGTCGCGCAGAAGGGCAAGCAGCCGGGCCTTGTCGCCACTGTCGCCGGGGTCAGAGATGGCCGCGCCAAGGGCTTCGAGCGAGGCGATGCTGTGGCCGGCGCGGAAACTGTCGACATGCGGCAGCATGGCGCGGATGCCCTGCGCCTTGGGGGCAAAGCCCGTCCAGCGCAAGAGCGGGTTCAGCCAGATCAGGCGGCGGCAGGAGAGGTGCAGACGCTCAATCTCAGTCGCGAGCAGGCCGCTGTCGTCGCGGTCAAGGCCATCGGTGATCAGGAGGACGACAGCGCCCTGCCCTAGCACGCGGCGCGACCAATCGCGGTTGAAGGCGCGGATCGAGGGGCCGATCCGGGTGCCGCCGGACCAGTCCTGCGCCTGCGCGCCGGCAGCACTTAGCGCGGCGTCGACATCCCGGCGGGCAAGGTGGCGCGTGATGTTGGTCAGGCGCGTGCCGAAGGTGAAGGCATGGACCTTGGCCCAGCCCTGCCCCTTGCGGTTGGCAACGGCGTGGACGAAGTGCAGCACCATGCGGCTGTAGTCGGCCATGGAACCGGAGATGTCACACAGGACAATCAGGTTCGGCCAGCGCGTCACCGGGGCCTTGCGGGCGAGCGACGTGATTTCGCCGCCGTGCCGCAGACTTTGGCGCAGGGTGCGGCGCAAGTCGATGGCGGCACCTTGGGTTGCGGCGCGGCTGCGCCGGGTGACAAGGGGTTTCACGGGAAGGGACAGCCGGGCGAGCATGCGCTTGGCTTCGGCCATTTCCGCCGTGGACATCAGTTCGAAGTCGAGCGTGCGGAGGCGTTCTTCGGCGGATTGGGTGGCGGTGGCGTCGATGGTGATCTCTTCGCCTTGCGCCTGATCCGCAGGCGGCGGCGGGGGAAGGGCACCGTCCAGCAACGCCTCGGCGGCGCGGCGTTCGGCGGGGGCGGCGGGGCGGTCGTCCTGCACGCCCTTCACCTGCGGGATGAGGAGCGACATCATGTGTTCAAGGAATTGCGGGTCGCGCCAGAACAGGCGAAACACCTCGGCGAAGGTGCGGGCGTGTTCGGGGCGGCTGACAAGGCAGGCGTGCAGGGTGTGGTAGAAATCCTCACGCCGCGTGAAGCCCGCGGCTTCGACGGCGCGGATGGTGTCGATGATGCGACCGGGGCCGATGGGCAAGCCCGCCTTGCGCAGGGCGCGGGCGAAATGGGTGATGTTGTGGGCGAGTTTGCCGTCTTCGGGGATGTCGAGGGGGGCGTAGGTGGCCATCGTCGGAGCGAGGGGTTTCACACCCCTCGCGCTCCCCGTGGGATATTTGGGCCAGAATGAAAGGTCATGCGGCGACTTCGCGGCGGACCTGGTCAAGGAGGCGGGTGGTTTCGAGGCCCTGCAGTTTCTGGATGTCGTCCTGGTATTTCAGGATGGCGCCAAGGGTGTCGGCGATGACTTCGGGCGAGAGTTGCACGACGTCGAGGGCAAGGAGGCACTTGGCCCAGTCGATGGTTTCAGCCACGCCGGGGCGTTTGAACAGGTCCTCACGGCGGAGCGCCTGGACGAAGGCCACGACCTCGCGGCTGAGGGTGGCCTGGGCTTCGGGGACGCGGGCGTTCAGGATGGCGAGTTCGCGGTCGAAGGCGGGGTAGTCGACCCAGTGGTAAAGGCAGCGGCGTTTCAGGGCGTCATGCACTTCACGGGTGCGGTTGGAGGTGAGGATGACGATGGGGGGTTCTGGGGCCTTGATCGTGCCAAACTCGGGGATGGTGACCTGAAAGTCAGAGAGGGCTTCGAGCAGAAACGCCTCGAACGGTTCATCCGTGCGGTCAAGCTCGTCGATGAGCAGGACGGGCGCGCCGCCGGGTTGCGGGCGCATGGCGGCCAGCAGCGGGCGTTCGATCAGGTAGTCTTCGGTGAAAAGCTCGGTCTTGAGGGCGTCGCGGTCGCCTGCCCCGGTCGCCTCGGCCGTGCGGATGGCGATCATCTGGGCAGCGAAGTTCCATTCGGCAACGGCAGAGGATGCGTCCAGCCCTTCGTAGCATTGCAGGCGGATCAGGCGGCGGCCAAGGGCGGTGGCGAGGGTCTTGGCAATCTCGGTCTTGCCGACGCCAGCCTCGCCTTCCAGAAACAGCGGTCGGCCGAGTTTGAGGGACAGGAAGACAACGGTCGCAAGCGCGCGGGAGGCGACATAGCCCTGCCCGGCCAGCAGCGTTTCCACGGCGTCGATACTTTGGGGAATGGCGGTCAAGGGGGTCCTCCTGCCCGACCATGCTGACCTGCGGGGGGGCCTGCGGTCAAGGGTGCGTCTCGGGGTGCGTCTGGGGGTGCGCTTGACCGGCCAGCCAGTCGCGGAACGACAGCAGCGGCGCACGGGGTGGGTGGTCCTTGGGCCAGACGAGGTAGTAGCTGCCAAGGGCGGGGATGGGGCCGCCAAAGACCGGGACAAGCCGACCTTCCGCCAGTTCACGGGTGATGAGGAAGGTGGGCAAGAGGGCAAGGCCAAGCCCGTGCACCGCGCCTTGGGCCATGGTGGCGAACTGGTCAAAGAGCATGCCGGGTGGCCGCTGTCCCGTCACCCCGTGATGCGCCAGCCAGCGGCCCCAATCCCCGGTGCGGCTTTCCATCTGGAGCAGCGGCAGGGTCAGGATGTCTGCGGCTTGCGCAAGGGGCCCGGGCACAAGGCTGGGTGAGGCGACGGCCAGCACATCCTCATCCATGAGTTTGAGGGCGGCGACCCCCGGCCAGTCCTGCCGGCCATAATGGATGGCGGCGTCAAAGCCGGACCCGGCAAAGTCAAAGGGGCGCAGTCGGGTGGAGAGGTTCAGGGTGACCTCGGGATGGGCCTCGGTAAAGCGCGGCAGGCGGGGGGCAAGCCAATGCATCCCGAAGGCGGGCAGGATGGCAAGGTTCAGGCTGCCGCCGGTCGGGTTGGCGCGCAAGGTGAGGGAGGCGGAGGCCAGAAGATGCAGGGCCTTTCGCACCTCTGCCGCATAGTCGCGCCCTGCTGGGGTCAGCCGCAGGCGCTGGCGTTCGCGCAGGATCAGGCTGACGCCAAGCTGCGCCTCAAGCCCCTGAAGCGCGCGGCTGATCGCGCCTTGGGTGAGGCTAAGTTCCTCGGCTGCGGCAGAGGCGGTGCCAAGGCGATCAACCGCCTCAAGCGCGGTCAGGGCCGGGATGGCGGGCAGGTAGCGGCGGGGCAGCATTATGAGTTCCCCTCATGAAGTCGCGCAGGGCTTTCGATAGCGCGCGGGGGCGTTTCGTGCAAGGATGCGGGCAATGATGGAGGTTTGCCATGCTTGATGCCCCGACCGCGCAACCGAAGCTGAAATCGAAGGACGCCCCGGATCTTGGCCGGTTCGACTGGGAAGACCCGTTCCGGCTGGACGACCAGTTGACCGAAGAGGAACGGATGCTGCGCGATGCCGCCCGGGCCTATGCGCAGGAAAAACTGCAGCCGCGCGTGGTGGCGGCCTATCGTGAGGAGACGACCGACCCCGGCATCTTCCGCGAGATGGGCGAGATGGGCCTTCTGGGCGTGACGGTGCCCGAAGAATACGGCGGGCTTGGCGCGTCCTATGTGGCTTATGGCCTTGTCGCCCGGGAAGTGGAGCGGGTCGACAGCGGCTATCGCAGCATGATGAGCGTGCAGTCCAGTCTGGTGATGTACCCGATCTATGCCTATGGCACCGAAGCGCAGCGGCAGAAGTTCCTGCCAAAGCTGGCGACGGGCGAATGGATCGGCTGTTTCGGCTTGACTGAGCCTGATGCGGGGTCTGACCCCGGCGGGATGAAGACCACGGCCAAGAAGACGGCCAACGGCTTTGTGCTGAACGGCGCGAAGATGTGGATTTCCAACGCGCCGATTGCCGATGTCTTCGTGGTCTGGGCCAAGTCCGAGGCGCATGGCGGGCGGATCAAGGGATTCATCCTGGAGAAGGGGATGAAGGGTCTGTCCGCTCCCAAGGTGGGGGGCAAGCTGTCCTTGCGGGCCAGTGTCACGGGCGAGATCGTGATGAAGGATGTGGAAGTGGGCGATGACGCGCTTCTGCCCTTTGTCGAGGGGCTGAAGGGCCCGTTCGGCTGCCTCAACCGGGCGCGCTATGGCATCAGCTGGGGCGTGATGGGCGCGGCAGAGTTCTGTCTGCATGCCGCGCGGCAATACGGGCTGGACCGCAAGCAGTTCGGCAAGCCGATTGCGCAGACCCAGCTGTTCCAGCTGAAGCTGGCCAACATGCTGACCGAGATCGGGCTGGGGCTGCAGGGATCGCTGCGGGTCGGGCGGCTGTTGGACGATGCCAATGCCGCGCCGGAGATGATCTCGATCGTCAAGCGCAACAACTGCGGCAAGGCGCTGGATTGCGCGCGCTGGGCGCGGGACATGCATGGCGGCAACGGCATTCAGGAAGATTTCCAGATCATGCGCCATATGGTGAACCTTGAGACGGTGAACACCTATGAGGGCACGCATGATGTGCACGCGCTGATCCTTGGCCGGGCGATCACCGGGTTGCAGGCGTTTTTCTGATAGGGTGTTTGCGCCGGTCGTGCTAACCGCCTGACCGGCGCGCCGTTTGCGGGCGTTGCAGCCTCCGGCGGGGATATTTGGGCCAGAATGAAAGTCCGGATGGGATGAAGGTCAGGACGCGATGAAGATCACCGCCGTTCTGACAGTGAAGAACGAGGGCGCGTTCCTTCTGGAATGGCTTGCGCATCATCGGTCCTGTGGCGTGACGGACTTTCTGGTCTTTTCCAACGATTGCGATGATGGCACCGAGGCGATGCTGGACCGGCTGCAGGCGCTGGGCTGGCTGACCCATCTGCCGAACCCCGGACCCTACCCGCAAGGCCCGCAATGGGCGGCCTTGAAGCAGGCCGACCGGCACCCTTTGGTCACCGGGGCGGATTGGGTGCTGCCGATTGATATCGATGAGTTCGTGAACATCCATGTCGGCGACCGGACGATCCCGGCGCTGCTGGCGGCGTTGCCGGAGGCGACGGCCATTCCGCTGACGTGGCGGCTGTTCGGCAATGGCGGGGTGGTTGCGATCGAGGACCGGCGGGTGACGGAAACCTTCACTCGCGCCGCACCCGCCGTGTTGCACTGGCCGTGGCGGGCGGTGCTGTTCAAGACGCTGTTTCGCAATGACGGGACCTACGGCAAGCTGGGCGTCCACCGCCCCCGCAACCCGGACCGGGACCGGCTGGCCGGGCAGCGCTGGTTCGACGGATCGGGCAAGCGCCTGCCCCCGGCCTATCACAGCGCGCGATTGTTCGTTGATGTGGGGCGCGATGCCTATGGGCTGGTCCAGTTGAACCACTACGCGCTGGGGTCGATGCAGGGCTATCTGGTCAAGGCCGACCGGGGCCGTGCCAATCGCGAGGCATCGACCTTCGACATGGCCTATTGGGTGGACCGCAACTTCTGCGATGTCGAGGATCTGTCGATCCAGCGGCTGGACAGCTCCCAAGCCTTGGCCGCATTGCGGGCCGATCCGGTGCTGGGCGTGCTGCATGACAGGGCGGTGGTCTGGCGGCAGGTCCGCTTTCGCCAGCTGATGGCCGAGGAAAGCTGGCGCGCGCTGTATGGGCGGCTCTTGATGACCCCCCCGACCCGTGCCCTGTCTGCATCTGAGGCGGCAAGCATCTGGCGGCCCTTTCTGGCGCCCGGATTGACCGAGGGTTGATCGGCCCGCCCGGCACAACCGCTGTGGTTGCAGACCGACAGGAGACGGAAACAGTTTCCCGACTCTCCCGGGGATTGTGCGGCGGATAGCAGGCTGCAAGACCTTGTCGACCTTGGATTTTTATCCCACATTCGCATGTGTTAAGGAACGGCAACGGCGTGAGATAAGGGTGGCTGTGGACGATTCGGACGCGCATCCTGACTGGCAGACTGCCATGTTGGCCATCGCCGAAGGCGACGGCGATTTTCTTGCCTTGGGTGACAGGCACTGGGCCTTTTTTGCGGAAGAACGGCCCATCCTCTTGGTCACCTTCGAAGACGCCGCGACCTTGCGGGAACGCGAAGACAACCTGCCGGAACATTTCGCACTGGCCAAGGCGCGGGGCTGGTCGCTGCTGACCATTCTGGCAGAGGGCGAGACCTGGTGGCGCGACCCTGCGGTGTTTCGCTATTTCGACCGGCTGGCCGATGACGGGTTTCTGGAAGACTTCGACCGGGTGATCTTTTATGGCGCGGGCCCCGCGGGCTATGCCGCGGCCGCGTTCTCGATCACCGCGCCCGGGGCCGAGCTGGTGCTGGTGGCCCCCCGCGCCACGCTGGACCCGGCGCTGGCCGGCTGGGACGAACGCCACAAGATCGCCCGGCGGATCAATTTCCGCAGCCGCTATGGCTATGCGCCGGACATGACCGAAAGCGCCTCACGCGTGTGGCTGATCCATGATCCCTTGCACCGGCCGGATGCAATGCATGCAGCGCTGTTCCAGCGGCCTTGGGTGACGCCCCTCTTCGCCCGCTATACCGGCGAGGGGACGGAGGACACCCTGCGCGAAATGCGCGTGCTGGACCGGATCCTTGAGGCGGCGATGGATGGCAAATTCTCGGCCTCGTATTTTGCCTGGCTGTGGCGCGGGCGGCGGTCGAATGGCAGCTATCTGCGGTCAATCCTTGCCTCGGCCCGGTTGAGCGGGCACCGGATGCGCGAGATCAAGATCTGCCGGTCGGTGACGTCACGGCTGAACGCGCCGCGCTTTGTACGGCGGCTGGCAGAGTTGACGGGCGAGGGCTGAACGCCGGGGCGTCGACGGGGGCCTAGTAGGCGACGAGGGCCAGAAGCTCTTCGGTCCGGTCAAGGGTCATCTGCCGCAGGCAACCATAGACCAGAAGCGGTTCGGCCGACCCGCCGCGCATGGGAAAGCCGGCAGCGGTGCAATTGGCATCGCGGTAGGTGATCCAGGCCCGTTGGGCGCTGCGCAGCGCGGTTTCGGCCCCCTGCAATTCCGGCGGCAGGGCAGTGTCCATTGCCTTCATCTCGGCCATGACCTGCTGGTAGGCGCGGTTGAGATCGGCATCCGCCGCTTGCCAGTCCTGTTCGGCGCAGATGTTCAGGTCGCGTTGCGCCATGGCGTTGGCGCAGTCCGGCGTTTGGGCCGCTGCAGGCAGGGCGACGAGGGTTAGGCTGGCAGTGGCAAGCAGAACACGAAGCATGGAAGGTCCTTTCAGGCGTCAGTCGGTGAACATCTGGCGCAGGTCGGCCGCGCGGCGCAAGGTTTCGCTGCGTTTGCAGGCAAGCTCAATCAGGATCGCTTCGGTGCCGCGTCCATAGTCGGACGGATCGGCGACGAAGTAGCAGGTCGCGTCGCGGTAGCTGGCCCAGGCCGCTTGCGCGTGATCGAGTTGCGTGGCGGTTTGCGGAAAACGGCTGCGCAGGTCGGTCAGCGCCTCGCCAAGCTGACGCTCGGCCATGGCGAGGTGGTGGGTGGCACAGGCCACCATCTCGACCATGTCGCGTTGGGTTGTGCAGGCCGATGGCGGCCCGTCGGCCAAGGCAGGCAGGGTCGACAGGGCCAAGGACAGAACGGCGGTGGGGTAGTGCATCAATCGGGTCCAGTGCTGGCGCATCCGGGCGGTTTAGCACGGCAAGGGTCTGGCAATGGGGTCTGGATTGCGTTACCCCGCGCTTATGCAAGAGATCGTGATCCAACGCCCCGACGACTGGCACCTGCATCTGCGCGACGGGGCGATGCTGCGCGCCGTCTTGCCGGAAACCACCCGGCATTTTGCCCGCGCGATCATCATGCCAAATCTGGTTCCACCGGTGGTGACGGCAAAGGACGCCGCCGCCTACCGCGACCGGATTCTGGCCGCCCTGCCCGAGGGAGCCACGTTCCAGCCGCTGATGACGCTTTACCTGACCGAAGGCACCGACCCGGCCGATGTGGCGGCAGCCGCGGCTTCGGGGCTGGTCAAGGCGGTCAAGCTCTATCCGGCGGGGGCGACGACCAATTCGCAATCCGGCGTGCGTGACCTGACCCGCGTGATGCCGGTGCTGGAGAAGATGGCCGACATCGGCCTGCCTTTGTGCACGCATGGCGAAGTGACCGATGCCCAGGTGGACATCTTCGACCGCGAGGCGGTGTTCATCGACACGGTGCTGGCCCCCCTGCGCCGCCGCCTGCCGGAACTGCGCGTCGTGATGGAACATATCACCACCGAAGAAGGCGTGGCCTATGCCGCCGAAGCGGGCGACGGGCTGGCCGCGACGATCACCACGCATCACCTGATCCTGAACCGCAACCACATCCTGGCGGGCGGGATCCGGCCGCATTACTACTGCCTGCCGGTGGCCAAGCGCGAAAAGCACCGGCTGGCTCTGCGCAAGGCGGCAACCTCGGGCTCACCGCGCTATTTCCTTGGCACCGACTCGGCCCCGCATGTCGATGCGCTGAAGGAACATGCCTGCGGCTGTGCGGGCTGCTTTACCGCAACCAACACGATGGCGCTG